>CANIBQ010000007.1 GCA_947465645.1 Acidobacteriota bacterium | reverse complement strand
TGCCGTGCAGGCCCGGCCTGCGACTTATCCGAAACCGTCACGTCACAGGTCGCGTCACAATCGGACGAGCTCGACGAGGAGATGAGCGAAATGCTTAAGGAAGTTGGCTCCTCGGGCTGGGCTCGAACCAGCAACCCTCCGGTTAACAGCCGGATGCTCTGCCATTGAGCTACCGAGGAATGTATGGCGGGGCCGAACCTCTGGATCTTACGTTTTCTTCTTGCGGCGAACAACCCGCCCTTTTTCCCCGCCGGTGATGCCGAGCTGGACACCGACGCCGATCGCTCCCAGCAGCAGCCACACTAGCGGCACCCAGCGCTGCCCTGGCGCGGGGTTCATGGGATACGCGACCCAGACGTCCCCGGCCGCCGCGGCCTGCATGGCGGTCTCGTTCCCCACCAGCGCCATCGCCCCGACGATCATCGTCCACGCGCCGCCGAAGCCGGTGCCGACGATGATGAAGTAGCGCTGCAGGTACATCGCCGCGGCCGCGCCTGCCACGGTGAAGAAGATGACCACGAGGAAGTGCGGGTCACGGTCACCCGCCGCCAGCACGACATTCGCGATCACCGCGCCGAGTACCGCGCCGGTCAGCGCCACGCCGACGAAGTAGGCGAAAAACAGCACCGCCGCGCCCACCAGCCCGCCGACCCCGGCGGCAATCATCATCGGCGCGGTGTCGCTCATGCCGAAGATCGAACTGGCAATCAGCGCCCCGAGAATGAAGCCGCCGATCGCCAGCACGATGCGGAACAACCGGTAGCCAAAAAAACATGCCACGATGCCGCCTACGAGCAGGATGATGGCGGCGGGAACTTGGTAGGCGGCGGGTAACATTGCCGATTCGCGATTCTTGATTCTTGATTCGTTGTGATTTGCGATTCTTGATTGTTGATTACATCGCGATCGTCGAGACCAGCGCCGTCGCACCAATCGCCAATCGACAATCACACATCATCAACGAATCACCAATCCCAAATCAATATTCAAGAATGCGGCGCATCAGAGCTCGCGCCGACCTTCCATGGCGCGGGTCATCGTCACTTCGTCCGCATACTCTAGATCCGACCCGACCGGGATGCCCATCGCAATCCTCGTCACCCGCACGCCGAGCGGCTTGAGCAGCCGTGCGAGGTAGAGCGCGGTCGCTTCGCCCTCGACGGTCGGGTTGGTCGCCAGGATCACCTCGTCGACACCGCCCACGCCCACCCGCTGCAGCAGCCCTTTGATCTTGAGGTCGTCGGGCCCGACGCCGTGCAGCGGCGAGAGCGCTCCCATCAGCACGTGATACACGCCGCGGAACTCCCGCGTCTTCTCGACCACCGAGACGTTCTGCGGCTCCTCGACCACGCAGATGAGGCGCTGGTTGCGGGAGTCGCTGGTGCAGAACGCGCACGGGTCGGCGTCGGTGATGTTGTTGCACGCCGAGCAGTAGGTCACCCGCTCCTTGACGTCGCGGATCGCGTCGCACAGGCGCTCGCAATCCTCGCGCGGGTTCCGCAACAGATGGAACGCGAGACGCTGCGCGCTCTTGGCGCCGATGCCAGGTAGCTTCTGGAGCTGCTCGACCAGCCTCGATAGAGGTTCAGGAAGGGACAATGAGGATCAGAGTCCGGGAATATTGAGCCCGCCCATGAGGCCACTCATCGACTGGCCGAGCTGCTCGTCCACCTTCCGCGCGGCGTCGTTGAAGGCTGCGACGATCAAATCCTGCAGCATCTCCACATCGTCTTTGGAGACGACCTCCGGGTCGATCCTGATCGACTCGAGCTGCTTGGTGCCGTTGATGACCACCGTCACCATGCCGCCGCCGGCGGTGGCCTCGACGCGCATGTCGGCCATCTGCTTCTGGAGGCGCGCCTGCATCTCCTGCGCTTGCTTCATCATCGCCTGAACGTTCACGGTTACATCTCCTCAACGTCGCGGATTTCCGCGGGGAAGACATCGAGCATCGCCTGGACGGCCGACGAGGACATGGCCTCGGCTTTCAGGTCTCGCTTCGGGGAATCAGCAGCGGGGGCGGCGGCGGGCGGCGCCGCCGGCGGCGGGCTCGCTGCGCCATCGGACTGCACCGCGACCACCGACATCTTGCGGCCGGCGATGCGCTCGACCATCGCCTCGAGCCAGGTCTTCGACTGGTCGAACTGCTCGCGCAGCGCGCGGTGGGTCGGCAGGAACGAAAACGTGATGCGATCGGCGGCAACGTCGATCCGCTGCGCCTGGGCGACGACGGTGTTGTAGAAGAACTGTTTCCCCGCACGTACCTCTGCCAGGAAGGCGTCTTTCAACGAAGCTTCTCCCGAAGACGGTGCGACAGGTGCGATGGTGCGAGGGTGCGAGGGTGCGTCCGAGGGTGCGACGGTGCGGGGGAGCTTTGGTGCGACGGTCCGCTCGGCAGGTGCGATGGTCCGGGCCGCTGCGACCGGGCGCGGGGCCGGGGCCGGCGTACGGGCACCGGCACCTGCCGGTGCACTCGCACGTGCACTTGCACCTGCACCTGCACTTTCCCTCATCCCCTGCATCAGCTCCGTCAGCGGTGTCAGCTTGCGCAGGTGCATCCAGCGCAGCAGGGTCATCTCGAAGTGGTAGCGCGGATGCGAGGCGTTGCGGATGTCGTACTCCGCCTTTCCCAGCAGCTCGAACGCGCGCATCAGGTCCTCGCGCGAGAAGCGGCTGGCGAGCTGCGTCAGGCGCTCCCGCTCCCCTTCCGCAAGCTCGCCGTCCCCGGCGCGCGAGGGGTCCACGGAGATGACCATCACGTCGCGCACGACGCGGGTCAGCTCGCGGCAGACAAGCTTGAGGTCGTGTCCCGCCTCGACCGCGCGATCGGCCAGCGCGAACGCGCGCGGGCCGTCTTCCTCGACCACGGCGTCGATCAGGTCGAACAGCAGATCGCGTCCCACCAGCCCGAGCACCGTCGCCACGTCATCGACCGTCACCGTGGTCCCGGCGAAGGCGATCACCTGGTCGAGCGCGCTCTGGGCGTCGCGCATGCTGCCGTCGGCGGCGCGGGCGATGACCGCGATGGCGGCGTCGGAAATCTCGATCTTCTCCGCCGTGCAGATGGTGCGAAGCTGCGTGCCGATCGCCCCGGCGGAAATCGAGCGGAACTCGAACACCTGCGAGCGCGACAGGATGGTGTCGGGAATCTTGTGGAGCTCGGTCGTCGCCATCATGAAGACGACGTGCGAGGGCGGCTCCTCGACCGACTTGAGCAGGGCGTTGAACGAGGCGCCGGACAACTGGTGGACCTCGTCGATGATGAAAATCTTGTAGCGGTTGCGGGCCGGCGCGATCGACAGGCCGGCGATCACCACTTCACGGATGTTGTCGATGCCGGTATGGCTGGCGGCGTCGATCTCGAGCACGTCGATGTCCCGCCCCTGCGCGATCTCGATGCAGGCGTCGCACTCGCCGCAGGGATCGGCCGACGCACCTTTCATGCAGCTCAGCGCGCGCGCGAGGATCCGTGCCGTGGTCGTCTTGCCGCAGCCGCGCGGTCCCGCGAAGACGAACGCCTGCGCAATGCGCCCGCTGGTGATCGCGTTGCGCAGCGTACGCGTCACCGCCTGCTGCCCGACGACATCGTCGAACCGCTGCGGACGCCATTTGCGCGCAAGAACCTGGAAGGCCATGAATCAACTCCCAACTACGCAACTCCCAACTTCCAAAACGCAAGCGTTGGGCGTTTCTTGGGAATTGGGAGTTGGGAGTTGCTAGGGGTTGGTGGATCCCACCGCGACCCGGTGCACCTGCCCACACCGCAGGGTCTGTTTAGCGCTGCTGCCTTCCGGCCCTGACGCGGTTCGCAGGCTGTGGTTGCACAGGGTCCCGAGTCGCGGTGCGACCCACCAACGACTCAGTTTACCGTACGCGGCGGGTCCTGTGGACCCGACAACAACCGCGTCGCAAGCGAGGCGTACAGCTCAACAGACGCCAGAAGTTCGTCAACCGGGACGTGTTCGTCGTCGGTATGCGCCACGTGGATTGACCCTGGCCCCAGCAGCAGTGGGGTTCCCCAGTTGGTGAGCGCCGGGACATCGGTCGCGTACGGGAACACCGAGGTTTCGAACCCGGAGACGACGTGCAGCCGGACGGCCGGGACCTCGAGGACCTGCTCGATGGTGACGAGACCGTCCACGACGTTGAGGGCGGCGCGCACGGGAGCCGCGTCGCCGACAATCCGGAAGAGCAGCTCCGCGGACGCGTGCGCCGACACGACGTTGGGCGCCACGCCGCCCTCGATCAGCCCGACGGTGTAGTGGGTCCGGCCGAGCAGCGCGTCCTCGGGAAATTGGACGCCGCGAATCACCATCAGCGCGTCCAGCAGCTTGTCGATGGCGGAGTCGCCGAGCTCCGGAAACGCCGAATGCGCCGCGCGGCCCTGCGCGCGCAGCCGCACGCGCAGCAGGCCCCTGGTCGCCGCCCCCAGCCGGTTCTCGGTCGGCTCGCCGTTGACGAGATAGCGGACGCCGGGCGGGGCCGTGTCGTTGGCGACGCGCGCGCCGTCACTCCCCCGCTCCTCGCCGACGACAAACAGCAGGCCGACGCGCGTCTCGCCCGCGGCGCGCAGCTGTTCGGCCGCCGCGACCTGCGCGGCGAGGATGCCCTTCGCATCGCACGAGCCGCGGCCGACGATCAGCCCGCGCTCCTGGCGGCTCCGGAAGAACGGCGGGACGCAGTCGAAGTGGGTCGAGAAGACCAGCTGAGGCGCCTCGTCGAGGCGCGCGAAGACGTTGAACCGGTCGCCGGACACCGGCTGCTGCATGACGCGATAGCCGCGGTTGCGCAGGAAGCGCGCCAGCCAGACGCCGGCCTCCCCCTCCTGCCCGGTTGTGGAATCGATGTCGACGAGCGCGCAGGTGAGGGCGACGGGATCGATCGGATCCACGCTACGCGCGGGCGGCGGCGCCGAGCAGCTTGAGGTTCTGCAGCACGGACATGATCTTGTCGCGGGCGGCGGGACTGGGCGGCACGAGCGGCAGCCGATAGACCTCGTCCACCAGGCCCATTGCCGCCATCGCCGCCTTGACCGGGATGGGATTGGCTTCGACGAAGTTCACCTGGATGAACGGGAAGAGCCACATGTGAAGCTTGCGCGCCGCGGCGTAATCGCCCTTCTCGGCGAGCTCGATGATCTGGACCATCTCGGCCGGCGCCGCGTTGGACGCCACCGAGATCAGGCCGCGCCCGCCGATCGCCATCACCGCCACCGCGATCGGGTCGTCGCCGCTCAGCAGCACGAAATCGCTGGGCACCGACGCGATGATTTCGCTCATCTGCACCACGTTGCCCGAGGCCTCCTTCACGCCGACGATCCCGCAGCGCAGCTCCGCGAGCCGCACGACCGTCTGCGGCTCCAGGTTGACGCCGGTACGGCCGGGCACGTTGTAGAGAATGATCGGCAGCGCCGTGCAGTCCGCGATCTCCTTGTAATGCCGGTAGAGACCTTCCTGCGTGGGCTTGTTGTAGTACGGCGTGACCGACAGCAGGCCGTCCACTCCCACCCGTTCGAGCTCGCGGGCGAGCTCCACCACCTCGTTGGTGTCGTAGCCGCCGGCGCCGGCGAGGACGGGAACCTGGTGGTTCACTTCCTCGACGACCAGCTCGATCACCCGCCGCTTCTCAGCGCGGCTGAGCGTCGGCGCCTCACCGGTCGTGCCGCACGGCGACACGAAGTGCACCCCCGCATCGACTTGCCGCCGGACCAGCCGCTTGACCGCCGCCTCGTCGACGGAGCCGTCCTTCCGGAACGGCGTGATCAAAGCGGTGCCCAGGCCGGTAAATCGGGTGCGCATCACTCACTCCTCAAAGGCACAAAGCCCAAGGCGCAAAGCTCAAGGCTCAAAGTTGCGCCTTGTGACTTGGGTTTTGAGCCTTGTGCATTGATTCGTTTAGTACGTCCGCCATTGTGAACCAGCCGCGGCGGCCCGGGATCCAGCGCGCCGCCAGCAGGGCGCCGGAGGCGAAACCGCGACGATCGCGGGCCGTGTGCGTCAGCTCGATGGTATCCGAGGGGCCGTCGAATCCGATCGTGTGAATTCCCGGGATCGACCCGGCGCGCGTCGCCGAGACGTCGATCGGGCGGTCGAACCCCGCAGCCGCCATCGTATCGCGCAGCATCAGCGCCGTGCCCGACGGCGCATCCCGCTTGGCGCTGTGATGCGCCTCGTGCAGCCAGGCGCCGAAGCCGGGATGCGGCTGCATCAGCCTGGCGGCCTCGGCGACCATCAGTTGAAACAGGTTCACGCCGATGGAGAAGTTCGCGGCCGCGACGACGCCGAGACCCGCCTTCTCCGCGGCCTCGCGCAGCTCGGCTTCGTGCGCCGACCAGCCGGTGGTGCCGATCACCACCGGCAGCTTCCGCTCCGCATATCGTGAAAAATTCGCTTCGAGCGCATCGGCGGTGGAGAAATCCACCGCCACGTCGGCCGGCACGTTCCAGTCGCCGCGGTCCACGTCGATGCGCCCGCTCACCTCGCACCCCTGCGCCGGCGCCAGTTCCTCGATCAGCCGTCCCATCTTGCCGTAGCCGACGATCAGGAGCTTCATGTGAAGAATTCCTCGTGCAGCCGCTGCATCGCGTGCCGCAGGTCCGCCTGCCGCAGGACGACGGTGATATTCCGCCGCGAGGCGGCTTGCGAAATCATCCGCAGCGGCACCTCTTCGAGTACGCGGATGACGCGGGCGCCGATTTCCGGCTCGTTGCGCAGCCGGTCTCCCACCGCGCAGAGCAGCGCCATCTCGGGCTCGATCGCCACCTCTCCGCACTCCGACAGGGCCGCGACGATCGCCTCCAGGTTGCGGCGGTCGTCCACCGTCACCGACACGCTCACCTCCGACGTCGTCACCACGTCCACCGCCGTCTTGAAGCGCTCGAACACCTCGAACACCTGCCGCAGGAAGCCGTATGAATTCAGCATCCGGCTCGAGGTGATGTCCACCACCGTCACGTCGCGCTTGGCGGCGAGACCGGTCAGCAGCGAGGGCGAATCCGCGGCGTGCGCGGTGATCGTCGTCCCCTGGCCGTCCGGCTTCAGCGAGTTGAGGATACGGACGGGAATATTGCGCTCGACCGCGGGCACGATGGTACTGGGGTGCAGCACCTTGGCGCCGAAATACGCCAGCTCCGCGGCCTCCGAGAACGAGAGGCTCGGCACCAGCTTCGGCGCGTCGATCAACCGGGGGTCAGCGGTCAGCATGCCGTCCACGTCGGTCCAGATCTGAATTTCCGCGGCGTCAAGGCCCGCGCCGACGAGCGCCCCGGAGTAATCACTCCCGCCCCGCCCGAGCGTCGCGGTGGTGCCGTCGATGGTGGCGCCCACGAAGCCGCCGATCACCGGCACGCGGCCGGCATCGAGCAGGGGCGACACGGTCGATGTGAGCGCGGCGTTGGTCTCCCGGACGAGGGGCGCCGCCTGCACGAACGAGTCGTTGGTGACAATCACCTTGCGCGCATCGACCCACGCTCCCGGCACGCCACCCGACACCAGGGCAGCCGCGACGATCCGCGAGCTCAGGAGCTCGCCCATCGCGGCGACGACGTCGAGCGTGCGCGGGGAGACTTCACGCAGGACCCCCAGCGCGCGCACCACCGCGGCGAGCTGATCGAACTGATCGGTGATCTGCGTCAACAGCGAATCGAGATCCGCGCCGGCGACCAGCGCCTGGGCGACGCTCCGGTGCCGCTGGCGCAGCTGCTCCACCTGCGCCAGCGCCTCGTCGGTCCGCGACGCGCCGGCGAGGGAGGCGATGTTCAGCAGGCCATCGGTGACCTTGCTCAGCGCCGACACGACGACGACGGGCCCGCGGCCGTCGCGGTCGCGCGCCGTGCGCACGATCTCGATCAGGCGCCGGATCGCGTCGGGATCGGCGACCGACGTACCGCCGAACTTTTGAACAACCATGGGTTAGGTAGCTCGGTGGCTGGGTGGCTAGGTAGCTCGGTAGCTACCCAGCAACCTAGCGACCTACTGCCGCCGCCGTGCGGCGGCTGGCCTCTCCGACGCCGAGGATGATGCGGAGCACGCGGCGAAGCGGTTCCGCGGCGCCCCAGAGGAGCTGATCCCCGACGGTGAAGGCCGACAGGTACTGGGGGCCCATCGCCAGCTTGCGCAGGCGCCCGATCGGCACCTGCAGCGTGCCCGACACCGCGGTCGGGGTCAGGTCGCGGAGCGAGGCGTCGCGCTGGTTCGGCACGACGCGCACCCATTCGTGCGCGGCGGCGAGCAGCGCTTCGATCTCCGCGACGGGGATGTCCCTGGTCAGCTTCACGGTCAGCGCCTGGCTGTGGCAGCGCATCGCGCCGATGCGGATGCACAGGCCGTCCACCGGAATCGGCGCGTGCTGCCGGCCGAGGATCTTGTTCGCCTCGGCAAGGCCCTTCCACTCTTCCTTGCTCTGTCCGTTGCCGAGGTCCTTGTCGATCCAGGGCAGCAGGCTCCCCGCGAGCGGGTGACCAAACTGCTCGGACGGCAGCGACGAGCCCCTCAGCGTCTCGGTGACCGTACGGTCGATGTCGAGAATCGCCGAGGCCGGGTCAGCGAGGCTCGACGCGGTCGCCGCGTGCAGCGCGCCCATCTGCGACACGAGCTCGCGCATGTTCTTGGCGCCGGCGCCCGACGCCGCCTGGTAGGTCATCGCGCTGACCCACTCGACGAGCCCTTCGCGGAAGAGCCCGGCCATCGCCATCAGCATCAGGCTGACGGTGCAGTTGCCGCCGACGAAGTCGTTGACGCCCGAATCGATGGCCTTGTCGATGACCGAACGGTTCACCGGATCGAGCACGATCACGGCGTTGTCCTTCATCCGCAGCGTCGAGGCGGCGTCGATCCAGTAACCCTTCCATCCGGCCGCGCGCAGGCGCGGGTGCACCTCGGCCGTATAGTCGCCTCCCTGACAGGAAATCAGCGCGTCGGTACCGACGAGCGCCGCTATGTCGTGGGCGTCCTTCAGCGTGGGTACGGGCTTACCAACATTGGGAGCCGGCTGCCCTGCCTGGGAGGTCGTGAAAAAAATGGGGTCGATGAGATCGAAGTCCCGTTCCTCGCGCATCCGCTGCACGAGTACCGAGCCGACCATGCCGCGCCAGCCGATAAGTCCTACCTGCATATGTCTCCTGTAAGCCCCCAATAATATCAGGGGTCGGAGGTTTTACAGGGATTCTGGCCTTACCGCGGGTGTTTGCGACGCTCGATCAGGACCTGCTTGTCGTGGGCGTGGTGATGCCGGAGGCTCTCGTCGTGCCGACGGGCCAGCTCGCGAGCGCGGGCGCGCTCCCGATCGAACGCCTCGATGACCTCATGGGGTCGAGGGTCACGCGTTCGCCTGTCGTCCATTAGTGACGGCATTAAAAGCAAACGCCGAGCCGTCCGAGCTCGGCTATTTTTTATTTCTCTATGGTGCAGCCTCGACCCCGGCAACTCCGGCGCTGGCAATGGACGACTTGACGAAGCCTGACGCGCGCACCTCCGAGAGGAAGCGATTCAGCTCATCGCGGCGCGCGCTCTCGCCTTTGTTGACGACGATCGCCTGGCCGACGACGAGAAAATTGTCGGGAAGCACGCGCACCCGGGGGAACATTCGCGCGAGATCCTCCATTCGCCCCCGGTTGGCGGCAAACGCATCGATCTCCCCCGAGATCAACATCGCGGCGAGCGCGTCGCTGGGCGGCACGACGGGACGCACGTCCAGGCGCGCATGCTTGACGTTGGCGCTGACGAAGATTTCCTGGCTCTGCCCCTTGACGGCGCCGATCTTCACGCCGGCGCGATCCACCTCCGCCGTCGTCTTGATCGGCGAATCCGCCCGGACGGCATACGCGCTCGCCATCAGCGAATAGGGCGTCGAGAACTCGACCTGCGCGGCGCGCGCCGCCTCGTAGGCGAGGAACCCGATATCGGCGTTCCCGCGCGTGACGGCGTCGAGGACCGCCGCGGCGTCGGGCAGGGGCGTGATGACGTAGGGCACGGCCAGCCGGCGCGCGAGCTCGCGCACGAGATCGGGCGCGGGCCCGCTGGTGGCGCCGCTCTGCGGATCGACACGACCCTGCACCGGGTTGGTCGCGAGGAACACCGCGCGAAGCGTACCGGTGGGCGCGAGTAGCGAACGCGGGGCGGGTCCTGTGGAACCGCCTTGCGCGGCGAGGACCGGCGCGCACAGGAACAGCACCAGCGCGACACGCATCACCATTCAATCCGTCTTTCGAAATGTCGGGTCACCGGTAGGCCCGTCCTCGGGCTGGAGGCTGTGCAGGTAGTTGTACACCGCGCCGAGATCCTCGATGCTCATCCGCGCGAAGGGTTCCCAGGGCATCACCGAGCCCGCATGCTGGCGGCCGCCGCGCTGGAAGCGGGCGATGAACGTCTCGCGATCCGGGAACTTCATCAGGCCGCTCCCCTTCATCGGCGTGATGTTCGGCGTCAGGAACCATGTCGCCATGTCGACGCCTGGCAGCGGTATCGGCTCCATCTCCATGCCGCCCGAATACTCCGGACCGGTCGCGGCAAACGTCATCTGGTCGCGCGGCGTATGGCACCCCACGCAATTGGTCACGTAGCGCGCCAGGTACTCGCCGCGCTCTGTCGTGGCCGCCTCCGCTGGCGCGATTGCCGGGGGATCGATCGTCGATCGCGGCTTGAACGTCGGCGAGAAGCTCTTGATCACCTTGCCCATCACCGACCAGCGGTTCTCGGGGACGGGGTTTCTCACCGGTGGCTGAGAGCGGAGATAGGAAATCACCGCGGCCAGGTCGTCGTCGCTCATGTTGCCGAACGGCATCAGCGGCTCGAGCGTCGAGCGGCCGTTGGGACGGACCGACCAGCGCATCATCCGTGCAATCTGTGCATCCGAGTAGCGGCCAATCCCGGTGTCGGGATCCGGCGTCAGGTTGGAGGGATACACGGTGCCGAGCGGTCCAAGCGAGAACTCGAGGCCGCCGCTCAGGGGGACCTTCTGGCCCTCCGACAGCTTCTGCATCGCATCCATCGAGCCGCCGTGGCATTGCACGCAGTGCGCCGGCCCGTAGACCAGGTATTCACCGCGGGCGAGCACGGCCGGATCGGTGCTGGCCTGCACCGCCGGGAGCGGCGCGTCATAGACCCGGTCCCAGGTCATGGCCACGTAGGCCGGTACGGCCAGCAGAATCACCGCGAGAATCGCGCCCAGAACCCCGAACCAGCGGCGCAGACGAATGGCCATGCGGCGAAATTGTAGCGGATGTAAGATCCCCCCTGCATAAGGGCCGCTCGGGAGCCCGCTGGATCGTGACTGGGGAGGGAATGATGAGACGCTCGATTTCGATACGGATGGCGGTCGCGGCCGCACTGGCATGCACGGTGGCATTGACCGTGGCGACGGCGCTTCCGAGCGCGCAGCAGGCCGCGCCCGATCTGATCCTGTCCAACGGCAAGATCATCACCGTCGACGACACGTTTTCGATCGCGCAGGCGGTCGCCGTGCGCGGCGATCGGATCGTCGCGGTCGGCTCGAACCAGGACATCAACCGGATGGCGGGGCCCAACACGAGCCGCATCGACCTGCGCGGCCGGTCGGTCATTCCCGGGTTCATCGACAACCACGCGCACTTCCAGGAAGAGGGCGAGTACTGGACGCTCGAGACGCGTCTCGACGGCATCGAGTCGCGAAAGCAGGCGCTCGACATGATCCGCGCCGTCGCCAAGCAGCGGGGCCCGGGAGAGTGGATCTACACGCTCGGCGGCTTCTCCCCGGACCAGTTCGCGGACGACCGGAAGCAGTTCACGCGCGCGGAGCTCGATCAGGTCGCACCGAACAACCCCCTGCTCCTGCAGTTCACGCGCGTCGAGACCTACCTGAACAGCAAGGCGATCGAAGCCATCGGCCTCGAGAAGCGGACCGACCCCTGGATCAAGCGCGACGCCAGCGGCCGTGCGACGGGCATCGTTGAAGATGCCGGCGCAGGCGTGGTCCGCAACGCGGCCGGGTTCCTGAACCGGATCCCGAAGGAGATCTTCGAAACCAGCCAGATGACGATGCTGAAGGACTTCCAGAAGGCTGGCCTCACCTCGTCGGGCGGTTCCTGCGATTTCCCGAAGGAATACCGGGCATGGCAGCAGCAGGGCCGGCTGTCGATGCGCTTCTTCTGCCTCCACTCGCCGACCGTTCCGGGCGGCACGCAGGGACTGCAGGGCGCCGCGCTGGTTGACAAGCTCCTGCCCGAGATTCCCAAGGCGAAGTATTTCGACGGCGACGAGTGGATGAGCAACGCCAACTGGGGCGAGCGCCTCTACAACATCGTCGACAACGTCGGCGACACCAAGCAGATCTCGCCCGACGAGGCCTACGTGCAGTGGGGACGGGTGGCGAGGGCCGCCGCGCAGGCGAACATCCCGATCATCATCCACTCGACGATGCCGTGGAACATCGAGGGCCAGCTCAGACAGGTCGAGGCGCTGGCCAAGGAGATGCCGATCAGGCACCTGCGCTGGGCGTTCATGCACATGGAGGGCGTCACGCCCGACCAGGTCGACCGCATGAAGAAGCTGAACATGTTCATCGCGGTGAACCCGCGGGGCGTCATCTCCGGTGAGTCGTTCAAGCGGATCCACGGCGAGAAGGCGTGGACGTTCCCGCCGCTGAAGTACATCCAGGACAGCGGCATCATGTGGGGCATCGGCACCGACGCCTTCGAAGTGAACCAGTACCGCCCGTTCACGACCATCCAGTGGATGGTCACCGGGCAGATGGTCGGCGGTCTCAAGGTGCTGCGTACTCCGGTGACCCGCGAGCAGGCGCTGATTGCCCACACGCGAAGCAACGCCTACCTGTTCTTCCGCGAGAACGACCTCGGCTCGATCCAGCCGGGACGCTTCGCCGACATCGTGGTCACCGACAAGGACTACCTCACGGTGCCCGCGGAGCAGATCAAGGACCTCAGGTCGGTGATGACGATCGTCGGCGGGAAGATTTTCCTCGACGAGCTCAACGCGCCGTCCACTCGCTAAGCAGTACGTGGGGCGCGAACCCGAAAGGGTTCGCGCCACAAGAGCAGTCTTCCGCAGGCCGGGTCCTTCTGGACCCGGCCATTTTTTCTTGGAGCACACCATGACTCGCTCGACCTCGTTACCGATGGCGTTCGCGGCGGTGGTCGCAATCATCGTCGCCGGGGTCGCGCCGGGAGCGCAGCAGGCGGCACCGCCTCCTCCGGCGGCCGATCTGATCCTCGCCAACGGGAAAATCATCACGGTCGACGACCGGTTCTCGATTGCGCAGGCGGTCGCCGTGCGCGGCGATCGGATCGTGGCGGTCGGCACGAACCAGGAGATCAGCCGGCTCGCCGGGGCGAACACGCGGCGCATCGACCTGCGCGGCCGGGCGGTCGTGCCCGGCCTGATCGACAACCACGCGCATTTCCAGGAGGAGGGCGCCTACTGGAACCTCGAGCTCCGCTTCGACGGGGTCGAGTCGCGCAAGCAGGCGCTCGAGATGATCCGCGCCAAGGGCAAGGAAAAGGGGCCGGGCCAGTGGGTCTATAACCTCGGTGGCTGGTCGCCCGACCAGTTCAGGGACGACAAGATACCCTTCACCCGCGACGAGCTGGACAAGTACTCGCCCGACAACCCGGTCTTCCTGCAGTTCACCCGCGCTGAGACCTACGTGAACAGCAAGGCGATCGAGGCGGTCGGCCTCGAGAAGATGAACCAGCCCTGGATCCTGCGCGACGCCAGCGGACGGGCCACTGGCATCATCGCCGTCGCCGGCAACAACACCGTCAGGAATGCCGCGAAGTTCCTCGACGCGCCCAACGGGGGCCAGGCCAACCTGCCGAAGGACGTCATCGTCGCAAATCAGATGTTGATGCTCCGCGACCTCGCCAGGGCCGGGCTCACGGCGTCGGGCGGGTCGTGCACCTTCGAGGAGCTGTACCGGGAGTTTCAACGCGACGGGAAAGCCAGCATGCGGTTCTTCTGTCAGCGCGGGGCGCCCGGCGGCGGACGGGGCGGTGGGCCGGGCGCGATCGAGAAGCAGCTTGCGGCGATTCCCACCCTCAGGTACCACAACGGCGACGAGTGGATGGACAACTCGAACTGGGGCGAGGGCCTTGCCGGCGGCGGCGGCGGCGACGTCTTCTCCATGGTCCTCCCGCCGCCCGTCTCGCAGGAGGCGTGGGACCTGTGGGGCCGCTTCGCCCGCGAGGCGGCGAAGGCGGGCATCCCGATCATGATTCACACCGTGACCGAGCAGGCGGTCGAGGGCGAGCTTCGCGAGGTGGAGAAGATCGCCAGGGACATCAACATCCGGCCGCTCCGATGGAGCTTCATGCACATGGAAGGCGTCACCGTGCCGCAGATCGAGCGGATGAAGCGCCTCAACATGTTCATCGCCGTGCACCCGAGGGAGACGGTGTCAGGCGCCTTCCTCCACCGCGCGCAGGGAGACAAGGCGTTCGCGATGCCGCCGCTGCGGGAGATCCAGGACAGCGGCATCATGTGGGGACTCGGGACCGACGCCTTCGAGGTGAACCAGTTCCGCCCGTTCACCACCCTGTACTGGGCTGTCACCGGCAAGATGGTCGGCGGCACCGTCGTCAACACCCACACGGTCAGCCGGGAAGCGGCGCTGATTGCGCACACGCGCAGCAACGCCTACCTGTTCTTCCGGGAGAACGACCTTGGTTCCATCCAGCCGGGCCGGTTCGCGGACATCGTGGTGATGGACAAGGACTACCTGACGATTCCCGCCGATCAGATCAAGGACATCAGGTCGGTAATGACGATCGTCGGCGGCCGAGTCGTCCTCGACGAGCTCAACGCCCCGGCGGCGTCCGCGACGCGTTAGTCACCCGCCACACGACGTTGCCGATGTCGTCAGCGACGAGCAGGGCTCCCTGCTTGTCGATGACGACACCGACCGGCCGTCCCATCGCGTCACCGTTGTCCTTCACGAATCCGGTCAGGACATCCACCGGTCCGCCCGACGGCATGCCGCCGGAGAACGGCACGAACAGGACCTTGTAGCCGCTGCGCGGCTTGCGGTTCCACGAACCATGCTGGCCAACGAACATGCCGCGGGCGAAGGCCGGAGGCAGGGTGGTAGTGCCCGAATGCGCCAGGCCGAGTGACGAGGTGTGCGGGCCGAGCGCGTAGTCGGGGACGATCGCGGTGGCGACCAGGTCAGGCCGCTGCGGCTTCACGCGTGTGTCCACGATCGAGCCGAAGTAGCTGTACGGCCACCCGTAGAAGCCTCCATCCTTCACCGACGTCATGTAGTCGGGCACGAGATCGCTTCCGAGCTCGTCGCGTTCGTTGACCGCGGTCCAGAGAGCGCCGGTCTCGGGTTCCCACGCCATGCCGACCGGATTCCGCAGGCCGGACGCGAAGATCCGATGGGCGCCGCTCGGTGCGTCAATCTCCCAGATGGCGGCGCGTCCCTCTTCCTGCTCGAGGCCGTTCTCCGCGTGGTCGCTGTTCGAGCCGATGCCCACATACAGCTTCGAGCCGTCCGCGGATGCGATCAGGCTCTTGGTCCAGTGGTGGTTGAGTGGCCCCCCGGGCAGCAGGTCCACGACCCTGGTCGCGGGCACGGTGATCTGCGTCTGACCCTCGGCATAGGGAAAGCGCACGAGGGCATCGCTGTTGGCCACGTAGAGAGTGTTCCCGACCAGGGCCATCCCGAACGGCGAGGTCAGTCCAGCGAGGAATGCGGATCGCATCTCCGCCACCCCGTCGCCGTCGGCGTCGCGCAGCAGCGTGATGCGGTTGGCGCTCGGCACGTCGCCGCCGGACTTCTTCTGGTAGCGCTTGTAAAACCACGCCTTGATGCCGTTGCCGTGCAGGGTCCCCGGCGGGGCGTTGGTCTCGGCGACCAGGACATCGCCGTTGGGCAGCACGTACAGCCAGCGCGGATGATCGAGCCCGGCGGCGAACGCGCCGACCCTGGTGCCCACGGCCGCCGTCGGCGTGGCACCAGCCTGCCAACCGATCGCAGACACGACGTCAACCGTGGGGATGAGCGAGGTGTGCGGCGGGGGGAGCACGGGCTTCGGTCCGGTGCCCGCTGACACTGGAAACCTCGCCGCGGCTCCGCAACCCGCGGAAGCCGCCAGTGCCGCGGCGACCAGAAGTACGCGGGCGCACTTGTGTGGCATGACTCAGGTCATAGCAATTCTCAAACCGGCGTACAGTCCCACCAGGCCAAGCGCCACCTGTGCAGCGACATTGACGACCGCGAGCAGGCCTTCTCCGGATCGCATGAGCGTGATCGTCTCGAGGCTGAACGCGGAGAATGTCGTGAACCCGCCGAGCAGGCCGACGAACGCGAACTCGCGCCAGCCATCTCGCATCGACAGCCGGCCCGAGACGACCAGTCCGGCCAGCACGCCGGCCACCACGCAGCCCAGCACGTTGACGACGAACGTGCCCCACGGAAACCTGGACACCAGATGACGCTCTGCCAGCGTCGTCACGCCGTACCGCGCGAGCGAGCCGAGCGCGCCGCCCACGGCCACGGCGATCCATGGAATCATGTGTGTACTTTACGCCGGGTCCAAAAGGACCCGGCCTACACGACGGGTCGAAGGACCCGGCCTACACGCCGCGGACCGGACGGCTCCGGTCACACGTAGGGCGGGTCCTGTGGACCCGCCTTCACCCTGGAGGAATCACGAATGAGCGATCACTATCACGACCCTGCGGACCTGAAGCGGCTCAGGGACATGCGCCAGCTGGCGCCGGCGGAGTTCGGCGCGTGGGCCGCCCTCGACAAGATCGTCGGGCGGGAAGACGGCGCGATCCCGCAGAAGTACCGCGAGCTGATCGCGGTGGCGGTCGCGTGCACGACGCAGTGCCCGTATTGTCTCGAGGTCCACGCCAAGGCGGCGAAGAATGCAGGCGCCACGCGTGAAGAGATCGTCGAGGCGTCGTTCCTCGCGGCCGCGTTGAGGGCCGGAGGCGCGGCCACGCACGGCGCCATGGCGCTTAAGTTCTTCGATCAGGAATAGTCACGCGGCGCCCCACCGGCGTGCCATGGCAGGCCTGGCACTGGTAGCGCAGGCGGCGCTTCGGTGTCCACAGCCGGACCCACCGTTCTTCCTTCCACTTCGGGTCGTCGGCAGCCGGCGCATGAAGTACGCACGCGACGTCGCCCCGCTTTGACCAGAAGAGGTCGGGGATCGCGGCGGCAGATGCCGCCGCGATCTGAAGCTGTGTCACGGTGTAGCGCCGAAGCGCAGCACCAGGCCGCCGGTCAGGCGCCAGAAGCCGAAGCGGTCGAGGTCTTCGGTGAACGGGTTGTCCTCGAGCTCGTTCTGCGCGTTCCCCAGGTAGCGGATGTCGCCGCGGAATCCGACACTGTTGCTGAAGAAGCCCATGACGCCGCCGCCGACGTTCCACCCGAAGTCGGTCTCCTTGACGTCGATCAGCCCGAGATCGCTTTCCACCCGCGTCATGATCGCGCCGAGTCCGGCCGAGGCGTAGGGCCGCGCTCCCGCGCCCTGGCCGCCGACCGGCGCGCCCAGGATGACGTTGAACATGTAGGTGCCCACCGAGCTGTTGCTGACGAGCCCCGCGGCGTCCTCGTTTCCCGTGTCGAAGAAATCCGGCGCCCAGCCCGCATCGAACTCGAAGCCGATCTTGCCCGCGCCCATCCAGCCGGCAGAGATCCCGAAGTTGGGCTGCGTCTCGACGGTGTCGCCGCCCAGATTGCCGCCCACAAAGGGCGTGAAGAGCCAGTCGGCCTGCGCCGCGCCCGGCAGCATCGCCAGGGCGATCGCCGCCGCGAAAATCAGTCGCCTCAATCGCATGATGTCTTGGTCCTCTCTCAGCGCGCCGCCGGCGCCGGCGCCGTCCGCACGAATGGTTGAATTGCCGCGATGATGTCGCCCGGCGAGCGTGGCGTGTCGGTGGCAGCCGGGAATGGGTTGTCGCCGTTCACGAAATTGAGGTAGGCGGCGTGACGCGCCTCGACGGTGGCGATGGTGGCGCTCGCCGTCTGCAGCGCGCCGACGCGCAGCAGCGCGACCGCGCCGTCGTACGCCGAGACGCCGGTGTTCTCGAGCACCTGGCCGACGCGGAGGAAGCTGCGGGCGTCCGTGTACGGGAACACGAACTCGCCGCCGACGACCGGCGACCCGCCGAGGCTCTCGACGACGCTCTGGATGGTGGCAACGTGGGCGACCTCGTGGTCGCGGATGTCGCGGAGGCGATCGAAGAGCCCGACGACGCCGAACCCGGCAAAGTCGGCCGCCCCGAACCGTTGCAGGCCGCGCACGTAGAAGTCGGCCTCGAGCCGCTCCAGGGTCAGCGCGTAGTTGAGCACGGCAATGTCCTGCGCCAGGCGCGCATCCTGCGCCCCGACGGTGCCGGGCACGAGCGTATGAGCCGCCACTCCGCCGACGAGCAGCGCCGACGCCGACATGAACCGGCGTCGTGATGTGAGATCGTCCATGGTCATCCCTTTCGTGTCGAATTGATCCGATCCCGCGGCCGTCATCGGCCGGGGCTCCGTGCGGTCGTGTGCTGGCTGAGCACGAACGACTTCTTCAGCTCCGCGGCCGCGAACGCCACCGCGTCTTTCGCCTCTGGCAGGACTGCACCCATCCCGAAGAACTCGTGCGCGACGCCTTCGAAGTTGCGCGTCGCCACCGCGACCCCCGCACGCTGGAGCGCGCGGGCCAGCATCTGTCCCTCGGTGCGAAGGGGGTCGATGTCGGCGGTGATGATGGTGGTGGGCGGCAGGCCCTTCAGGTCCTTGCGGGTCGAGAGATTGATCTCCGGATTGCCTTTCATCGCAGCGCCGCCCAGGTAGTGCTTCGCGAACCACTGCATCAGCGGCTTATTGAGCGGGCTGGCGTTGGCGTTCTCGCGATAGGACTCGGTGTTCATGTCGGTGCCCGCGACGGGGTACACGAGCAACTGGTGCAGCGGCAGGACGGTGCGCTGATCGCGCGCGCGGATCGAGACGACCGCGGCCATGTTGCCGCCTGCGCTTTCGCCGGCGACGGCAACTCGCGCCGGGTCACCCCTCAAGCTCTGGGCGTTGTCGAGCACCCACCGGTACGCCGTGTAGACGTCGTTGTGCGCCGCCGGGTACGGATGCTCGGGCGCCTGCCGGTAGTGCGTGGACACGACCACCGCCTGGACGGCATTGGTCAGCGCCCGAGCCGAAGCATCGTATGTGTCGAGGTTGGCGATGACCCAGCCGCCGCCGTGGATGTAGAGCAGGACCGGGAACGGGCCTTCGCCTCGGGGCCAGTACACCCGTACCGCGATCTCGCCTCCCTGCCCCATGATCGTGCGGTCTTCCACACTCGCAACCGGCTCTGGCGCGGCGCTCCTGCCCTCTTTGAGCAGCAGCGCTGTGACCGCGTCGGCGGGCGTGGGCTGCTTTCGAGCTTCCGCGGGCGAGAGGGTCTGGAGCGGCTTGCCGCCGAGCGCCGCAAGCTGGTCGAGCACGGCCTGCATTCGCGGGTTCGCCTTCGACGTCTCGGCAAGAACCGCGATCGACAGGACGGAGATGATTAGGGCTGAGGTAAGACAGAATCTGGCGCTCATTACCGGGACTACGCATTCCGGCGACTCGCTGGATGGACTCAGCCGTTACATGCCTGATAAGAAGAGGGCACCACCTGAAGTCGGGGCCCCGTCTTTGCACCGAGCCGTGCGGTGCACCACCACGTCCCCGGCTGCGCGTTAGGCGAGGTCCTGATCACCGACCAGCTCGCGACCCGGCCGGAGCCGCCTCGCGACTTCGCGGCAGAGAACGCCGCATTCGTCGAGCTGGCCCGCCAGATGGCCAGCGATCCTTCGCGCCTGCTGAAATGTCTCGCCGAGCTCGCCACGACGCTGTGTCACGCGGGCTCGGCCGGGGTCAGCCTGCTGGAGCCGGGAACACCCGGCCACCGACTCTTCAGGTGGGTTGCGCTCAGCGGCGAGTACGCGGGATATGTGGGGGGAACGACCCCGGAAGCCTTCAGCCCCTGCGGCGAGACCCTGACGCGAAAGGCTGCGCAGCTGTATGCCGCCCCTGCACGGCACTTTACCTATCTCGGCTCGGCGACCCCTCCGATTGTCGAGGGCCTGGTCATCCCACTGCGCGGCGACGCGGGCAAGCTGGGCACGATCTGGATCGTGTCCCACGACGAGACGCAGTTCACCAACCGGGACGTGGTGGTGATGACGGCGCTTGCGGATTTCACCACCGCCGCGCTCGCGCTGCTCGAGGCGAGGACACGGGCTGAAGAGCTCAGCCGGATGAAAAGCGAATTCCTCGCGACGGTGTCGCACGAGCTGCGGGCGCCGCTGAACTCGATCCTGGGATGGGCGGACGTGCTGCTCGACGGGGTGGTCACACCCGATCGCGCCGTCCGCGCGCTGGAAGCCATCCACGCGAACGCCCGCCGCCAGTCCGTGTTGATCGACGATCTGATCGACACCAGCCGGATCGCCGCAGGATCGATGCGGCTCGCGCAGGAGGTCGTCAACCTGGGCGCGATCGCCCGCCGCGCAATCGCGGCCATCGAGTCGGTCGCGGAGAAGAAAGGCGTCGCGATCATGGCCGACATCGTCGAGGCCCGCCTCTCGTGTGACGGCGACGCGGAGCGGCTCGAACAGGTGGTCACGAACCTCCTGAGCAACGCCGTGAAGTTCACGCCCGCCGGCGGCAGTGTGGTCGTCTCGCTGCGCGGCGAGCCCCAGGGCGTCACGATGACGGTGGCCGACACCGGCATCGGCATGTCGGAAGATCAGCGCTTGTCTATGTTCGAGCCGTTCCGGCAGCTTGACCCCTCGGCCACCCGCCGCCAGGGAGGTCTCGGTCTCGGCCTCTCCATCGCGCGCAGGCTGGTGGAGCTCCACGGCGGCACCCTGGAGGCGAGGAGCGCTGGTCCTGATAAGGGATCGACGTTCGTGATGTGGCTACCCGCGGCGCGACTCGAAACGCCAGCGGCACCGGTCGCGCCGTTACGCCCAACCGCCCTCCGGCCCGGCAGCCTGGCCGGTTTCCGCATCCTCGTCGTGGACGACGACTTCGATCACCGCGAGCTGGTGGAGTACGCGTTAACCCACGCGGGCGCGTCGGTGATCCTCGCGGGATCCGCGGATGAAGCGATGGCCAGGCTGGCGCGCGCACCGGTTGACATCCTGATCTCCGACCTGACGATGCCGGACGAGGATGGATGGAGCCTGATCGCCAGGGTGCGCGCCGGTACCCTCTCGCCCGACGTCATCGCGATCGCCCTCAGCTCGCACGCCGGAGAGGCCGAGCGCCAGCGCTCGGAGGAAGCGGGATTCGACCGTCACGTGGCGAAGCCCATCGACCTGGCTGCCTTCACGCGCCTGATCCTCGATACCCTCGAACGGAGCCCCGCCTGAGCATCCGGACCGACGCGGAGCTGGTCGCGGCCGCCGCGGCGCGTGACGTGGCCGCCTTCGGCGAGCTCTACGACCGCCACGCGGCGCGGTTGTATGCGCTCTGCCACCGCATCCTCCGAAGCGTCGGGGACGCGGAGGAGGTGCTGCAGGACGCGTTCGTCCAGGCGTGGGAGCACGCGGGCCGGTTCGACCCGGCGCGTGGTTCGGTCGGCGCGTGGCTGGTGATGATGACGCGCAGCCGTGCGCTCGACCGTCTCCGGGTATCGCGCGGACGGCACGTCCAGGTGGACGAACGTGTCCTCGACGGCTACCCGACCCAGGACGGAGATCCGGAAGACAGCGTGCTCGAGTACGAGGGCGCCCGCCAGATGCGCGGTAAGGTCGATGCCCTGCCCGCGCCTCAGCGGGTGGCCCTCGAGCTCGCGTTCTACGAGGGACTGACGCACGCGGAGATCGCCACCGTGCTGCGCCAGCCGCTCGGCACGGTGAAAACGCGTATCCGCCTGGCGCTGTTGAAGCTGCGTGACGGGCTCAACGCCGGCGGGGGGCGACCGATCGCCCGGGAGCCGTCGCCGTTCACCGTCGGGTTGTCGCAGTACCTGGCCGCGCGCGCCGCTCCCCCTGCACCGCCTCCGCTCGAGGGGCTCACGGTGATGGTTGTGGACGACGATCACGACACCCTCGACCTGGTCAGAACGGTGCTGGAAAGCGCCGGGGCGAGCGTCTTTACGGGATCGTCGGCGGCGGCGGCCTTGTCACACCTGAGAGAGTCGTGGCCTGACGTGATGCTGGCCGACATCAGAATGCCTGGCGTGGACGGGTTCTCGCTGGCCGAGGAGGTCCGGACTGTCGCCGGACGCTCGTCGCGGAAGCTGCCCGTGGTGGCGTTTACCGCCTACGGGTGCGAGGATCTGTGCGACGGCGCCGGCTGCGCCGATTTTGCCGGGTATCTCCAGAAGCCGGTTCTCCCGCGCCGTATCGTGGAGACGGTGAGCCAATTGTGCGGACGGGTGATGTGAGCGGGCGCGACCTCGAGGAACTGGCTGCACTGGACGCGGTGGGTATACTCGACCAACCGTCGCAGGACGCCTACCTCGAACGGCTGGCCCGGGCGAGCGAGGCCGAACGGCGAGCAATCGCGGAGATCTACGACGCGGCCGCGAGCCTGCCGGCGGGACTGACGCCGATCGACCCTCCGCCCGCGCTACGGGAGCGGATTCTCGCGCGCGTCACGGCGGTACTGGCGCCGGCGCCAACACTGCTACCGGCGACCTTCTCGATGCGCGCCAGTGAGCGCGCCTGGCAGGCCACGCCGGTCCCCGGCGTCGAGGTCACGACGCTCTACCGCGATGCCGAACGCAATGCGGTCACCCTGCTGCTGCGGATGGCCGCCGGCTCGGTCTACCCGGCGCATCATCATTCGGGCGCCGAGGAGTGCTACGTCATCTCGGGTGACGTCACCATCACGGGAGAACGCCTCACCGCCGGCGACTTCCACCATGCGTCCACCGGGAGCCACCACGGCAGTGTGGCCACCGAGCACGGGGCGGAAGTGCTGCTGGTGGTCGCGGCCAGCGACTATAATCTCTAGTCTTTGAGACGCGTCCTTACAGAAAAGCTCAGGGCTGGCGACCGGATCGGCCGGGATGTCTACCACTCTCCCGACGCACCGGCCCTGCTGCGCGCCGGCGTCCGCATCTCCGACAGCTACCGCCAGTCGCTCGAACGCGCCGGGATCATCGCGGTGTGGGTGGACGACGGGCTGTCGGCGGGCATCGAGCCGCTGGAGATCCTGACCGACGACACCAAGCGCCAGGCGTCGACCGCCATTCGGGACGCGTTCCGCGACGCCACGCACGCCCTCTCCACCGGCCATGCGCTGCCCGACAAGGCGGTCATCGACCTCGCCAAGGTCGTGGACCTGATCGTGTCAGAGGTAGAGGCGAACGTCCACGCCGCGCTCGCGCTCAACGATCTCGCCAACGCCGATGGGTACACCCTGAAGCACTCGCTGGCCGTCACCACGCTCGGCCTCTCCCTGGGACTGCGGGTGATGCGGCGGTACGGCTGGGTGGACGCGCTCGAAAAGCGCCGCACCGACAGCGTCGAAGACCGCCTTCCGACCCTGGGCATCGGGCTGCTGGTGCACGACATCGGCAAGCTGACCGTGCCCCCGCAGATCCTCCAGAAGCCCGGGCCGCTGACCGATGACGAATGGGTGGCGATGAAGACGCACCCCATCGAAGGGGTCCGCATTCTGCAGCAGGCGACGATCAGCGGGCTGACCCGCACGGTGGTGCGGTCGCACCACGAGAAATGGGAAGGCGGCGGATACCCCGCCGGCCTGAAGGGTCAGGCGATCCACCAGTTCGCCCGGATCGCGGCGGTGGCCGACGTGTTCGACGCCCTCTCATCGGACCGCCATTACCGGAAGGCGTGGCCGATGCACAAGGCCTGGCAGTTCATCGTCGAGCGCAGCGGCAAAGACTTCGACCCCGAGGTGGTGGAAGTCTTCCGCACCTCGGTCGCGCCCTACCCCCCGGGCACCGCGGTGGTGCTCTCGGACGGCAGGTGCGCCATCGTCAAGGAGGTGCTCGAGAACGCGGTCACCGCTCCGGTCGTCCGCATCGTCCTGGATGGCTCGGGTGCGCCGACCCCCCACGAGGAAATCGACCTCGCCAAGATGCCCGAGCTGACGATCGTCTCGACCGACTGCGACCCCTGGGCCAACCTGCCTCCTGAGCCGTAGCGCGCAGTTCATCAGCACGTAGTGTCCGGCTTCAGCCGGACCGTGGAGTACGTACTACCGGCTCGACGTCGTCGCGCCCCTCACTGCCGGGTAGTCCTTCGAGAACCCGGTCCGCCCGTTGGTCATGGTGAAGCCGCCGTCGGGGCGGACCGACATCTTCAACGCGAAGTTGTGATTCACCTCGTCCATGTTGGCGACCATGTTCTCGGGCGGGTTGTGATCCTTGTCCACCAGCACCGAGTAGTGGAGCTGCCAGAGATCGACGTTGGGCAGGCCGTGGATGATGTCCCACGTCCCCACTTCACCGCCCTTGCGCGGCCCGTTGTTCATCACCGCGACGCGCGCGCGCGTGGCATGCACGAGCGAGGGCGCGCCGGCGAACCCGCCGCCGTGCCTTGTGGTGTGGTACACGTCGAAGGTGCCGAGCAGGTTATTGGGACACACCAGCTCGTGCTCCTGGTTCCACGTCAGGTCGGCCAGATTGAGCAGCCGGAAGTTGCCAAACTTGACGACGCTGCCAAGCGACTCGCGGTTCTCGGGGGTGGGGTCCTGCACCTTCGCCGTGAACTCCTTGCAGAACGGGTTTGCCGCGCCCGCGCCAGGTGCACCAGGCACGGCGCTGGTGAGCAGGTTGCCCGAGCCCGATACGAACATCACGTCGAGGCCGGCGATCGGAATCCTGTCGCCAGGCTTCGGCACGATCACCTTGACCCGCGAGCGCATCGGCAGCCAGCTGAGAAAGCCGGTGGAGCGGTTCGGCTGGTTCTCGGTGGTGTAGGCGCCGTGGTCGTACCAGGTGCGGATCGGCAGGCGGCCGGCGAGCTCGGTCGCATTGCCGACGTGGTCGCCGTGATAGTGGCTGATGACGACGTAGTCGAGCTGCTGGAGGCCGGCCTCCTTGATCGCCTTCATGATGTTCTCGGCCTGCACCTTGTTGGCGTCGCTGGTGCCCGTGTCCCAGAGCAGCGACTCGCCGGACGGTGACACGAACAACGTGGCCTGCCCGCCTTCGGTGTCGATGAAGTAGATGTCCAGATTCTGCTGCGTCGTCCCCTGGCCAGCGGTGCGGGTTGCCGTGAGCGGCACGAGCATCACGATCGCGAGCAACACGAGACCTGTCCTGCGCATTCCAGCCTCCATTCACCTGCCGAGGGCCTTGCCGGGTGGAACCATACCGCAGATGGCCGCCGGCCTGTCAGCACATTTCGCCGCGACCCTCGTGCACCTACAAGTCTGCGAAACGGTATCCGACCCACGGCTCGGTGAGGATGTATTGGGGGTCGGACGGATTGAGCTCGAGTTTTTTGCGCAGCGAGCCCACCAGCACCCGGAGATGCTCCGGCTGGGTAACGAAGTGAGGACCCCATATCGCGTTCAGGATCGTTCGATGTGTCAGCACGCGACCCGAAGATTGCGCCAGCAACGTCAGCAGTTCGAACTCCTTCGGCGTCAGTCGCAGCTCGTCGCCGTCCCTCGACACGCGAAACCTTTTGCGATCGATGACCAGGGTGCCCCGGACAATCGGCTCCGTCGCCGGAGGCGGATTGTCGGCCCGCCGCAACGCGGCGCGGATGCGTGCCAGCAGTTCCTGGGCTCCGAAAGGCTTGGTCACGTAGTCGTCGGCGCCCGCGTCCAGCGCCCGCACTTTGTCCCCTTCCTCGCCGCGCGCCGACAGCACGACGATCGGCGTACTCCGGGATTCACGCACCTTGCGGCATACCTCGACGCCGGCGAGATCGGGCAGGCCGAGGTCCAGCACGATCAGGTTGGGGCTCTGGCGTTCAACGGCATCAAGTGCGCCGCGGCCGCTCACCGCGGTGATGACGTCGTAGCCATGGGATCGCAGCAACTGAGACACGGTTCCCAGGATGGTGGCCTCGTCATCGACGATGAGGACGCGCATCGTCATGGTTGTTCTGCCAGGGGAACTTTCCGCACCGTGCCGGGGACCACGATCGAGAACCTGGCGCCGCCGCCTGGCATATTCTCGGCCCAGACCCGGCCGCCGGCCGCTGCGACGAGCCCTCGCGCGATCGCCAGCCCCATGCCGGTGCCCGGCGTCGCGTCCTTCGCCTTCCCTCCGCGATAAAAGCGCTCGAACAGGTGATCGAATTCAGACGGATCCACGCCAGGACCGCCGTCGGTCACCGACATCTGAAGCCCTTCGCCAGTTCCGCGGGCGACGACCGTGATGTCGCGGTCCGCGGGCGAGTACTTCGCCGCGTTTTCGAGCAGGTGCGAAAGCGCTACCGAGGCCAGCCTGGGGTCGACGTCAACGGCGGTGTCCGAGTCGGCGTCAACGAGAACGCGTCTGCCGCCAAGCGTGTGGCGCACATGGACATTCGCCGCATCGACCACGTCGGCCGGGCTGACCCATTGCGGATCCAGCGGTGTGGCGCCCGCGTCGATGCGCGCCATGTCCAGGATGTCCTGGAAGAAATCCGTCAGCCGGTCGACCTCGGAGATCGCGAGGCGCGCCTGGTCACTGCGATCCTCCGGCGTCATCGGCTCGTGGAGATTCTCCAGGGCCACGCGAATCGCCGTGAGAGGCGTCCTGAGATCGTGGCTGAGTGACGCCAGCAGCGTGGCGGCGAGTTCGGCTTTCTGTCTTTCGAGCTCGGCCGCATCCCGTTCCGCGAGGAGCCGCGCCACTTCGTTGCGCTGCGCGATCGCGTCCCGCGCGCGGGCTTGCGCGGTGGCGGACAGATGGCTCGCAATGACCGCGACAACCAGGAACGCGAACAGCGACCCCCAGTTGTGCGGGCCGGCGATCGCGAAGGTGCCGACCGGCGGGATGAAGAAGAAGTTCAACGCCATTGCGGCGCCGATCGCGACCACGACGGCGGTCCACAACCGGCCGAACGTGGCGATGGCCAGCACCACCAGCAGGAAAGCGAGCGCCGCGGTCGTCAAGCCATCTCATTGTGCCATCCAGCCGACGCGCCCGCCGGGACCTGAGAAAGTCGTAAAAAGGTCATAAGTACGGCCCGGTCGAGCGAACCAGGCCCGTCTGCGGCCGGCATAATTCTGGAATCCGTGGTTGGAGCCCCCGACGCCGCACTCGACACGCGCACCCGCCTGCTACCCCTGACGCTCACCGCACTCGGTGTCGTGTACGGCGATATCGGCACCAGCCCGCTGTATGCCCTGCGCGAGTGTTTCTATGGCCCCCACTCGGTGGCGCCGACGCACGAGAACGTCCTGGGCGTACTGTCGCTGATCATCTACTCGCTGGTGCTGGTGGTGTCCCTCAAGTACGTGGCAATCGTCCTGCGCGCGGACAACCAAGGCGAAGGCGGCATCCTCGCGCTGACCGCGCTGCTTCCCAGCCGGCCGGGGAGGCACCAGGGGAACGAGCGGGTCGCCGTCGGCCGCCCGATTCTGGTGGCGCTGGGGATCTTCGGCACCGCGCTCTTGTACGGTGACGGCATGATCACCCCGGCGATCTCGGTCCTTGGCGCGGTGGAAGGCCTCGAGGTCGTGACGCCGCTCTTCAGTCCGTTCGTCGTCCCGATCACCGTCGTGATCCTGATCGCGCTGTTCGTCATCCAGAAATACGGCACGCACCTGGTCGGCGGCCTGTTCGGACCGATCGTGATCGTCTGGTTTCTCACCATCGCGGCGCTCGGCGTTGTCTGGATCGTTCGCCTGCCAGCCGTTGTCGGCGCGGTCGATCCCCGCCATGCGATCTGGTTCTTTGGCGAGAACGGGTTTGCCGGGTTCGCGGTGCTTGGCGCGGTCTTCCTCGTCGTCACCGGGGGCGAAGCCCTCTACGCCGACATGGGCCACTTCGGCAGGCGGCCAATCAGGCTGGCGTGGTTCGCGCTGGTGCTTCCCGCGCTCTTGCTGAACTACCTGGGTCAGGGCGCGCTGATCCTGCTGAACCCGGATGCGGCCCGGCAGCCGTTCTTTCTGATGGCCCCGTCATGGGCCCTGATCCCGCTGGTCATGATTGCAACGGCCGCTGCGGTGATCGCGTCGCAGGCACTGATCTCCGGCTCGTTCTCGCTTACCCGGCAAGCCATCCAGCTCGGCTACGCGCCGCGGCTGGACGTCGAACACACCTCGGCGCGCGAGATGGGCCAGATCTACGTGCCGCAGGTGAACTGGGCCCTGATGGTGGCGACGATCTGCATCGTCGTCGGTTTCGGATCGTCGAGCGCCGTCGCCGCGGCCTACGGCATCGCGGTGACCATGACCATGGTGATCACCGTGCTGCTGCTCTACACCGTGATGACCGAGCGGTGGCACTGGCCGCGCCCGGTGGCGCTGTCGGTCACCGCCGTGTTCCTGGCGATCGACCTCGCCTTCTTCGGCGCCAACCTGTTGAAGATCTTTCAGGGCGGGTGGCTGCCACTGGCGATCGCGGCATTCCTCTTCACGCTGATGACGACGTGGAAGACCGGCCGCCGGCTGGTGGCGAAGCGGCTGATGTCGCGGGCCTTGCCGCTGGCGGAGTTCCTGACCGCTGTCGCGGCGACGCCGCCGCACCGCGTGCCTGGCACGGCCGTGTTCATGACGGCGCAACCGTCTGGCGCGCCGCCGGCGCTGGCTCATAACCTGCGCTACAACAAGATCCTGCACGAGCACGTCATCGTGCTGACCGTCAGCACCGCCCAGACGCCCCACATCGCGCCCGACCGTCGGGTGACCGTCGAGCGGCTTGGCGACGGCGTGTTCAACGTGCGGGTCCAGTACGGCTTCATGGAGGATCCGAACGTCCCCGAAGCGCTCGCGCAGGCGCGGGCGCAGGGGCTGGAGATGCGGGACGAGGATCTCGTCTACTTCCTCGGGCGGGAGACGATTATCGTCACCCGCAGCCAGGGCATGGCCGTCTGGCGCGAGAAGCTCTTCGTGCTGATGGCCCGCAACGCGGTCCGCGCCACGGCGTTCTTCCGCCTCCCCCCGGAGCGGGTGGTCGAGCTCGGCGTGCAGGTGGAGATGTAGCCGACGCTAGGCGTTGATCTTGGTGATGCGGTTCACCCCGGCGAGCTGGGCGATCGCCATGATCAACTCTGCCGGCTGCACCGGCTTGGTCAGGTGCCGCTGATACCCGGCGGACTCGGTCATCTCGGCGTCGTGGGGTCCCGCATAGGCCGTCAGCGCGATCGCGGGCACGTCGCAGCCCTGCTTGGAACTGAGCCGTCGAAGCTGCCGGATAAGCTCCAGTCCATCTTTGCCCGGCATCGCGATGTCGCTGATCAACACGTCGGGCGGGCGGGCGGAGATCTCCTCGAGCGCGGCGTTGGCCGACGCGCACGACACGACGTTGGCGCCGCGCGAGCGCAGCATCAGCTCCATCACCTCGCGGGTATCGGCCTCGTCATCGACCAGCACGATCGACACGTTCTGGAGCACCGGGATCGAGTCCCATCCCGTCTCGCGCGTGTCGCCGCGGCGTTCGATGATCAGTTCCGGGCCGTCCTGCGGCTTGACGCCCATGGGAATCGACACGGTGAACGTCGCCCCCTGGTTCTTGCCGGCGCTGGCGACGCTCACGGTGCCCCCGTGCAGCTCCACCAGGTGGCGAACGATCGCCATCCCGAGGCCGAGTCCGCCGTGAAGGCGGGCGAACGAGCTGTCGGCCTGTGTGAAGCGCTCGAACACGTGCGGCAGGAACGCCGGGTCTATGCCCTGCCCTGAGTCCGCGACGGTCACGACGATGTCGCGCGGGTCGGCGTGCATCTCGACCCGGACGTTGCCGTCCTTGGGCGTGAACTTGATGGCATTGGAGCAGAGGTTCCACATCACCTGCTGCAGGCGATCGCGGTCGGCGATAATCGGGGCGGCTTCGCTGAACACCGTTTCGATGGCGATGCCTTTCGCGTCGGCGGCGGGCTGCACGGCTTCGAGCGCGGATTCAATCACCGAGCGGATGCTGACCAGGCCGAGGTGGAGGTTGAGCTTGCCGCCGATGATGCGCGACACGTCGAGGATGTCGGCGACCAGCTGCGCCTGCGCCTGGGCGTTGTTCTTGATCACCCGCGTCGCCCGCTCGACCGACGCCGCGTCCCGCTTGCCGACTTCGAGGATGTGCGCCCAGCCGAGGATGGCGTTCAACGGGGTGCGCAGCTCGTGCGAGAGCGTGGCGAGGAACTCGTCCTTCATCCGGTTGCTCGCCTGCGCCTCGAGCCGCGCGTGCTGCTCGCGCTGGAGCAGCTCCACCCGTTCCAGCTCCACCCGCTGCCGCTCGGCGATCTCCAGCGTGAGCGAACGGTTGCTCTCGGCCAGCTCGCTGGTGCGCGCCTCGATCCGATCTTCCATCTCCGCATAGGCCCGCTTGAGGGCGTCGGCGGACTCCTTGATGGCCTGGCGTTTCGAGTACAGCTCGACGAAGACGGCCACCTTCGACAGCAGGACGTCCGGGACGAATGGCTTGAACAGGTAGTCGACCGCGCCCACCGAATAGCCGCGGAACACGTGGGTGTCGCTCTTGAAGTTGGCGGTCAGGAAGATGACCGGGGTGTGGCGTGAGCGCTCGCGCCGGCGAATCAGCTCCACGGTCTCGTAGCCGTCGAGGTCCGGCATCGCCACGTCCATCAGGATGAGCGCGAACTCCTCCCGGAGGACCGCCTTGAGGGCCTCGGCGCCGGAACCGGCCCGTACCAGCCTGTGACCAGTGGTGTCGAGGATGGCTTCGAGGGCCAGCAGGTTCTCCGGATGGTCGTCGACCAGCAGGATGCTGACCGGGCTCATCGCTGCACCGCCGCGGGCCCGGCGAGCGCCCCGAGGACCCGCCCGAGCTCGTCGAGTCCCAGCACGTGGTTGACGGCCGTCGCCGTGAGCGCCGCCCTCGGCATCACGTCGCATTCCGCCGTCAACGGCTCCTGGACCAGGGCGCAGCCGCCGCGCGCGCGGATGGCGCGCAGCCCCTGGCTGCCGTCCGCGCTCGCGCCGGTCAGGATGACGCCGATCACCCCGTCTCCGTACGCCTCGGCCGCCGACTCGAACAGGACGTCAATCGACGGCCGGGCCCACTGGACCGGCCCCTCGGTGGACAGCGCCAGCAGGCCTCGTGACTCGACCAGCAGGTGGTAGTCCGCCGGCGCGACGTAGATGTGACCCGCGACGATCGGCGATTTGTCGTCCGCCTCGCACAGCGGCAGCAACGTATGCCGCCGCCAGATCGGCGTGACGTCGGTGTCGGCCGGCGGCGCGCCGCGGTGCTGGGCGATGGCAATCGGCAGGGAAAAACCCGCCGGCAGCGCGGCGAGCACCCTGGAGACGGCCTCGAGCCCGCCGAGCGACGATCCGATCACCACCAGTTGGTAGGCCATCAGTGCGCCCGCCTGAACAGCTTCTCGCCGGGCTCCAGCGCCTCGTACTCAGTTTCCTTGGCGAGAAACCGCAGCGACTCGTGCGAGCCGATCCCGAGGATCCCGAACTTGGCGAAGCTGCGCGAGAACAGGTCGTGGACGCGCTCCTGGAGGGGCCGGTTGAAATAGATCATCACGTTCCGGCACAGGATGACGTTGAACTCGTTGAAGACGCCGTCCGACACCAGGTTGTGCTGCGAGAACACCACCTGGTCGCGCAGCGACGGCCGCATGATGACGTGGTCGTAGGCGGCGGTGTAGTAGCCGGAAAACGCCGCCGTCCCGCCGGAGGCGAGATAGTTGGCGGTGTACTTCTGCATCACGTCGAGCGGAAAGATCCCCTCCCGCGCCTTGCGGAGGACGATCTCGTTCATGTCGGTGGCGTAGATGCGGCAGCGGTCGTAGAGCCCCTCCTCCTGGAGCAGGATCGCCAGCGAGTAGACCTCCTCGCCGGTCGAACAGCCCGCCTGCCAGATGCGGACGAACGGGTAGGTCCGCAGCAGCGGGACCGCGTGACGCCGGAACGCCAGGAAGAACCGCGGGTCGCGGAACATCGCGCTGACGTGCACCGACAGCCCCAGCAGCACGCGCTCGAGGGTGCCGGAGTCGTGAAACACCTTCTCCAACAGGCCGGAGACAGTCGTCACCTTCTCGGCCGCCACCGCCGCCCGCACGCGCCGCCGCAGCGACGACCGCGCGTAGCCACGGAAATCGAACCCGTACTGCCGGTGCATCGCCTCCAGCAGCAGGTCGATCTCGAGGTCCTCGAGGGTGTCCCGCTCATCCTCCTGCATTCCTTATCTATACAACCAGACGCGCAGCAGCGAAATCAGCTGGTCGGTATCCACCGGCTTGGTGATGTAGTCGGAGGCGCCGGCCTCGATGCACTTCTCCCGGTCGCCCTTCATCGCCTTGGCGGTGAGGGAAATAATCGGCAGCGTCTTGAACTTGCGCATCTTCCTGATCGCCCGCATCGCCTCGTAGCCGTCCATCTCGGGCATCATCACGTCCATCAGCACGGCGTCGATGCCGGTGGTGTTCTTCAGCATCTCGATGCCGTCCTTGCCGTTCTCGGCGTAGAGCACTTCCATGTCGTACTGCTCGAGGATGCTGGTCAGCGCGAAGATGTTCCTGATGTCATCGTCCACCACCAGCACCTTCTTGCCCGCCAGCGCGGGGTCGGTGTTGTGCAGGCGCTCCAGCAGCTTGCGCTTGGGCTCCGGCAGGTTGCTCTCGACCCGGTGGAGGAACAGCGCCGTCTCGTCCAGCAGCCGGTCGAGCGACTTGACGTCCTTGATGATGATCGTCTCGGCGACGCGCCGCAGCTCGGTCTCCTGCTTCTTGGTCAGCTCCTTCCCGGTGTAGACGATCACCGGAATCTGCGACAGCGTCGCGCTGGCGCGCACCTTGTCGAGCAGCTCGAAGCCGGTCATGTCGCTCAGACCGAGGTCGAGCACGATGCAGTCGAACGGCGTCTGCTCGAGCGCCTCGAGCGCCTCAGCGCCGGTCGCAACCGCTGTGGTGTGGACGTCGCCGTTGCCGATCAGCTCGACGATGCTGTTGCGCTCGACGTCGTTGTCCTCGACCACCAGCAGGTTCTTCACCTTCCGGTCGATGAACCCGCCGATCGTGCCGAGCGCGGCGTTCAGCGCCTCCGTCGTGACCGGCTTGCCGAGGTGCGCGATCGCCCCGAGCTTCAGCCCGCGCAGCACTTCGTCGGTGACCGAGATGATGTGCACCGGGATGTGCCGCGTGGCTGGGTCGTGCTTCAGCCGGTCGAGCACCGTCCAGCCGTCGAGCGCCGGCAGGTCGATGTCGAGGGTGATCGCATCCGGCTTCATCTGCCTGGCCATCGCCAGGCCGATGTCTCCGCGCACGGCGACCACGCCCTTGAAGCCCTTCTCACGCGCCGCGTCGAGCAGGATCGGCGCGAAGGAGAGGTCGTTCTCGACGATCAGCAGCACCCGGTCGCCGGCCGTGATGTTGTCGCGGTCGTCAGGGATGGCGCTCTCCATGACGCCGAGATCGAGCGCCTCGACCTCAGGTAGCGGCGAAGGCGCGCGATGGGGACGCGCCGGCCGCGGGCGGCTCAGCTCCTCGCGCCTGTCCTCGGCCGCATCGCGATCGAAGGTCTCCGGCAGGTAGAGCACGAACGAGCTGCCGAGTCCGACCTCGCTCGAGAGCTTGATCTCGCCGCCGAGCAGGCGGGCGATTTCCCGGCTGATCGACAGGCCCAGGCCGGTGCCGCCGTACTTCCGGCTGGTGGTGCCGTCGGCCTGCTGGAACGCTTCGAAGATGATCTTGTGCTTGTCGGCCGGGATGCCGATGCCGGTATCGGACACGCGGAACGCGATCACCCGCTCCGCGCGGTTCAAGGTGGCGTGATCCGCGCTCCACCCCCCGGTCGCGAGGTCCATGGTGAGGTCGACCTTGCCCTGCTCGGTGAACTTCAGCGCGTTCGAGATGAGGTTCTTCAGCACCTGCTGCAGCCGCTTGGGATCGGTGTCGATCGCCGCCGGCAGCCCGTCGCCGAGGTGCACCTCGAAGCCGAGACTCTTGTCGAGCGCGAGCTGCTTGAACGAGCGCTGCACGTAGTCCTGCAGGTCGTTGAACTGGACCGCCCTGATGTCCACGTCCATGGTGCCCGACTCGATCTTCGAGAGGTCGAGAATCTCGTTGATCAGCTCGAGCAGGTCCGAGCCGGACGAGAAGATCGTCTTCGCGAACTCGACCTGCTTGTCGGTCAGGTTGTTGTCGGGGTTCTGCGACAGCAGCTTCGAGAGAATCAGCAGGCTGTTGAGCGGCGTCCGGAGCTCGTGCGACATGTTCGCCAGGAACTCCGACTTGTACTTCGACGTGAGCGTGAGCTGCTCCGCCTTCTCTTCGAGCGACGCGCGGGCGAGGTCGATTTCCTGGTTCTTGTTCTCCACCTCGCGGTTCTGCTTGGCCAGCAGCTCCGCCTTCTCTTCCAGCTCCTCGTTGGTCTGCTGCAGCTCTTCCTGCTGCTGCTTGAGGCGCTCCTCCGACATCTGCAGCGTATGCGCCTGGGTTTCCAGCCGCGTATTCGTGTCGGTCAGCTCGCGCTGCCGCGTCTGCAGCTCGCCGGCGAGCGACTGCGACTGCTTCAGCAGATCCTCGGTGCGCATGGTCGCGACGATGGTGTTGAGCACGATGCCGATGCTCTCGGTGAGCTGGTCGAGGAACGTCAGGTGGGTCTCGCTGAACCGGTAGAACGAGGCCAGCTCGATCACCGCCCTGACCTCGCCTTCGAACAGGACCGGGAGGACGACGATGTTCATCGGCGTCGCCTCGCCCAGCCCGGAGCTGATCTGCACGTAGTCGTCGGGGACCTGCGTGAGCACGATGGCCTGCTTCTCGAGCGCGCACTGCCCCACCAGCCCCTGGCCGGAGTGGAAGCGGTTCGCCAGGTTCTTGCGCTCGGTGTAGGCGTAGCTGGCGAGCAGCGCCAGGTCCGGCTCGCCGTTGGTGGACTCGTTCAGGTAGAAGACGCCGTGCTGCATCGAGACCAGCGGCGCCAGCTCCGACATGATCGTGCGCGACACCGTCTGCAGGTCGCGCTGCCCCTGCAGCAGACGCGTGAACTTCGCGAGGTTGGTCTTGAGCCAGTCCTGCTCCGTGTTCTTCTGCGTCGTGTCCTTGAGGTTGCGGATCATCTCGTTGATGTTGTCCTTGAGCGACGCCACCTCGCCGGCCGCATCGACCGCGACCGCCTGCGACAGGTCGCCCTTGGTCACGGCGGTGGCGACGTCGGCGATGGCGCGCACCTGGGTGGTGAGGTTGGCCGCCAGCCGGTTGACGTTGTCGGTGAGGTCGCGCCAGGTGCCGGCCGCGCCGGGGACGCTCGCCTGGCCGCCCAGCTTGCCTTCGATACCGACTTCGCGCGCCACCGAGGTGACCTGATCCGCGAAGGTAGCCAGCGTGTCGATCATCCCGTTGATGGTGTCGGCGAGCTGCTCGATCTCGCCCTTGGCTTCGAGCACCAGCTTCCGTTTGAGGTTACCGTTGGCGACCTCGGTCACGACGCGGGCGATGCCGCGCACCTGGTTGGTGAGGTTGTCGGCCATGAAGTTGACGTTGTCGGTCAGGTCCTTCCAGGTCCCGGCGACGCCCTTCACCTCCGCCTGGCCGCCCAGCTTGCCTTCGGTGCCGACCTCGCGCGCCACGCGGGTGACTTCCGACGCGAACGTGCTGAGCTGATCGACCATCGTGTTGACCGTGTTCTTCAGCTCGAGAATCTCCCCCTGGACGTCCACGGTGATCTTTTTCGAGAGGTCGCCGTTGGCGACGGCGGTGGTGACGGTGGCGATGTTGCGCACCTGGTTGGTCAGGTTGTTGGCCATGAAGTTGACGTTGTCGGTGAGGTCCTTCCAGGTGCCGCCAACGCCACGGACCATCGCCTGGCCTCCCAGCTTGCCTTCGGTGCCGACCTCGCGCGCCACGCGGGTCACTTCGGCCGCGAACGAGCCGAGCTGGTCGACCATCGTGTTGATGGTGTTCTTCAGCTCGAGAATCTCGCCGCGCACGTCAACCGTGATCTTCTTCGACAGGTCACCGGAGGCGACCGCGGTGGTCACGTCGGCGATGTTGCGCACCTGGTTAGTCAGGTTGCTGGCCATGAAGTTGACGTTGTCGGTGAGGTCTTTCCAGGTGCCGGCGACCCCCTTGACCTCCGCCTGGCCGCCCAGTTTCCCTTCGGTACCGACCTCGCGCGCCACGCGCGTCACTTCGGAGGCGAACGAGCCGAGCTGATCGACCATCGTGTTGATGGTGTTCTTCAATTCCAGGATCTCGCCGCGCACCGGGACGGTGATCTTCTTCGACAGGTCGCCGTTGGCGACCGCGGTCGTCACCTCCGCGATGTTGCGCACCTGGCTGGTGAGGTTGCCGGCCATCGCGTTGACGTTGTCGGTCAGGTCCTTCCAGGTGCCGGCGACGCCCCGGACGTCGGCCTGCCCGCCGAGCGCGCCCTCGGTCCCGACTTCCTTCGCGACGCGGCTGACTTCGGAGGCGAACGAGCTGAGCTGATCGACCATCTTGTTGTACACGTCCTTGATCTGGAGAATCTCGCCGCGGGCGTCCACGGTGATCTTCTGTGTCAGATCCCCGCCGGCAATCGAGATGGCGACCTTGGAGACGTCGCGCAACTGCACCGTCAGGTTGCCGGCCATGGCGTTGACGTTGTCGGTCAGATCCTTCCAGGTGCCGGCGACCCCCCTGACCTCGGCCTGCCCGCCCAGCTTCCCTTCGGTGCCGACCTCCTTGGCGACGCGGGTCACTTCCGACGCGAACGAGCTGAGCTGATCGACCATCGTGTTGATGGTGTTCTTGAGCTCGAGGATCTCGCCGCGCACGTCGACGGTGATCTTCCGTGACAGATCCCCGTTGGCTACCGCGGTCGTCACGTCGGCGATGTTGCGCACCTGGCTCGTCAGATTGCTCGCCATGAAGTTGACGTTGTCGGTGAGATCCTTCCACGTCCCGGCGACGTCCTTGACCTCCGCCTGGCCGCCGAGCTTGCCTTCGGTGCCGACCTCGCGCGCCACGCGCGTGACTTCCGACGCGAACGACCCGAGCTGATCGACCATCGTGTTGATGGTGTCCTTGAGCTCGAGGATCTCGCCGCGCACGTCCACGGTGATCTTTTTCGACAGGTCGCCGTTGGCGACGGCGGTCGTGACATACGCGATGTTGCGGACCTGGTCGGTCAGGTTGCCGGCCATGAAGTTGACGCTGTCGGTGAGGTCCTTCCAGGTGCCGGCCACGCCGCGCACGTCGGCCTGCCCGCCGAGCTTGCCTTCCGTGCCCACCTCGCGCGACACGCGCGTCACTTCCGAGGCGAACGCGTTGAGCTGGTCGAGCATGGTGTTGAACACCTCCTTGACCTGGAGGATCTCGCCGCGTGCTTCGACCGTAATCTTCTGCGTCAGGTCGCCCTGGGCGATCGCGGTGGCGACCTTCGACACGTCACGGAGCTGAACGGTCAGGTTGCCGGCGAGGGTGTTGACGTTCTCCGTCAGGTCCTTCCAGGTGCCGGCGACGTCGCGCACTTCCGCCTGGCCGCCGAGCCGGCCTTCCGTGCCCACCTCCTTCGCCACCCGGGTCACTTCCGAGGCGAACGAGCTGAGCTGGTCGACCATCGTGTTGATCGTGACCTTCAGCTCGAGGATCTCGCCGCGCACGTCCACGGTGATCTTCTTGGACAGGTCTCCCTTGGCGACCGCCGTCGTCACATCGGCGATGTTGCGCACCTGGCTGGTCAGGTTGTTGGCCATCGAGTTGACGTTGTCGGTCAGATCCTTCCAGGTGCCGGCGACGCCCTGGACATCCGCCTGGCCACCCAGCTTGCCTTCGGTGCCGACCTCCTTGGCGACGCGCGTGACCTCCGAGGCGAACGACCCGAGCTGGTCAACCATCTCGTTGATCACCTCCTTGATCTGGAGAATTTCGCCGCGGGCTTCGACGGTGATCTTCCTGGTCAGGTCGCCCCCGGCGATCGCGGTGGCCACCTTCGAGACGTCGCGCAGCTGCACGGTCAGGTTGCCGGCCATCGCGTTGACGTTGTCGGTCAGGTCTTTCCAGGTGCCGACCACGCCCTTGACGTCCGCCTGGCCGCCGAGCTTGCCTTCCGTGCCGACTTCCTTGGCGACGCGCGTCACTTCGGAGGCGAACGATCCGAGCTGGTCCACCATCGTGTTGATGGTGTTCTTGAGCTCGAGGATCTCGCCGCGCACGTCGACGGTGATCTTCTTGGAGAGGTCGCCCTTGGCCACGGCCGTGGTGACCGCGGCGATGTTGCGCACCTGGCTGGTCAGGTTGTTGGCCATCGAGTTGACGTTGTCGGTGAGATCCTTCCAGGTGCCGGCGACGCCCTTGACCTGCGCCTGGCCGCCCAGCTTGCCTTCGGTGCCGACTTCACGGGCGACACGCGTGACTTCCGAGGCGAACGTGCTCAGCTGGTCAACCATGGTGTTGACCACCTTGGCCGTTCGCAGGAACTCGCCGGTGAGCGGCCGGTCGTCGATCTCGAGCGCCATGGTCTGCGACAGGTCGCCCTTGGCGACCGCGCCGATGACGCGCGCCACTTCGGTGGTCGGCTGCACCAGGTCGGTGACCAGCACGTTGACCGATTCGACGCACTCCTGCCAGTCGCCGGTGGCCGACGGCAGCGAGGCGCGCTGCTTGATGTTGCCGCCCTTGCCGACGACGTTGCTGATGCGCGCGAATTCCTTCGCCATGCGCTCGTTCATCTCGATCACGTCGTTGAGCGTGTCGTAGATCTTTCCCGCGGTCCCGACCTGGTCTACCGGGAGCCGTACTGAGAAGTCGCCGCGCTTGTAGTCGGACAACACCTTGAGCAGTTTCTTTGGATCAAGAGTGTCGGAGGGGGGTGGTGCGGTGGTCGTGGCGGCGGCTTGCGCTCTCATAAACGCTCCTGTGGAACCCATCCCTCCGGACCCTTGGGCAAGGAAGTTGTCGGAGGAATTTCCAGAACGGTCAGTTTGTGGCGACGCGCGCGTGCGCGGGCGGAACGGGTAGATGTATCGCGAACGCACACCTCACGGCAAGCGGGATCACCCATTCGGGACGGCAATTTGTGTATTTCAGTACCCCTTTGAAGGGATCGCGTTCGGTGCAATGATGGCGTACCGAACCCAAGGACGATCCCTTCCCCAATGGCAGAGCTCAGCCCTTCATCCCCTACGCCCTCGATCCTGATCGTTGACGACTTCGATGACGCGCTCGATATATATCAGCAGTACCTGACCTTCAAGGGCTACCGCGTGTTGACTGCCAACAGCGGCGCGGCGGCCATCGAGGTCGCGCGCGAACACCGTCCGGCGTTGATCTTCATGGATTTACGGATGGCGGTGATGAGCGGGACCGAAGCGATGCAGTTGTTGCGCGCGGATGCCGCGTTCAGCGAAGTGCCGATTGTGGCGCTCACGGCGCAGGCACTTGATGAGGAGAAAAGGGCCGCCATGAACGCCGGCTTCGACGAGGTCATCCCGAAGCCGTGCCTGCCAGACGAGCTGCTGGCGGCGGTCAAACGCCTGCTGGCGACCCCGCGACAGGTCGAGCGCTCCTAGCCCCGGGCCGCCTCGGCCTCGCTGCCTAGCTGCGGACTCGAGCCGCGGCGGCTGCCGGCGGCAGCAGGCGCAGAATGCCGGCCAGGAAGGCGCCCGCCCCGACCATCGCAAGAGCCAGGGTCAGAACGAACAGGCCGATGATCGCGAACATTTCCACGCTTCCTAACTAAGCACGCGCCGTGCCGCTGGTCTGGGCAGACGCGGGGCGTCTTGATCTCGACCGCCTCCGCGCCTACGCTATTGGCTCCACGGAGAACAGACTGATGAGCGTCCAGGACATCGCCCGGAAACACAAAGTTGCAATCATGAATGCGGTGCACGACCTGCCGGTACTGGTCGCGCGCGACAAAGGCTTCTTCAAGGACGAAGGCCTCGACATCGAGTACGTCACCACGCCGGGCATGGCGCAGGTGACCACCTCGCACACGGTCAAGTTCGACACCGTCTTCGACCGTCCGCTCGACGCGACCTACAACGAGGGCGGCATCGACCAGTACCGCATGTGCGAGTGGGGAATCATGAAGCGCGCGGTCGAGGCCGACTCGAGCGGCCTGCGCCACCGCAGGATCGTGGCGCTGGGCGCCTCGATGTCCAAGTTTGCCATCGCGGTCATGCCGGACTCGAAGATCTACGAGCCTGAGATGCTGAAGGACAAGCTGATCTCGGTCACGCCGAACAACGGCTCGCATTTCACCATGCTCAAGATGGTCGAAGGCTTTCTCGAGCCGCAGCACGTCAGGACGACCAACGCCGGGTCGATGCTCAAGCGGCTCGAGGCGATGCGCCGTCGCGAGGTGGACGCCGTCGTCCTGATGGAGCCATGGATCAGCATCGCGCAGAAGGAGGGGCTCCGCATCCTGATCGAGTCCCACTCGACGCGGAGCGAGGCGGCCAGCGACGAGCTCGACGGCGCGACGCTCGCGGCGATGTTCCGCGCGCAGGCCCGCGCCGTGGAGGTGCTGGAAAAGGACGCGAGGCCGTTCGTGCACTATCTGGTGGCAGAGACCGGCGGCCTGCTCAAGGAGAGCGAGTTCCAGACCTGGCGCCTGCTGCACGCGGCTCCGCAGCCCTACACCCGCGAGCGGTTCGACGACACCTACAACTGGACGGTGAAATGGAACATGACCGTGCCGGGCGCGACGTTCGAGAACACGGTCGATAACAGAGCCTGGAAGTAGGCAGTGGGCGGTAGGCAGTAACGCAGTCGGCAGTCAGCGCCCGTAGAGGCGGACCTTCAGGTCCGCCTTCTTCGCGCATCCTGCGACGCCGGGTATTCGACTCCGACTCGCCGGCTCGGCACGCCCGCCGAGAGGCACACGCACGAGGCTTCGACGTCACGCCGGTTCCCCGGCGACCGAGACCGGCTCGCTCCGCGAACACCCGCCGCCGCAGGACGCAGGAACCGAATGAAGTATTTGGTCGCCGTCATACTTGGCGTGATCGCGGCTGATCTCCCACCCCTGCCACCCCTCCTCGACCGAGCGCTCTCTACGATGCCTGGCGTGAGAGTCCTCGATCCATCTGCCGACCTCCCAGCCGGTGGGTATACAAGCGACGAACTCAACGCACTCGGATACTGGCCACCCTGGGCGATGACGGACTTGGATCGCGATGGACGTCCCGACATCGTCGCAGTGGTCGTGAAGCCAGGGACGATGCGCGAGTTCGGCGTCATCGCGGTTCACGCGCGGACGCCTGCGGCCGGTTGGATTCCCGCGTCGTTCATCGGCGCACGCGACGGATGCGACCCTCTGCCTTGACAGGTCGCCTATCCGTCTCCGTGCCTCTGTGTCTCCGTGGCCTGTGATCGCTGAACGTTCCTACCTTCGCGATCTCCTCACGACCGTACTGTCGAACAGCGCCGTCCACTTGTCCGCTTCGTCGAGCGATCGTGCCGGGTTGGTCTGGAGGATCTTGATCCCCTTGAGCGGCGACGCGACCCTGGTGTTGGTGGGGACGTAGTCCATGCTCACGAAGGACTGCTGCGCTTCGCCCAGCAGGTACTCGTAGAACAGCATCGCCGCGTTGGGGTGAGGCGCGCGGCGGGCGACGCCGACCGCGTTCGAGCGGGCAATCGCCGGCTCGATCGCAAACCAGTCGATTGGCGCACCCCTCTTCTTCGCCTGTTCCGGCATGTAGTTGTAGACGGTGAGCGCCAGCGGCACCTCGCCCGACACCACCATGTTGTTGAGCAGCGTGTGTCCCTGGCGAACGGAGATGCCGTTGGTCGCGACCAGATCGCGGAAGAACTTCAGGCCCGGCTCTCCCCCGCCCATCACGTCCACCACCGACGCGAACCAGTCCTGGTTCTTGGCCTCGATCCCCAGCCTGCCCTTCCACTTCGGGTTGAGAAGGTCCCGGTAGCTCCTGGGCAGCTCCTCTTTCTTCAGGAGCTTGGTGTTGTAGGCCTGCACCCAGACCGACAGCAGGGTGGCTGCCCACTCACGGTGCGCCGGCACCGAGCCTGGCTGCAGATCCTTGTGCACGGGTGAGGTCACCGGCAGCAGGATCTTCTCGCGCGAGAGCGCTTCCATCTCCGGCGAGCCAAAGTGGATCACGTCAACGTCGTAACGCCGCGCGGCGGCCTCGGCGACGGTTCGCTGCAGGACCTTGTCGGTGCCCGCGCGCCACACGCTCACCTTGACGCCGTACTTCGCCTCGAACGGTTTGACGAGGGTGGGGAGGTCCTTCTCGGCGATGGTGGTATAGAGGGTGAGGGTGCCCTCTTTCTTCGCGGCGGCAGCTCTCGACTGCGCGAACAAAGGCCCGGTCAGAACCACGAAGGCCACGAAGAACACGAAGCTATTTCTTGAAAAACTTCGTGACCCTCGTGACCTTCGTGGTTGCATAACCGTTCTTCGTGACCTTCGTGGTTAATTCCTTAGCGTCCCCGGAGAAACAGTTCCTCGTAGAGCGACTTCCACTTGTCATACTCGTCGATCGACACCCTCGCATCCACGAACGTCATCGGCACCTTGTTGAGCGGCGTGTCGATCTTCCTGCTGGTCGGGACGAAGTCGCGCGAGGCGATGATTCGCTGGCCTTCCTCGCTCAGCTCGAAGTCGTAGAAGAGCACCGCTGCGTGCGGGTGTGGGGCATTGCGGGCCACGCCGACGCCGTTCGGGCGGGCGATGGCGTTGCCGATGGTGAACCAGTCGATCGGCGCGCCTTCGGCCTTGAGCTGCTGCGCCTTGTAGTTGTAGACGGTCAGCGCCAGCGGCACTTCGCCGGAGACCACCAGCTGGGTCAGCAGCGTGTGCCCCTTGCGCGCCGACACGCCGTTGGCGTCGACGATCGCGCGGAAGACCTTCTTGCCCCTCTCCTCGCCGATCTCGCCGAGGATACCGGCGAGCCAGTCAGAGTCCTCCTGCTCGATACCCAGCCTGCCTTTCCACTTCGGATGCAGCAGGTCTTCCCACGTCCCGGGCAGCTCTTCCTTCTTCACCAGCCTGGTGTTGTAGGCCTGGACGAAGACATTGAGCCGGGTGCCCACCCATTCGCCGTGCGGGCGGATCGCCGGACCGATCAGCTCCGCGTGGTAGGGGCTCTTCACCAGCTGCAGGATCTGCTCGCGATGCAGCGACTCGAGCTCGGGGCCGTTGGTCTCGACGACGTCGACCGTGTGGCGATTGGCGCGGCTTTCCTGGAGGGCGCGATTGAGCACCGCCTCGGAGCCGGCGCGCCAGAGCTCGGTCTTGATCCCGTATTTCTTCTCGAACGCCTCGATGACTGGACCGAGATCATCGGCCTGCGCGGAGGTATAGACCGTGAGCTGTCCCTCCTTCTTGGCCCCGTCGATCAGTTTTTGCAGCCGGTCGGCCCCCTCGTAGAGCGCGATGCTTGCGGCGGTCGCCGCCGGTTCAGCAGGGGGCGCGGACCCGCACGCAGCGGCGCCCAGCAGAGAGCCCGCCAGGGCCACAGACCAAAGCCTCAAGGCGAAAGACATCAGGACACTCCCTGCGGCTCGAGTGGGGGAAGGTTCTCGAGCTCGGTTTCGTACGCCGCATCCATCCGCGATTCGAGGCCGCGCCTGACGAGCGCGTCGGCGAACCATTGCCGCACGCGCGGCGACTCGTCGGCGTAGTCGATCTGATCGCCGCCGAGGCGCTTCGAGATCCACGCCTTCGGCACCCCCTGGGCGTTCCGGATCGCCACCCCTTCCGCCTTGAAGGCGAGGTAGCGCGCGGGCGTCGTGCCGGTGTTGAAGTGCTGGTGGAACCAGAGGTTGGGCGGCACGATCATCGACCCTTCCTTCCACTCGTAGCGTTGCGGCTCCGCACCCTCCGGCCACATGATGCTGAACCCCTCGCCGCTCATGATGATGACATGCGCACCCGGGCCGTGGGCGTGCGCCTTCTTGTAGGTGCCGATCGGAAATTGCGAGATGTGGCTGTTCATGTGGCCCTTGGCCATGCTGAAGCGGATGTGCCCGCCGCCCGCGCCCCGCTCCTTGGCCGGCACCAGCGGCAGGTTGACCGCGTCGGCCACGAAGTTGGTGTCGAGCAGGAGCCCGCGCTGCTCGCCCTTGTTGGCAAAATAGTCCGGGTCGCCGTTGAAGCGGTCCTTGAAGTCGTAGCGCGTGCCGAAGACGAAATCGAGGTCGCCGAAGGCGTTGATGATCACCGGCGCGTTGGTCACCGCGACAAACCGCGCGGCGTCCTTGCCCGACCCGTTGAAGTGCTGGTGCCAGGTATTCAGCGGGATGGCGAAGAGCGACCCGGCCTTCCACTCGAAGGTGATGCGCTGCCCGCCGTCGTTCCACACCGCCGTCGACCCGCGCCCGTCGAGGACGTAGATCATCTCCTCGAACAACTGGCGCTGCGGCGCGAGCTCGGTGCCGGGGGCGATCTCGCACACGTAGCAGTCGTTCGAGGTGCGCGAGGCATCGTGGTTGAGGAACACGCCGCGGCCCCCGCGCCGCGCCCACGGCTTGAGCTCGACCGTGTGGAGGTCGGGCACGTAGAACGAGCTGATGATGTCGAGGCCCTCCGCGCGTACCCAACGCGTGTACGGGGTCTCCTTCTCGGTGGCGAACTTCTTCGCCAGGTCTTCAGAGACGAGTGCTTCTTTTGCCATAGAAATCTGTCGTTCTCGGTTCTCGGTTCTGCGTTCCCGGTTCGTGTTCACGTTCGAACCTGCACGCGAACCCGGAACGCAGAACTCAGACTGAGAACGGTAGCCTATTCGTGGTTGAAATTGTCTTCGTCGTTGCGCGCCCGGAAATTCTCGCCGCCTGGGGCGGGCTCGGTCGGCCGCGGCTCGACGGTCTTCTGGAACAGCATGTTCATGAAGAGGTACATCGGCTTGGTCTTCATCACCAGCGCGCGCGCCGGCCTGGTGCTGCTGGCGTTGAAGTGCTGGTGGACGCAGTTGTTGTGCACGACGACGGCGTCGCCGGCCTTCCAGTCGTAGCGGATCCCGTCGTGGATCTCATAGCCTTCGCCGTCGAGGATGTAGAAGGCCGCCTCGTTGACGTGGCCGTGCTTCTGGTTGTGGCCGTTGGGGCCGTATTCCTCGAGATGGATGTGCAGCGTCTGCGTCACGCCGTCGATCGGCTCGATGAAGTGCTTGCTGAACGCCTGCGGGCCGTCGTTGAAGCGGAGCTCCCGGCCCTTGACGACGCGCGGCATCGACCGGAGCCGGGCGAGCTCGTCCTTCAGGTTGTAGTGCCCCTCGATCGCGCGCACGAACACGCGCGGCTTCTTGCTGGTGAAATGTGAGTCTTTGCCCATAATTCTCCGGCGGGTCCACAGGACCCGCCCTACGTCATACGCTAATCAACGCCCCGGGGGACCTGCTGTCCCTTCAGGAAAAGGCTGGACCACAGCGTCGACCACTTCTGGTCTTCGTCGAGCGTGATCACCGGGTCGATGGTCTGGAACGGAAATGCATTCAGGTGCGTGTTGACCGCGCGGCTCGACGGCACGCGGTTGCGCTCCTTGAGAATCGTCTGGCCCTCGCGCGACAGCAGGAAGTCAGCGAACAGCAGCGCGGCGTGCGGGTGCGGCGCGCGCCGCGCCAGGCCGAGCGAGTTGGGACGCCCGAAGGTGGGCGCGAGCGCCTTCCAGCGGATCGGGGCCCCCTTGACCAGCAGCCGCTCGGCGTTGTGGTTGTAGATGTTCACGGCGAGCGGCACCTCTCCCGACGCGACCAGCTGCCCCATCAGCGTGTGCCCGCTGCGCATCTGCGGTTTCGCCGCCGCGAGCCTGCGAAAGAACTCGAGCCCCTTGTCTTCACCCATGTGCTTGACCATCGCGCCGAACCAGTCGACGTCTCCCGCTTCGAACCCAATCCTGCCGGCGAACCGGGGATGGACCAGGTCGGCGTAGGAATTGGGCACTTCCTCCGGCTTCACCAGCCTGGTGTTGTAGCCGATGGTGAAGAAATTGAAGCGGTCGGCGACGTAGTGCCGGTGCGGTGGAAAGGCCGCCGGCGGAATGTCGCCGAAGTTCGGGCTCTGGAACGGGTCGAGCAGCTGCTCGCGGTACATCGCTTCGAGCTCCGGGCCGTTGGTCTCGAACACGTCGGCGGTGAAGCGGCCGGCCCGCGCCTCGGATACCGCGCGCTGCAGCACCCGCTCGCTGCTGGCCCGCCACAGCTGCGTCTTCACGCCGTATTTCTTCTCGAACACGGTGGTCAGGGGCACCGAGTCCTGCAGGTTGAGCGAGGTGTAGATGGCAACGGTTCCCTCGCGGCGGGCGCCGGCGAGGATCCGCGCCTGGCGCTCGGCGCCCTGCAGCTGGTAGATCGCGCGGTGCGGCGACTCCACCGGCCTGGACTGCGCCGGCCTCGATTGCGCGCGCGCCATCGCCGGCGCCGCGAGCAGACCGAGCAGGAAGGCGCGACGTTCAGGGTTCATCGATTCAGCGTGTCGTGGCGATCCGCCCGCGCAGGTAGGCGTCGACGATTTCCACGTTCAGCACTACGGCCGGATCGTATTCAGGCGCGTCCTCGAGCTGCTCCAGGTCATTCAGGCCGCAGGCCTTGAAAATCCGGTTGATCACCGAGATCAGGCGCACCGGCTTGTCGGCGCTCGCGTTGAAGTGCTGGTGAATGGTGTTCGGCGGAATGTAGATGACGTCGCCGGCCTCCCACTCGTAGCGCTTGACCTCGTCCTGCGGCTTCCAGTGATAGGTGTCGGTGATCTCCACGTCGCAGTCCTGGTGCAGGTCGTAGCCCTGTCCTTCGAGCACGTACAGGCACTCCTCGGCGAGGTGGCGGTGCCTGCCCGAGCGGCTGCCGGGCGGCACGATCTGCATGTAGGCGTCGACCGTCTCCATGCGCGTGTTCATGGCCTCGTTGATCAGGTGCTTGAGCAGCCCCTGCCGCGCCATCTCCCACGGCATGTCTTCCGGCGGAATCACCTTCTTCCGCTTCGCGTTCCTCGCCGGCGCCGTCTCGGCATCGTCGAGCAGCGCCTGGTAAAATTTCTGATTCGAGGTACCCCGCCGCCACGCCTTCGATTCACTCCAAGCCATCTGTACTCCTCAGCCACTTTACTCTTGTGGGGCGGACCTTGTTAGGTCCGCCCGGCGAGCCTGACAAGGCTCGCCCCACGAAAGTAAAAAGGCTATTCGTGATTGAAGTTCTGTTCGCCTTCGCGTACCTGGTAGCCCTCGGCTCCCGGCGCAGGCTCCGACGGCCGCGGCTCGACCATCCTCTGGAAGAGCATGTTCATGAACAGGAACATCGGCTTCGTTTTCATCACCAGCGCGCGGGCCGGCCTGGTCGCGTCGCCGTTGAAATGCTGGTGCACGCAGTTGTTGTGCACGATCGAGACGTCCCCCGCCTTCCAGTCGTAGCGGATGCCGTCGTGGATCTCGTAGCCCTCGCCGTCGAGGATGTAGAACGCCGCCTCGTTGACGTGGCCGTGCTTCTGCGATTTCGCGCCCGGCCCCCATTCCTCGAGGTGCAGGTGAAACATCTGCGTGACGCCGTCCTTGGGCTCGACGTAGTGGCGGCTGAAGGTCTGCGGGCCGTCCACGAACCTGATCTCGCGCCCCTTGCGCACGCGCGGCATCGACCGCAGGCGCGCGAGCTCCTCTTTCAGGTTGTAGTGGCCCTGGATCGCGCGCACGAACACGCGGTCTTTCTTGCTGTGATAGTGCGATTCGTCAGACACCGTATTCATCCAGTCGAAACCGTTTCGGCTTCAGCGTCCGGCACAGGTCGCGATTCAGGTCCGCCTGCGGCAGGCCGATGCCGGCGTCTTCCGCCATCCGCTGCACGATTTCCATGTCATCGTCGGCCCAGGCCATCGTGTTTACGCCCCAGTTGCGGAGCACGTAGTTGTCGGCACTGCTCTTGAGGAGCGCCCCGCGCAGCAACTCGACGTCGATGCCGAAGCGCGTGCCCAGTGCCAATGCCTCGTGGTCGGCGATCAGGCACGCCCACATCACCATGTTGTTGGCCGCCTTCGCGACCTGCGCGGTGCCGACGCCGCCGGTGTGAACGATATCGGCCGAGTAACACGCGAGCACCGGCCTCAAGCGCTCGACCACCTCGGCATCCCCGCCCACGAACGAGAGCAGCGTACCCTCGTCTGCCGCCTTTCCTCCGCGGCACACCGTCGAGTCAACCACGTGCACGCCTGCCGCGCCCGCCTGCCCGGCGATCTCCTGCACCGTGCGCGGGTGCACCGTGGAGAGCACCGCGACGATAGCACCAGACGGCAGGTCTTTGATGATTCCGTCGGCCGAGATCAGGTCCCGCAGCTCGCGGTCGTAGCCGACGCAGACCAGGACCGCGTCGGAGCCGCGCGCCAGCGCCGCCAGGCTTGGGGACCACCCCGCGCCGAGCTTCACCACCACGTCGTGCTTGCCTGCATCGACGTCGTAGGCGAGCACGGTGAACCCCTTCCGCGCCAGGTGGCCAATGATCGGCGCGCCCATGCGCCCCGCTCCGATCACCCCAACCGTACGAATGGCCCTGGCAGCACCGGCGTTGGTCATCGACGGTGATTATAAGTAAGGGGAAGCACAACGGACGCTTGACCCCGTAGCAATATTTGCCACGCCTTCGGGTCCTGGGGTCCGCGCAATTTGCGCATCGATGCGAGCACGCCGTTGATTGTGGCGCATTTCCACGCGGCACGTAACTCGCAGCCGCTGCTGGCATGGCACGCGCACAACCTGTCTCCATGGGTCCCACGGGTCCGGTGGTCGAACGATCGATTCTCGCGCTCCGCGGACACAGAGTCATGCTCGACTCCGATCTTGCCGCACTCTATCGTGTCCAGACGAAAGTGCTGGTCCAGGCGGTACGTCGCAATCCCCGGAGGTTTCCCAGGGACTTCATGTTCCGGCTGACGCCCCACGAGTATCGGGTTTTGAGGTCACAATCTGTGACCTCAAAGACCGCCGGCGGACGCCGCCACCTGCCGTACGCCTTCACCGAACAAGACGTCGCGATGCTGTCGAGCGTGTTGAGGAGCGCACGGGCGATTCACGTCAACATCGCGATCATGCGTACGTTTGTGCGACTGCGAGAGCTCCTGATTACTCACGAGAGACTTGCAGCACGACTGGCCGCGCTGGAGCGGAAGTACGACGGGCAGTTTCAGATCGTGTTCGAAGCCATTCGTGAGTTGATGGCACCGCCGCCCGCGCGACGGCAGCACCGGATCGGCTTCCGGACGCCTGATAAGAGCTGACCACGCGCCGGGCGAGTGTCGGGTGCGAACGCTAACGCTTCTGCGTGACGGTATCGAGCAATGCCGGCCGGCCGGCCTTGACCTCGGCGATGGCGCGTTTCAGCGCCGGCGCGATGTCCGCGGGCGACTCGATCGGGCCCTCCGCGTACCAGCCCATCGATTTGGCCATCGCGGCAAAATCGGGCGCCGGGTCATCGAGATCCATGCCGATGTGCGCGCGCTCGACCGGCGTCCCCCTGAGCCTGGCCATCCGGATCTGGTGCTCCCAGTCGTTGTAGTACGCCCGGTTGTTGTACATCACCACCAGCAGCGGGATGCGATGCTTGGCCGCGACCCAGAGCGCGCCCGCGTCGAACATGAGGTCGCCGTCCGGCTGCATGTCGACGACGAGACGCTTCTCGTCGCGATGGGCGAGCGCGACCCCGAGCGAGATGCCGAACTGGGTCGCGGTGCCGAGCGAACGCCCCGGGTGGCGATACGGCTGGTCGAAGTCCCACAGCTTCCGCGTCCACTGTTCCAGCGTCCCCGCGGTCAGCACCCAGTCCTCGTCCTTGATCGCGTCCCACACGTCCGAGGCCAGGCGCGGCAGCGTGATCGGGCTCGCATCCCAGTCTTCCTTCGCCGCCCGCTCCCACTTGTCGCGCAGCGCGCGGCTCCTGGCCGCCACGTCCTTCTTTCGCGCGGCGATTCGCCCGGGCATCGTCGCGTCGCCGGCAATTCGCGTCTCGAGCAGCGCGGTCAGCGCCGGAATCGCCACCGTCGTGTCGGCGAGGATCTGCAGGTGCGCGTGGCGAAGCCGCTGGTAGTCGAGCGCCCAGCTCGAGAGTTCCAGGTCGCCAAACCCGATGTCGATCCACGTCGCGCCGGCCGGCACGATCGACGTCACTTCCCTGGTCACGCTCACCAGCTCCGTCGTCGGCTTCTCCCAGTCGCGCAGGTCGAGGCACAGGACCAGGTCCGCGTCGCGGAACACGTCCTTCCCGTAGGTCATGTTGAGCGGGTGGCGGGACGGGAAGTTCAGGCGGCTGTCGACGTCGTAGACCGGAATGCCGGCCGTCTCGGCGAGCGTCACCAGGGCATGAAAGCCCTCGGGCTCGCGCCCGACGTATTCGGCCAGGATCACCGGCCTGGCCGCGGCGGCAATCAAGTCGGCGGCCTGCGCGAGCGCGGCGGGCTCGGGAGCGATGCGGCTGGGAACCTTGACGGCGTCAGCCGGGGGCATCGCGACCTCGTGATCGAGCGGCTGCTCCTGCAGCCACGCGTCGTAGCACATGTAGATCGGTCCGCGGGGCTCGGTCATCATCACCGAGTAAGCGCGGGAGAACGCCTCCGGGACGCCGTCGATCGTGTGCGGCTGGTAGTCCCACTTGGTGTACTCGCGCACCGCGGCCCCCTGGGACTGGGCGGTGTGGATCCAGTCGATGCGGGGACGCCGCTTGGTCTCGTCCATCGGCCCGGTCGCGCCGACGATGAACACCGGGACGCGGTCGATGTAGGCGTAGTAGATCGCCAGGTTGGCGTGCAGCAGGCCGACCAGGTTGTGCAGGATCGCGACCATCGGCCTGCCGCTGGCCTTGGCGTAGCCGTGCGCGATCTGCACCGCCGTCTCCTCGTGCTGGCACACCATCATGACCGGACGGTTGCCGCCGTAGTTGACCAGCGAGTCGTGGAGCCCGCGGTAGCTCGCCCCGGGGTTGATGGCGGCAAACGGCAGGTCGTAGGCGTGGAGCAGATCGACGATGACGTCGGAGGCCCAGCGATCGTTGGCCATGGTTACGCGACCTTCAGCACGACACACTTCTCCGGGTCCAACTGCACGTAAATAGCCTCTCCGATTTTTGTCCGCAGGGTGGGATGCTGGCGCGACAGCAGCGTGCGCGTGCCGACCATCACCTGGAAATCGATCGCTTCACCGAGAAACACCTTCTGATCCACCCGGCCCTGCCAGACGTTATCACCGGTCGGCCTGGCTTCAGCGAGCGCCACGTCCTCGGGACGAACCGAAATCGCGACGCGCTGGTTGACGTCCAGTGCCTCGGACGCCGCCACCGTGACGTCGCCGAGCTCGGTTCGTACGGTATACAGCGCGGCCTCGCCGTCAGCCCCGGTCCGGCTGAAGCCGGACACTACGTACCCTTCGATGAAGTTGGAGCTGCCGACGAAGTCCGCCACGAACTGGTTACCCGGGCGCTCGTAGATGTCGCGCGGGCTGCCGATCTGCTGGATGCGGCCCTCGTGCATCACCGCGATCTGGTGCGAGAGCGCGAGCGCCTCGCTCTGGTCATGGGTCACATACACCGTGGTAATCCTCAGCTCCCGCTGCAGCCGTTTCAGCTCGAAGCGCATCTTCTCGCGGAGCTTGGCGTCGAGATTCGACAGCGGCTCGTCGAGCAGCAGCAGCGCGGGCTCCATCACCAGCGCGCGCGCCAGGGCGAGGCGCTGCTGCTGCCCGCCCGAGAGCTTGGTCGCCTCGCGGTCGGCGAGCTCGGCGAGCTGCACCGCCTCGAGCACGCGCATCACGTTCTCGCGGATCTGCGCACGCGAATAGCGGCGATCGCCAACCTCCAGCGGGAATGCCGCGTTCTGGAAGACGTTCATATGCGGCCAGATGGCGTACGACTGGAACACCATGCCGAAGCCGCGGCGATTGGGCGCCACGAACACGTTCTTCGCCGACGAATAGACGACGCGGTCCTTGACCGAGATTTCGCCGGCGCGCGGCCGCTCCAGCCCCGCGATCGACCGCAGCGTCGTCGTCTTCCCGCAGCCGCTCGGGCCGAGCAGCGTGAAGAGCTGCCCCTCAGGGACCGAGAAGCTCACGTCCTGCGCGGCCTTGACGGTCTCGCCCTTGTCGTTGGGATACTCGGTGAACAGTCCGGTGACGCTCAGCATTGTGTCGTTACTGCCACTGCTTACTGCCTACTGCCTACTGCCTACTGACAACTGACAACTATTCCTTGACCCCGTATTTCCTGCCGAGCCACTGGGCGACCATCACCAGGACGAACAGCGCGAGGATGAACAGCACGCCCAGCGCTGACAGCTCCACGTACTGGCCGTTCTCCCAGAGCTCCCAGATCACGATCGAGATGACCTGCGTGTCCGGGCTGTAGAGCAGGATCGACGTGGAGAGCTCGCGGATCGAGACGATCATCACGTAGATCCAGCCGGCCAGCAGCCCCGGCTTCAGCAGCGGCAGGATGATCCGGCGAAACGTGGTGCTCCACGAGGCGCCGCTCATCGCCGCCGACTCCTCGAGCTCCTGGTGGATCTGCAGCATCGAGGTGGTGTTATAGCGCAGGCCGTAGGGCATGAAGCGCGTCACGTACGCGATCAGCATGATCCAGATCGTACCGTATACGCCGACGTCGACGTTGAGGTAGAAGATCATGATCGACAGCCCCAGCACCAGTCCCGGAAACACCATCGGCAGCGACGCGATGTTGTCGAGCAGCCACCGGCCCCGCGTCCGCGTCTTGACCACGATCCAGCAGATCACCGAGGTGACCAGCATGACGATGGTCGCGGCGCTGAACGACAGCACGACGCTGTTCCAGACCGCGCGCGACAGGTTCGGGTAGTCGAAGATGAACCGGTACGGATCGAGCGTCAGGTTCCGCACCGCCTCCATCGACGGCACCGCGTAAAAGCGCTGGAACGACGACCACAGCAGCACGGAGAAGGGCAGCACGACGATCAGCAGGAAGTAGAGGACGAAGATCGACGCCGTGAACCACTTCCACGATCCCAGGTCGATCTGCCTGGGCCGGAATCCCTTCCCGGTCATCGTCGCGTACTTCGATCCGCGGCTCGACAGCGTCGAGACGAAATAGACGCCGGCGGTGGTGATCACGAGCAACGCCGCGGCGTACGCCGACGCGAGTCCGACCTGGCTCGGGTAGCGGTGCACCGCCTGGTAAATGGCGGAGGTGAACACCTCGATACCGGTCGGCAGTCCCAGCAGCGCCGGCACTTCGAACGACTCGATCGCGCGCACGAACAGGATCAGAATGGTGGCGACGATCGCCGGCCAGACCAGCCGCAGCGTGACCCGCCGCGCCACCTGGAAGATGCTGGCGCCGCTCATCGTCGCCGACTCCTCGAGCGACGGGTCCATCGCGCGGAACGCGGCCGTCATCAGCAGGAACGCCATCGGCGAGTAGTGCAGGCCGTCCACCCAGATCATCCCGCCCAGCGAGTAGATGTCAAACGGCGGCTGCTCCAGTCCCAGCCATCCCTGCAGCACCAGGTTGATGATGCCGATTTGCGGACTGGCGAGGAGGATCCACGAGACCGTGAACAGGATCGAGGGGATGACCAGCGGAATGAGCGAGAGCGCGAAGAACACCGACTTGAACGGCGTGTTGGTCCGCTCGTTCATCCACGCGAGCGTCGTCCCCACCACGAACGCAAAGACCGAGGTGCCGAGGGCGAACTGGATCGAGGTCCAGAACAGGCGCAGCGTCTCGCTGCTGCCGTAGGCGGCGGTGTAGTTCCCGAGCGTGAAGACGGCGTCCACCGCGGCGGTCTGCGGGGTGCGGAAGCTTTGCCACAGGAGGAAGGCGAGCGGAATGACGGCGATGTAGACCGTGAACACGACGCACGCGCCGATCACGATCCACTTCCAGTCGAATAGGTAGCTGGGTCGCTGGGTGGCTGGGTAGCTCGGTTCGGACATCCCTAGCGACCCAGCGACCCAGCTACCCAGCTACTTGTGAGGGTGTCCATGGTGATGGTGGTGACCGTGTCCGTGGCTGTGGCTGTGGCTGTGGCTGTGAGTGTGAGGATGTTGATGCGGGACGCGCGGATCCTCGCTGAAGACCAGCGACTTGATGGTCACCGGCACGGTGAAGGACGGCATCCTGACGCGGCCGAGATCGATGTAGTCGAAGTCCCACAGCGAGATGCCGTCGAGGACCAGCACTTCCGAGGCCGTTCCCAGTTCGTCCTTCAGGAGCGCGCCGAGCGTCTGGGCCACGTCGCCGTCCAGGATCACGAACAGCGGCTTGCCGGCCGCCAGCGTGCGCGGCAGCGCGTCGAGGATCCCGCGCGCGAAGCCGGCGAGCCTGGGATACGCCGGGACGCCGCGCCACCGGAACGCAAGCGCGACCTCGGCGTCCCCCTCGACGAGATCGAAGTTGCGGAAATGGTCGCGGATCGCCGTGGCCACCGCATCGGCGTTGACGGTTTCGCCGAGCTCGACGCGGGGCTGGATCACCTGCAGGTTCTTGCGGGGCAGGAGATCCCTGGGACTCGACACGTAGACCGTGTTTCCGGACAACTGCACGCTGTACTCCGACGCGCCAAGCGCAGTCGCCCGGATGCACTCTCCGGCCGGCAGCAGCGCCAACGGGAGGCGGCCTGCATCGAGGCGTTCGCGGATGGCGTGGCCGAGGCGGCGGCCGAGGTCGCCGAAATCCTGTTCCTCGCGACCGTAGACGTACTCCCCCACTCCACCGGAGAACATCGCGCCCGCGATGCCCCCGGTGACGCCGAGCGGTTCGGTCAGCCACAATCCCTCGACTTCTGGCGGCGCCGGCTGCTGCGTCAGCGCGGCCACGAGGGCGTCGGCCATCCACGCCGTCACGCGGACGAGCTCGCCTTCGGTCACCGTGTCGCCGAGGTTCCAGTCGCAGCCCGCCAGCCTCGCGAGTCGCTGCCCTCCCGGATCCAGCCGCGTCAGGCGGCCCTCCGCGTCGATCACCGCCAGCCGGCCGCCGAGGTGAATCGCCGCCGTGTGCACGACGTTGCCCCCTTCGACGAGGGCCAGCTTCGTGGTACCGCCGCCAATGTCGATGTTGAGCAGGGGCTTTCCACGCTCGTGCGACGCCTTGGCAGCGCCCGACCCGTAGGCGGCCAGCATCGACTCCATGTGGTGTCCGGCCGCGGCGCAGACGAACTCGCCGCCCACGTCCGCCAGCACGTCGGCGATCGCTTTCGCGTTCTCGCGGCGGAGGGCTTCCCCCGTCAGGATGACCGATCCCGTATCCACGTCGTCGGGATGGATACCCGCTGCCTGGTACGCCGCGTCGATGATCCGGCCGATGCCCTGGTCGTCGATGCGCTCCTCGCTGAGATACGGCGTCAGCGCCACCGGCGACTGGTACAGCGTCTCGCGGTGGACGACGAAGTAGCGGCTGGTGAGCTCCTCGGAGAGCCGCCGCAACTGGACGCGGGAGAACACGACCTGCGTCCCGGCAGAGCCGATATCGATCCCGACCGACAGCAGGGTGATGTTGTCCTGCATCCACAGGCTCGTCGTCGTCGGGTCGTACTCTCCGCCCGGGTCGTCGTGATCGTGATCGTGGTCCGCTTCCCCATGCTCGTGCTCGTGCATGGGGTCCATCCCGAGGAGGTGATCCTCGAGACTATGCGGGCTTTTCTTGTCCGGTTTGTCAGCCATCAGCCGCCGATATCGTAGTGCAGACGCGCTTGCTCGCATGTGGGGCGAGCCCCACACAAGGCTTGCCCCACGTACTGAGATGCGGGCGGGCGCACAGTACGGACCCTCGCACCGCCGCACCCTCGCACCTTCGGACGCACCCTCGCACCCTCGCACCGTCACACCGTCACACCATCACACCGTGGTGCTTTCGCGCCCTCGAACAACTCAGACGATCGGCGCCATCAGGATGTGGATGGTCGCGACGATGACGATGAAGAGGGCGGTGGCGAGGCAGCCGATCCGGATCATCCTCGGCAGGCTGATGTCGCCGCCGGCGAACGCGGTCGCGGCGGTGGCGCCGGCCCACGGGAAGATCAGCCCGACGGCCACGTGGCCGATCAGGATCGCCATCGACGCGGGGTTGAAGCCGATCTGAGCCGCCGCGGGGATGAAGATGCTGCAGTAGAGGGCCGTGCCCGAGATGAAGTTGGTGCTGATCGCCACGGTCGCCGCGGCGAGGTACGGCAGCACGGTGGTGCCAATCCCGAGGCCTTTGACCACGCCGGCCACCAGCTCGACGAACCCGAACTGCGTCAGCGCGTCGGTCATCGCCACCGCCCCGCCCACGAGGAACATCGTCCCCCACGGCGCGTGGTGCTCGGTGTCTTTCCAGGTCAGGAGCCCGGCCCCGGCATCGGTGGACGAGCGGATGGCGTAGAGCATGAACATCACCGCCGGCGGCACCACCCAGACCGGGAGGGCGCGCGTCGCCCACAGCGCCGCGGGATGCTGGGAGCCGAGCGCGAGGCCGACGAATGTCGGCAGCGTGAAGAGGGCGATCATGATGCCGAACACCAGCAGCACGCGCCGTTCGTTGGACCGGATCGGGCCGAGCTTGGCCTGTTCCGCCCGCAGGAACGCCTCGCCGCTCGGGATGTCGCGAATCTCCGGCCGCACCAGCAGCCACAGCAGCGCGTAGAACGCCACCAGCAGCGCCAGGAAGACCGGCACGCCGACGAACATCCACTCGAAGAACCCGAGCTGCCGTCCGGTGAACTGCTCGAGCAGCGAAATCGAGATCGCGTTGTGCGGGACGCCCATGATGGTGGCCGTGCCTCCGGCAACCGAGGCGTAAAACGTGCCGAGCGTGATGAACGCCGCGAAATTGGACCCGTCGGCGGCGGTATCGCCGGCGCCGGGCAGCGCCCCCGAGGGCGCCACTGACGGCGCCACCGACGGGGCGGACAAAGGGGCCGATAGCGTCCGGACGTGCCGATACACCGACATGCCGATCGGAATGGTCATCGCAATGGTCGCCGCATCCGAGACGAACATCGACACCAGGCCGACCGTCAGCATGTAGGTGAACATCAGCCGGTAGGTCTTGCCGCCGATTCCAGGCAGGGCAAGAAACGCGAGCGAGAACCGGTGCGCCAGCCCGTGCTTCTCGATGGCGTATCCCATCAGCACGGTGCCCATGATCCAGAAGAAGATGGGTTGCCCGTAGAGCCGCATCGTGTCGGCGATGTTCATCACGCCGGCGGCCGGGAACACCAGGAACGGCAGCATCGCCGCCATCGCCCAGGGGATGGGCTGCGTCATCCACCAGACAATCGCGCAGACGAACGTCGCCAGCGCCACCTTGCCCTCGTAGGACAGGGCGATCGGCGACACCATGACGATCCAGAAGGCGACAGGACCGGCCAGCAGCTGAAGAAGGTATGTCCCGGTGCCCGGCGATCGGTTGGTTGGTTTTTCCGGGAGGGTTTCGGTAATCATACGGGGGCGTTGGGACCTCTCAGGCCGCGCGACTCAGGGTGGTCGCCAATATACACCGATGTCACAGGAGGTGACGCGTGCTCCGTCGAACCTTCGCCGCACTCGCCATGGCCGTCGCGCTCGTCCCCGCTGCCTCCGCCCAGGAATGGATCGAGTTCGTCGAGCGCACCGACCGGTTCAGCATCAACTTTCCTGGGCAGCCGACGGTTCGTGACATTACCTATGCGCCGCAGCGCGGGCCGACCAAGCCGGGACGCGAGTACGCCGTGCAGGACGGGCCGCGACGCTACGTGGTGACGGTGGTCGATCTCTCGAAGGGGTCGACGATCGAGGTGATGGGGTCGATCGCCTGGGAGGCGTGGAATTTCCGCAAGCGCGGCGGCGTCGTCACCTACGACGCCCATGCCCAGGTGGATCGCATCCAGGGCCACGCGCTCCACATCACCAACCCGGACAAGACTGTCAGCTTCGTCGGAATCTATTTTCACGCCAAGCGGCTGTATGTGCTGGAGGCGAGGGTCCCGCCGGAATCACCGGGCGCCGTCCATTTCCAGCAGTCGCTGATGATCCTCGACGCGGACGGACAGCGGATACGCTACGAACAGGATGACGACGGTGTCAGGACGACACGGATCATGGACCTCACCGGTATCTGTTAATCGAGAGGAAAGCATGCAGAGACTACTCGCCCTGACCTTGCTCGCGTCCGTTCTGCTCCCGGGTGCCGCGCGCGATGCGGCCGCCCAGGACCTGGTCATCACCAACGCCCGGATCATCGTCGGCAACGGCACCGTGATCGAGCAGGGTTCGGTGGTCGTGCGCGCGGGCCGGATCGTGTCCGTCGCTCCCGGTGCCGCCAGCCCCGGCGCGCAGACCATCGACGCGAAAGGCATGACCGTCATGCCCGGGTTCATCGACGCCCATCGCCACATCATCCAGGGCAATGCCGACCAGTGGTTCAAGGAACGCGCGGCCGTCCGCATGCAGGAGTTCCTCGACGCGGGCTACACCACGCTGATGGAAGGCGGCGGCCAGCCTCCCGGCATCACGCAGCTCAAGGACAAGATCGAGAAGGGCGAGCTCAAGGGACCTCGCATCATCACCTCGGGGCGGGCCGACACCAACGTCAAGACGACCGGCGAGGCACGCGAGCGAGTGCGGGTGCTGGCCAAGGCCGGCGTCGAGATCATCAAGGCGCGGATTGACAACGAAGCGGAGCAACATCAGCTCGACATGCTCGCGGCAATCACCGACGAGGCACGGAAACACAAGCTCGACGTCATGGTGCACGCGGCGACGGTGCCGGCGATGCTCGGCGCGGTCAAAGCCGGCGCGGCCAAGCTGGTACATACGCCCCATGGCAGCTTCATGAGCGAGGCCGATGCCAAGGTGGTGGCCAGCGCCGGCATCGAAACGCTGTCCACCATCGGCTTCGGCGTCCCGCTGTTCGGCGTCTTCAACGACAAGAACGTCCCGACCGCCCGCGACGGAAAGCCGTGGCCGACCGGGATCAGCGACGATGGCGGGGGCGGCCGGGGACGCGAGGCGGGGGAGAAAGCCGTGAACGCGCGGACGCTGTGGGATGCCGGCGTGACCTACGGGTTCGGCACCGATACCGGGTATCTCCCGAAGGCGGGTCTCGCGCACGAACTGCGCACGCTCAACCTGATGTTCTCGCCGCAGGACATGATCAGGATGATGGGGCCGGGCACGGCGGCCTTCATCGACAGGAGCGCGGACCTCGGAACCCTGGAGGCGGGCAAGCTCGCCGACATCGTCCTCCTCGGCGGCAATCCGCTCGAGGGCTACTGGCACCTGTTGAATGTCAAGGCCGTGGTCAAGGGCGGCGCCCTCGTCGTGGACAAGCGCTGACCAGTTTGTTTTGACAGGCCCAGTCGATGCGTCTAGAGTTCGCTCTATGAAGAAGCTGCAGCCCTTATTCCTCCTCCTCGCCGGTCTGGCCCTGGCCGCCGTGCCGCTCTCCGCGCATCACGGCCGGGGGGCGACATTCGACATGAAGACCCGGACGACGTTGAAGGGCGCCGTCTCCCAGGTGAAATGGGCAAACCCGCATGTCCTGGTCTTCATGGACGTCAAGGATCAGGCCGGCAAGGTGGTGACGTGGACGTTCGAAAACAGCAACGTCCACACGCTGGCCAACCAGGGCTACAACCGGAACACGCTGAAGGTGGGCCAGGAGATTACGGCGATCGTCAATCCCGCTGCCAACGGCGCGCCGCTGGGCATCGTGGTGAAGGTGATCCTGGCCGACGGGAAAGAAATCATGTCGCGCGAACGCGGCAACGTGGTCGATTAGGGAGTCCAGATGCGAGATCGTTCACAGGTCCTCACGCTCGCGCTGATCTTCGTCGTCGGCTGTTCCTCCGCCGCGAGCGCCCAGGCGGCGTTCAATCCCCGCGAGCTGTCCGGCATCTGGCAGATGTCCAAGGGACATCGCAGCATCAGCGCCAATGTGCCGCCGATGACGCCGGCGGGCGAGGCCAGGCTGAAGGCCAACAAGCCCACCCGCGGGCGCCTGCTGGGCGAGCCGCTCAACGGCCAGCATCCGGGCTTCGTCAGGGCGGTGCCGCTACCCTCCGAGGGAAACGACCCGGCGCACCAGTGCAACCCGAACGGCTTTCCGCGGCTGGTGCTCGACCCCGAGCGGGTCGAATTCGTCCAGACCGAAGGGCGCCTGCTGCAGTTGTTCCAGTGGGAGCGCACGCTCCGCGAGCTCTGGACGGACGGACGGAAGGTCCCCACCGGCGAGAACCTGGACAACCTCGGCCCGGCTTGGTACGGCCACACCGCGGGCGCGTGGGAGGGAAATACGCTGGTCCTGAACACGGTCGGCCTCGACGACCGCGCGTGGATCGACATCTTCGGTTTCCCGAAGAGCACCGAAGCGCGGATCGAAGAGCGTTACACGCGCACCGGGCCGGACACGATCGAGCTCCGGATGACGATGCACGATCCGACGTTTTACACCGCGCCGTGGGTGTCCGACGTGAAGGTCTTCACGCGCGTGAAGCCTGAACAGACGACCTATTTCGGGTGGGCCGGGTTGTTCTCGGGCATCACCGAAGGCATCTGCGCGCCGCTGAACGAGGTGGATTCGTACAACGCCATCGTTCGGGACCCTGGAGCCAAGGGCCTCAGCAAGTAGGCGACCGCTCCCGCGACACCCCCCACGCCACGTGGATCGACCCAGGCTCAAGACCGCGCTGGTGACGCGCGGTCACACCGAGGCGCTCAAGAACGGCACGGTGACGCCGCGCACCTTCGATTTCGACTTCGAAGAGGTGCCGGCGATCATCAGCGCCTTCCGGCGCATGGTCCGCGGGCTCGAGTTCGACATCTCCGAGATGGCGATCACCACCTACATCTGCGCGAAGGCGCACGGCAAGGCGTTCACGGCCCTGCCGATCTTCCCGATGCGCGCCTTCCACCACGGCGCGATCGTCCACAACCCCGGCGTCGTCACCACCCCGAAGGATCTCGAGGGCCGGCGCGTCGGGGTCAACCGCGGATACACGGTGACGACAGGCCTGTGGGCGCGGGCTATCCTCCAGCACGAGTACGGCGTGGACCTGCGCCGTGTGACGTGGGTGTTGTCAGGCGACGAGCACGTCGCCGAATACGTGCCACCCTCGAACGTCGTCCCGGTCGACACGGGCAAGAAGCTCGAGGACATGCTCGTGTCTGGCGAGATCGCGGCGGCGATCGGCGTGCAGGTGGATTCGCCTGATGTGAAGCCGCTGATCCCCAACGCATCTCAGGCAGGCCGTGCCGCGTTGCGGAGCCGCGGCCTCTATCCCATCAACCACACGGTCGTGGTGAAGGATGCGCTGCTGAAGGCGCATCCGGGTCTTGCATCGGATATCTTCGACGCCTTCACCGAGGCGAAGCGGCTCTACGTCGATCGCCTCGCGGCGGGCATCGCGCAGCCGTCACCGGACGATCGGTTTTTCAGGCAGGTGATGGACGAGATCGGCGACCCGCTGCCCTACGGCATCGAGCCGAACCGGCGGATGCTCGAAGCCGTGATCCAGCACAGCGTGGAACAGGGGATCATCGCGCGGCAGCTCTCGGTCGACGAACTCTTTCCTGACCTGTAAAACGGGCCACGGAGGCACAGAGGCACGGAGTCCTAAACCTAGGTGTCTCCGTGACTCCGTGTCTCCGTGGCCCGTGTCATGAAATCGATTAGCCGCGGGGCGACTGCCGCTTCCGTCTGATCGGCGACCGCGATATCCCAGTACTCCGCGCGCGGCAGGCATTCCTCGAGGTAGCGCGCGGCTGAGGTCGCGTGCGCCTTGTCCCTGCCCGGCACGATCAGCGCGGGGATCTCCAGACGAAACAGTTCTTCGGGCGCCGCGCCGGGCGCGGTGTCGCGATCGAAGAGCGCCTGCGCGCTCGCGGTGGCCATGGCGGTGTACTGCTCGACATCCGCGCGGGCGTACCAATAGGCGAACGCGGGGTCGCGCTTGATCACCGTCGCCCAGGGACCCCCTCTCGGATCCTGGTTGAAGGGTTGGCCTTCGGCGGTCACCAGCGAGACGACGCCGGCAAGACCGTGCTCCTGCACGTAGGCGAGGTGCTCGGCAAAACGGCGGCGGCCGTTGATGCGGTAGTGGGCGCCGCCCACGGGAAAATAGAGCACCAGGCTCGAGGTCGCCTCCGGATACGCGACGCCGAACGCGATCGCGACCGAGACGCCCATGCAGGCGCCCATGACGCGCGCGCGCGGGATCCCCAGCTGATCCAGCAGCCCCTTTCCCTGCGCCGCGTAGCCCGCCCACGACAGCGGCTCGACGCGACCGCCCGACTCGCCGCTCTCACGCCGGTCAAAGACGATGCAGGTGTAGCTGCCGGGAAGGTGGTCGAGCGGCTTGATGGTCGCGTAGATGCCCTGCACGCGCCACTTGCCGATGGTGGCGTCGAAGCCGCCGGGCGAGAACATCAGCAGCGGCGGCCCCGTGCCGATCACGTCGTAATGGGTCGCGATCCCGTCGATCATCGCGGTCGCCATCAGCTGGCCCCGCCCTGCAGGCCTGGCGCCGCGGGCTCGACGGGATCGCCCTTGATCTGCCGCGCCTCGCGGACATCCTCCGCGTAGGTCTTCATCGCGTCGAGGGTGATCTGGGCGACGTTGGCATATCGCTCCGTGGTGTCGTCGAGCGCGCGCGCCAGGTAGCCGATCGCGTTGCCGATTGCCCGGACCCGTCCGTCGAGCCACGGCCCTCCGCCAAGGCCGCCGAGCACCGGGATCGACACGGCCTGGGCCACCGCGCGGCCGGCGACAGGTCCGGAGTGCCTGAAATCGAGCATCACCGCCCCGGCCCGCTCGAGCAGCTCTGCCTGGGCAACAATGTCCTCCGTCCCCCTGTCCCCTTCCCCCTTCCCCCTGTGCCCTGTTATCTGGGCCCACACCGGGATCCCGGCGCCTGCCATGGCGCGAACCGTGTCCTGGAACTCGGGCGCGGCGTCGACCTTGATCATGTCCGCGCCGCCGTCCCGCATCAGCCGCGAGGCCGCCTCGATCGCCGCATCCGCGCCCTCCTGCAGTGGGGCCAGCGGAAAGTCGCAGCTGACCAGCGCCCGTTCGACGCCGCGCCGCACCCCCGTGCAGGCCAGGAGCATCTGGTCGAGCGTGACCTCGAGCTCGCTCTGCTGCCCCCACATGCTGACCCCGACCGAGTCGCCGACCGAGACCAGGTCGACGCCGGCGCGGTCAACGATCTGCGCCATCTGGTAGTCGTACACCACCACGCCGACGATCTTCCGGCCGTCGCGTTTCATCTGCTGGAGCGCCGCAATCGTCACCCTGGGTTCCACGCTAGGCAATACTATGCAGGATGTCTGAGACGCCGCGCCTCAACAATGTGATCCGCGCCCTCGAGCAGGGCCTGATTCCCATCACCACGTTCGTCGCGCCCTCGGTCGAGAGCGCGATTGCCGTATCGACCGCGGCCTACGACGGCGTCGTGTTCGAAGCCGAGCACAACCCGTACGACATCAACGTGCTGCGCGACTGCCTTCAGTACATGCTCAACCGGCGTCAGATTCTCGACCGCGGCAACCTCTCGCCAGCGGTGACGCCGATCGTCCGTATCCCCGCCAACGGCGGCGAGATGAACCAGTGGCTCGCCAAGCAGGTGCTCGACATCGGCGCCTACGGCGTCGTCTGGCCGCGGATCAGCACCGTCGAGCAGGCCTACAACGCGGTCGGCGCGTGCCGCTACCCGCGGCCACAGTCAGCGGCCGCCTACGAGCCCGAAGGGCTGCGCGGCGACTCACCCCTGGCGGCCGCGCGCTACTGGGGCGTGACGCAGCAGGAGTACTACGCCAGGGCCGACGTCTGGCCGCTGTCGCCGCAGGGCGAGATCCTGGTCATCATCATGTGCGAGGACGTGCTGGCGATCGACAACCTGCCGCGCATCCTGAGAGAGGTGCCCGGCATCGGCGTCGTGCTGATCGGCGAGGGCGACCTGTCGCAGAACCTTGGCTACCCGAGGCAATACGAGCATCCCGCGGTGGTCGAAGCGATGACCGCGATCCGGCGCATCTGCGCGGAGCACCGCGTGGTGTGCGGGCATCCGCACGTGGACACCAAGAATGCGCAGAAGGCTGTCGACGAGGGCTATCGCTTCTTGATGGCTGCGCCCACGCGGTCGTTCGCGGGGCTCGAGGCGTGCCGGACGATTACCGGAAGGACCTGATGATGTCGTCGACGTAGAGCCCGTCGCTGGCGACCACCACCATCAGTGACCAGGGCCTGACCTGCGCCAGCGTCTTCGCGAGCGCCTCGTCAGTCGTCGATTCGCCGCGGATCACGATCGTCGTCGTCATGATGCGCGCGTCGCTGCAGGCCCGGCCGATGGTGGCCGCCGCTCGCGCATCCGCTCCCGCCGACGCCACCATGACGACCAGGTCGGCCGACGCAACCTCTTCCACGAATCTCGACAGCTCGCGCTCGCTGGCCGAGTCGAGTGGAAATACGGCGATCGCGCGATCGGTCGGCGGCTGGGTGGGGATGCGGAAGCGCGCTTCCGCGGCCGAGCTCATGCGCGCGGATTCGCTCAGCACTTCAACTCCCAAGTCCCAAAAAGCCAAATCCCAAGTTGGGAGTTGGGGGTTGTGGAGTTGGGAGTTTCATACCGTAGCCGGCGCCACTCCGGGCTGGGCGATCAGCGCCTCGCGCGCGCCATCCTTGTACGGCTGATCGGGCGGCAGCACCAGCGCCGCCGAACGCACCTTGTGATGCTCGGCGTCGACGCCCGGCGGCATCACCCCCCTGTCCACCAGCGCCTTCACCGCGCGCAGCAGCCGCTGGCGCGCCATGATGATTCCGCTGTCGGTCGACACCAGCGTCTCCTTCGTCCGGTCGACGATCGGCCCCATGCTCTCCTGGAGCGACGCGTCCTGCATGGCGAACCCTTCGATGCCGCTGTAGGTGTGCCCGGCCTTCTGCGCGGCGCGATCCATCAGGTAGTCGTTGTCCTTGTTGGCCAGCGGCCGATAGGTGCCGGGGATGTACTTGACGTGGATGCCCTTGCCGGCGCGCATCGCCGCGATCTCCGCATCACTCAAGGGGCGCGTCGGGTGGTAGTCGAAGCTCCACGTCCAGCAGTTGTCGTCGTCAATCGGGATCCAGAAGTGGCCGTGGATCGCGTGGCCGCCGCGGGGCGGGATCAGCGTGAAGGCTGGCATCACCCACTGGGTGATGCGCCAGTAGTAGTGGCCGTTCTCCGCGTTGCGGCGGGCGCCGATGTAGAGGCCGCCGGGACTTTCGACCACCTCGAACACGGGACGCGCGTCGCCGAGGTTGTACTGGTTGCCGCGCGCGCCTTTGAACAGCGGGTCGGTGTTCAGGTCGCCACGATGCAGGAACGAGACGTGGCTCGAGTCGATGCCGCCTTCCATCGCCTGCAGCCAGTTGCATTCCTGGGTGCGCTTCGAGGTGAACGACTGCGAGGCGGGCACCGTCGCGAACTCCCACTCCGGCAGCGGCGGCTGCTTGTCGGCCGGACCCATGTAGGTCCACAGCACGCCTCCGCGCTCGATCAGCGGATACGACTTGAGCTTCACCTTCTTCGCGAACCCGGACTGCTCCGGCTCCGAGGGCATGTCGATGCACTGCCCCGTCACGTCGTACTTCCAGCCGTGATACGGGCAGCGCAGCCCGCATTCCTCGTTGCGGCCGAACCAGAGCGACACGCCGCGGTGGGCGCAGAACTCGTCGACCAAGCCGAGGCGCCCGTCGCTGTCGCGGAAGGCAATCAGCCGCTCGGACAGCAGCTTCACCCGTACCGGCGGGCAGTCCTTCTCCGGCAGCTCCTCGGCCAGCAGCGCCGGGATCCAGTAGCTGCGGAACAGCCGCCCCATCGGCGCGTCGGGGCCCGTTTGTGTCAGAAGATCGTTCTGTTCTTTCCTGAGCATGTCGTAGTCGAATTATCCTTTACGTCGCGACCACCGCAAAACTTCCTATGTCCGAACGTTTCCTGCTCGCCGGCGTGATGGGCTGGCCGGTGATGCACTCGCGCTCACCGGCGCTCCACGGCTACTTTTTCCGCCAGTACGGGCTGGCGGGTACCTACGTGCCGCTGGCCATCACACCGGATGACCTCGAGGCCGCGCTCCGCGCGCTGGCCCCGCTTGGCTTCTCCGGCTGCAACCTGACCATCCCGCACAAGGAGCGGGCGATGGCGATCGTGGACGAGGTGGCTCCTGTCGCCAGGCAGATCGGCGCCATCAGCTGCGTGGTCGTACGGCCTGATGGGTCTTTGCTGGGGACCAACAACGACGCCTACGGCTTCGTGCACAACATCCTGCACCGGCGGCCGGACTGGCGCGCCGATGCGGGACCGGTCGTGGTGATCGGCGCCGGAGGCGGCGCACGGGCGGTGGTCTACAGCCTGACGGAGCGCGGCGCGCCCGAGATCAGGGTGGTGAACCGGACACTGCCCCGCGCCGAGGTGCTTGCGCGCGAGTTTGGACCACCGGTGACGGCGGTGGCGTGGGACGATCGTCACCACGCGCTCGAAGGCGCGGCGATGCTGGTCAACACCACCAGCCAGGGAATGGTGGGTCACCCGCCGCTCGATCTCGAGCTCGCATCGCTTCCCGCCACGGCGCTCGTCTGCGACATCGTCTACGTGCCGCTCGAAACGCCGCTGCTCGCCGCCGCCCGGCGCCGCGGGAATCCCACCGTCGATGGATTGGGAATGCTGCTCCACCAGGCTCGCCCGGCATGGAAAGCCTGGTTCGGCCTGGAGCCCGAAGTCACTCCTGAGCTCCGTGCCCTGATCGAAGCCACCTTCTAGACGTCGTAGGTAGCGTCCGGCTTCAGCCGGACCTTCTAGAGCTTCGAGTAGTAGTGGTCCCAGGTTTTCTTGAAGAGGCCGGGCGACCAGAGCTTCTCGCGGCAGGCCTGCTGCTCCGCCTCGCTGAAGACGTACGGCTCGCCGATCTGCATCGCCATGTACTGCCGGTAGGCGTTCTCCTCGAGATACGCGGCCAGCACGAACGCCTCGACGATGTCGGCGCCGACGGTGACGGCGCCGTGCGCCTTGAGCAGCGCCGCGGGAGCGGCGCCGAGCGTCGCGGCGAGCTTCTCGCCCATCGGCTTGGTGTTGACCGACAGCGGCGAATCCATCACCGGGAGGGCGCCCAGCAGCACGCCCTGCGCGTAGACGGCCTTGTACTGCACGCCGGCCATCGTCAGGAACGTGGACCACTGCGGATGCGTGTGCATCACCGAGTGGACGTCGGGCCGGGCGCGATACACCTCGGAATGGATGTGGAACTCGAGGGGGGGCCTGGCGCTGCCTTCGACGAGGTGTCCGTCCATGTCGACCGTGACGATGTCCTCAACGGTCAGTGCACCACGGACCGAGGCGCCCGAATTGATATAGAACGTCCCCGCGTCCCGCCGGGCGCTGCAGTGGCCGTTGTGGTCGATGATCCCCGCCCGCTCGAGCATCCGAATCGCGTCGACGAGCTGTTGTTTTACGAGTGCAGTCACGGCGTACCTTTGACCTTTTCCCTTTGACCTTTGCCCTTTGACCTACGTCACTCTCTTCTTCCACAGCTCCCACGAGCGTCCCACCGTCGCCAGGTTGATCGCGTCCGCCTGGCGTCCTTCGTCCTCGTCCAGCGCCGCCATCGGCCCCCCGAGCATCGTCGCCTGGAGCTGAATGCGCGCGCTGATCTCGGTGAACACCGCGCGGAACACTGCCGCGGGGATGCTGGGACCGACCGCCACGAATCCATGCGCGCGCAGCAGCAGCACGGACTTGTCTTCAAGCGACTCGGCCAGCGCCGCCGCCCGCTCGGCATTGTTGATGACGATGTCGGTGGCACCGAACTTGTCGCGGATGTCGAAGGTGGGCACACCGGCGGCGAGGAAGGCGGCGTTGTGGTAGGTCGCGCGCATCGGCGTGTTCACCAGCCCGAACGGCACCACCGACGGCGAATGGCCGTGCGCGATCGCCATGACGTCCGGTCGTTTCTGGTAAATCCCGCCGTGCAGGTAGCGCTCGAGGAAGCCCGAGCGTCCCTGCGGATCGCAGGCCTCGCAGTCCAGCGTGAACTCCATGATGTCGCCCACGGTCACCAGCGCCGGTGCCAGCGAGCGGGACATCAGGAAGCGTTCCGGGTCGTGCGGGTGGCGCATCGACACGTGGCCCGCCGCGTCGAACACCCCCTGGTCGGCCAGGATGCGGCTCGCGGCGGCGAGGTCGTCGAGGCAGGCGCGGGTTACTTCCACGGCATCACGGACACGTGGATGGCGCCCGGCGCGCCTTCTCCGCCGACCGACTTGATCGCGTAGTCGACCTCCGCCAGCCCGAACCGGTGGGTCGTCATCAGGTCGAGCGGGAAGCGGCCTGATGCGAGGTGATGCAGCGCGAGCTCGACGGCGCGATACGAATGTCCCCGCGCGCTCTTGAGCGTCATGCCCTTCCGGGTCATCCGGCCGATCGGGAAGTCAGCAAACTTGGAGTTCCCTTCTCCCTGCACGACCATCGTGCCGCCCCGGCGCTTGGTGGCTTCGATGCCGAGCAGGACGGGCGCCGTGCCTCCCCCGCTGCTGCAGTCGACGACCACGTCCACTCCGCGTCCCCCGGTAATCTCCATCACCCGTGCCAGCGCGTCCTCTTTCTGCACGTCGATTACCGCGTCGGCGCCGAGCGCTTTCGCCACCTCCAGCCGCCGCGCGTCCTTGGAGGTGCCGGTGACGATGATGGTGCTGGCGCCGGCCTGCTTGGCGGCCATGGCGCAGCAGAGTCCCTGCTGTCCGGGGCCCTGGATCAGAACCGTGGATGCGTAGCCGACGCCGCCGTCCATCAGCGTCCACTGGATGCCGTTGGACATCGGCGTCGCGATGCCGGCGACCTCGGGCGAGAGGCCGTCGGGAATCCTGTGGAGCACGGCGTTCAGCGGCAGGTAGGCGTAGTGGCCGAACCCGCCCCAGAGCGAGGGCGCGATGCTGATGTCGGTGTAGCCGTAGCGGATAGCCGTGGGGTCATAGAACCACTCGGTGGCCGCGCAGTGACGGTACTCGCCCATGTGGTCCCACTCACAGTGGCCGCAGGGCAGGTAGTGCTCGAGGAAGACCAGGTCCCCCTCTTTGAAACCCTTGTGCCGCTCGAACTCGCGCCCGACCTTCGCGAGGTAACCGACGTTCTCGTGGCCCATGATCAGCGGCGAGCCGCGCAACGGCAGCTTGTACTGGCTGACGTCGGTGCCGCAGACGCCGGCCACCTCCACCTTCAGGAGCGCCGCATCCGGCGGGATGTCCGGCAGCTCGAACTCGCGCAGCTCCGTCGTCGACGGCGCCGTCTTCAGCGCCGCCAGCATTTTTTCCGACACCCAATGCCTCCCTATCGTTCCGGGCCACGGAGGCACGGAATCACGGAGAAAGCCATAAAGCAGTCTCCGTGACTCCGTGCCTCCGTGGCTACGTGATCAGATCTTAGCCGCACCCATGCCGAGGCGTGGGTAGGCGGCCCTGGCGTTGGTCTCGAAGATCTTCTTTCGGTCCGCGTCGGTGAGCCAGGGGATCGCCTCGATGAAGCGCCGGTTGTCGTCGAACGAGCGGCCCGTGGACGGGTCGGTGGCGTTGACCCCGCCGAGCATCTCCGAGGCAAAGAGGATGTGGTCGACGCCGACGACCTTGATCAGCAGATCCATCGCCTCCTGGCTGTAGACCGTGGTGTCGAAGTAGAGGCGGGTGATGAACGTCTCGAACGGCTCCCACTTGTTCATGATGCAGAGCGCGCGATACCTGGCGGCCTGGTACGGCACGTTGCCACCACCGTGCGGCAGGATCAGGCGCAGGGTCGGAAAGTCCCTGAAGACGCGCGACTCCATCAACTGCATGAACGCCGTGCTGTCGACGTTGAGGTAGTGGGAACCGGTGGTGTGGAAGGCGGGATTGCAGGTCGCGGACGCGTGGATCATCGCCGGCACGTCGAGCGCCTGGAGCGTCTCGTAGAGCGGATACCAGAACTCGTCGCCGAGCGGCGGGCCGGTCCAGTAGCCGCCGGTCGGGTCCGGATTCAGGTTGCAGCCGATGAAGCCGAAGTCGTTGACGCAGCGCTCGAGCTCCTCGACGCACTCGCGCGGGCTGACGCCGGGCGACTGCGGCAGCGAACAGACGCCGACGAAGCGATCCGGGTAGAGCGTGCAGGCGCGATGCACCAGCTCGTTGTTGACCTCGGTCCAGTAGCGGCTGATCAGCGGGCTGCCGAAGTGGTGCCCCATCGCCGAGGCCATCGGCGAGAAGAGCATGAGGTCGATGCCGCGCTCGTCCAGCAGCCTGATCTGGCCCTTTTCGAGTGACGCCCGGATCTCATCGTCGCTGATCGTCAGCGCGCCCCTGGAGGGCCTGCCCATCTGCGAGATCTGCAGCGCGCGAAACGTGCGCAGTCCCGCAGGGACCGTCGTGTAGTGGCCGTGAGCGTCGATGACCATGCGCAACAGTGTAATCCCGCATTTTCGTGCGTTCGCTGACGGTTTTGCCGATCAGCGACGCGCGCCCGCCGGAACACACCGGAGGAACGCGCGGAAAACGTTGCCGACATTCACGTGCGGTCTCGTGGCACAACCTGTGCGATTGACGGAGACGTCGGGGAGAGCGGATCGCATCCCGGGACGAGCGATGTGAAGTAGTCGACATGCCTGCGGCGTGAGACCGCCTCGCTGTATCGCTCTTCGGCGATCTGGAATGCGCGCGCCGCGACCGACTGGTAGAGCGCGGTGTCGTCCCAGAGCCGGCAGACCGCGTCGTACCACGGCTGAACGTCCCGCTCGCTCGGCAGCCGCGTGGTGTCGGGCGTCATCGAGTCGGGAATCGGGAGCACGCATCCGCCGCCGCCGGCGCTGAAGTCCCCACCCAGCACGTGCGGGAGCGATCCGCGGTTGCTGACGAGCGGCGGCACCGCGTTGATCATCGCCTCGGCGGCGACGCGGCCGAACGGTTCGTCCCAGACCGACGGCACCAGCAGCAGCCGCGTCAGCGCGAAGTACTCGGCGGGCGTCGCCACCGGCGGGGCCGCCATGATCTGCGGGTAGCGGCTGAAGTCGACGCCGGGAATGGCGTTCAGCGATCCGCCGCTGTGGCCCGATTGCACCACCAGCAGCGGGATGTCGGGCCGTCTCGACCCGAGCATGTCGGCAAGGCGGGCGAAGAGGAAGAGACCCTTGTGGGGTGACGGGTGGACGAAGGTGCACGCCGCCAGCTTTGCGTGGAAGGTGGGCGAGCCGCTGCACCGCCAGCTCGATAACTACAACAACGGTATGCTCTGCGCCCCGCACCGCGACTGATCGATCTCTCTACCAGCGCCACCAGGAAGAGCGACCGGTCGCCGGCGCTCTTTCTCCAAACAGATCCAGCATCGAACGCAGGGGATCGGTCCGGGACAGCGGGCCCGGGCGGCGCTCCTCGATGTCGGCGTGGTCCGCCCGCTTCCACTCTGCCCGCCGCAGGTCTGGCGTCGCACTGCGAATCCGTGCGGCGGCGTCAGGAGTACGGGGACGTATCGGCGCCAGCGAGAAGAGCGCGGCCTGCGTGTGCTCGACCGTGAGCAACTGCCTCGCCTGATCACCGGCCGCCGGCTCGGACGCACGCGTGGCAGCCGACTCGGCGAGCTGCTCGGTGAAGCGTCCGAGCACACGCTGAACGGCGGAATCGAGCTCCGCCTCGTTGGCAAACCGGTTCAAGGACGCGGCAAGCGCGTCGGCGTCCACCGTCACCTGGGAGTCGCCGCCCTGACCGGTCAGGCTGAGGCCCTTCATGCCCGCGGCGCTCAGCGAATCGAGAGCGCCCTGAAGCGCGGCCTGCACATCGGCGCCAAAGGCGGGCGAGCCGGCTGCGTCCGCACCGACCGCCTTCACCGCCGCATTCAATTCCTTGATGGCAGCGGCCGCTTTCGCTGCGACTTCCTTCGAGTTGGTGACGGCCACCGTGCCGGTCTGCGTTTCCACGACCGTGGTCGCCGCCACGGCGCCGGTGTAGCTGCCGGCGTTGATGCCCAGCGCCGCCAGCACCCCGGAGGTGTCCGCCACGGTCATCGTGCCGCCCATTTCACGCGCGGAGATCGTGATGGCTCCCGTCGTTTCGTCGAGCGTTGCAGTCACGTCGGCCGTCGCGTTCAGCGCGGACACCAGGCTTCGCGCGGTGGTGGTTGCGGGATCGATCGCGATCTGGTTGCCGTTGACGGTGAGCGTCCCTGCCTGGACGGTCGAGTACTCGGCGATCGAGCCCAACGCGGTGCCAAAGGCGGAGAGCGTGCGGGGCGCGACCGCCGCCTGCGCCGTTCCGTCCAGCTTCACCGCGGCCAGGAAGCCGGACGTGTCGCCCGTCAGGGCGATCGGGTCTGTCCCGGAGTTGGACGCGAGCGTCACCTTCTCGGTGGCGGCGTCGTAGGTCGCGGTGACGCCGGCCGCCGACGCGGTGATCTTCGCGAGCACGGTATTGAGGGTGTCATCGGCCGCGACGGCGATGGCGACCCCGTTGACCGAAAAGCTTCCCGCCTGGACCGAGAGTCCAGGGTCGAACTGCGGGCCGCTCACCCCGGCGGCGTTGAACGCCCCGTCGGCGTTGACGCGCGTGCCGGTCGTTCCGCCTGCCACGTTGGCGGCGGCGAGGAAGCCCGACGTATCGCCCTCCAGCGCCAGCGCCGCCCCCGCGACGTCCGGCGTGAATACCAGCCTGTCGGTGGCGCTGTCGTAGCTCGCCGTCACGCCGGCGCCGGCACTGTTGACCCGGCTGACGATCGACGCCACGGTGTCCTGGCTGGCATCCACCGAGATCGACACGCCATTCACGCTGAACGAACCGTTGGTCACGCCGCTCAACTCCGCCACGTCGGACAGCGCTTGCTGGTCGTCGCGGACGTTCCCTCGCGCGGTTGTGGCCCCGGACAGCCTTGTCGCACTCAGAAATCCGGAGGTGTCGCCGGCCAGGACGATGTCGTCCTCGGAGCTGGTGTTGCTGGCCAGCGTGATGCGGTCGTTGTTCAACGTCGCCGTGACCCCCGCGGCCGACGCGTTGATTCGCGTGATGACGGCGTTGATGCTGTCGTCGGCGTTGACGGTGATGCTCGTGCCGTTCACCGAGAACGACCCAGCGGTGACCTGCGCGCCGCCGTTGAACTGCGGCCGCAGCGCGGGGTTGGCGTTGTTGAAGACGGCGGTGCCGTCGACGCTGTTGTTGGTGTGCGTGACCGTCGTCGACGCGGTGTGGTTGCTCTGGACCGTTCCGGTCGAGAAGGAGATCGAGAGCCCGATGTCGGCGCCGAGCGACACCGACTCGCCCGACCGCAGGCTACCGCCGTAGCTGAAAAGCACCGTCCCCGCCTGGTCGCGAACTTCGAAGTTGATGTTGGTGCCGAGCAGCGGGTTGAGGGTGGCTCCGTTGGTCACTTCAACGGTCAGTGAGGTAGCGGCCGCGGCGGTGTTGACGCCGGTATAGGTGCCGCTCAGCGTCGCGGTGCTGGTGGATGCCTGCCCCGGTCCCGCGAAGTTCAGCGTGCTCGACCCGTAGGAGGTCGTCGCCGGCGTGATCTCCCCGGTTGACTGGATCGTCGAAGCCGCGGCGGTGGTGTCGAGACCAATCGCGGACGAGGACGATCGAACCGTGGTTCCCTGCGTGTTGACCGCGAGCGTGGCCGTGAGGGTCGAGTACGGGTCGTCGATCGCAATCACGCGCGCCGCGACACCGCTGGTCCTGGCGGCCGCACCGGTGTACGACAACGATGTCGTGTAGACGGGCTTGGTTCGGCTGGTGAAGGAAGAGAAGGCCGCCCGCAGCGCGTCCGACGCCCCGCGAAAGCGATCGCGGATGCTGTCAGCGGCGACGCTGCCGGCGGAACCGGTGCGGAGGTTCAGCCCGCCGGCCGCACTCCGCGAGCGCGAGCCCCGCCCGACGGAGGACATCATCCCCTGCGCCCAGTTGGCGCCGATGCTGAATAACCCGGACATGTTCACTTCAGGATTTCCCTCTGATCACCTGCAATCGGCACCGAGCCGCAAAGGTTGAATTGACAGGACCGCCCTGCGGGTCTACTGTCCGTCCTGCCAACACGGAGGAGGCCTCGATGACCAGACGTCTCTTCTCCCGGGGAATCGCGCCACTCACCCTCGCGCTCCTCATTGCAGGCGCGCTCACCGGCACGGGGGCCGGACAGGCCCCTGCGCCGACCGTCGGCGTGGACACCGACGACATCGGCGGCATCGTGACCGGGCCGCGCGGACCGGAGGCCGGGGTCTGGGTGGTCGCGGAAACGCGCGACTTGCCGACGCGCCTGATCAAGAGCGTTGTCACCGACGACCAGGGACGGTACCTGGTCCCCGACCTGCCGAAGGCGAACTACGACGTCTGGGTCCGGGGCTACGGGCTGATCGACTCGCCAAAGACACAGAGCGCGCCGGGCAGGACGGTGAACCTGCAAGCGGTGCCCGCGCCCGACGCCAGGGCGGCGGCCGACTACTACCCGCCGCAGTACTGGTTCTCGCTCCTGCAGCTCCCGCCCGCGAGCGACTTCCCAGGCACGGGCCCCTCGGGCAACGGCATCTCTTCCAACATCAGGAGCCAGGGCGAATGGGTCCGCAGCGTCGTCAACACCGACGGCTGCACGGGCTGCCACCAACTCGGGAACAAGGCGACGCGCGAGATTCCGAAGGCGCTCGCCGCGTCCGACTCCTCCTTCGACGCCTGGACGCGGCGCATTTCCGCAGGGCAGGCGGGGACGACGATGATGGCGCGGGTGAACGCGGTGGGCGCGCGGCGGGCCCTGGCGATGTACGCGGACTGGACGGACCGCATCGCCGCCGGCGAGCTGCCGGCCGCTGCTCCCCCACGCCCGCAGGGCCGCGAGCGCAACGTCGTCATCACGATGTGGGACTGGGCGGATCCGAAGGCGTACCTGCACGACGAGATCGCCACCGACAAGCGCAACCCGACGGTCAACGCGAACGGGCCGATCTACGGGGCGCTCGAGAACAGCGCCGACTACATGCCGGTGGTCGAGCCGTCGCGCAACGCGGCCTCGCAGGTGAAGCTGCAGGTGCGCGACCCGAAGACGCCGAGCGACGCCGACACGCCGCCGGCAGCGCCGTCGCCGTACTGGGGTGAGGAGCGGATCTGGACCAGCCAGTCGGTTGCGCACAGCTTCGCGATGGACAAGCAGGCGCGCGTCTGGATCGCGGCACGCATCCGTCCGGGCCAGACGGCATCCTTCTGCAAGCAGGGCTCCGAGCATCCGTCGGCCAGGGCGTTCCCGCTCAACCAGAGCAACCGCCAGATGCAGTTGTACGACCCGAAGACGAAGACGGTCAAGACGATCGACACCTGCTTCGGGACGCATCACCTGAACTTCGACGACAACGACGTCCTGTGGTTCACCGGCGCCGGCCCGGTCGAGGGCTGGTTCGACACCCGCATCTACGACAAGACGGGCGACGAGCAGAAGGCGCAGGGCTGGACGGTGTTCGTGCTCGACACCAACGGCAACGGCAGGCGCGACGCGTACGTCGAGATCGACCAGCCGATCGACCCATCGAAGGACAAGCGGATCGCCGCGCCGTTCTACGGCGTCGCTCCCGCTTCGGATGGCTCGGTCTGGGGATCGGTCACCGGCATGCCGGGCTCGGTCGTGCGGCTGGTGCCGGGGTCCAATCCCACCGAGACGGCGCTGACCGAGATCTACGAAGTCCCCTTCAACGAGCCGAAGGCGCCAGTGCAGGGATTCGGGCCGCGCGGCATGGACGTCGACAGCAACAACGTCGTGTGGACGGTGCTCTCGAGCGGGCAGCTTGCCAGCTTCGACCGCCGCAAGTGCAGGGGCCCGCTCAACGGACCGGCCGCGACCGGCAAGCACTGCCCGGAGGGCTGGTCGCTCCACCGGCTCCCTGGCCCCAACTACAAGGGCGCCGTCGATTCGGCCAGCGCCGACGAGGCCTACTACAACTTCGTGGATCGCTTTGACATGCTCGGGGTCGGCAAGAACGTGTCGCTCGTGACCGGCAACGAGTCGGAAGCGCTGATCGCGCTGGTTGACGGCAAGTTCCTGTCCTTCCGCGTCCCGTACCCCATGGGCTTCTACGCCAAGGGGATCGACGGCCGCATCGACGATCCGAACGCCGGCTGGAAAGGCAAAGGCATCTGGACGACCTACGCCACCAGGGCGCCCTTCCACATGGAAGGCGGCAAAGGCACCACCAGCAAGGTCGTGAAGTTCCAGGTCCGTCCCACGCCGCTGGCGAAGTAGACCCGTGCACGGTGCACGTGCACGGTGCACACATCGAGGAGGTACTGTGACGATCAGACTCGCGGTTCGCGTCGCGTTTGTGACCATTTTTCTCTCCGTTGCGGCTGCGCACGCGCAGGACACCACCGGGACGATTCTCGGCACCCTCACCGACCCGTCGGGCGCCGTGCTGCCCGGCGTCACCGTCACCGTCAAGAACGTGGACACCGGGCAGGCTCGAACGGTGGTGTCGGACGAGGGCGGCCGCTATCGCGTGCCGCTGCTGACCTCGGGCCGCTACGAAGTCACCACCCAGCTCTCGGGCTTCCAGACCGTGGTCCGATCGGGCATTACGCTGACCGTCGGCCAGGACGCGCTGGTCAACACCCAGATGACCATCGGCAACCTGTCGGAGTCGATCCGCGTGGACGCCGCCGCACCGCTGGTCGAGACGACCACGGGAACGATCTCCCACGTGGTGAACGCACAGCAGCTCGGCGCGTTGCCACTCAACGGCCGCGACTTCTCGCAGCTCGCGCTGCTCCAGCCCGGCGTGGTGATGAGCCGCAGCAGCGTCAACGGGTCCAACGTCGGCCAGGGCATCAAGATCTCGGTTGCCGGATCGCGGCCGAGCAGCAACCTGTTCACGCTCGACGGCACCGCCTACAACGACGCGCTCAACAACACGCCGTCGAGCGCGAACGGCGTGATGACCGGCGTCGAAACGATCAAGGAATTCCGCGTCATCACCAATGCCATGAGCGCCGAGTACGGGCGCGCCGGCGGCGGCGTCTTCAACGTCGTCACCAAGTCAGGCACCAACCAGTTCACCGGATCGGCGTTCGAGTTCTTCAGGGACGACGCGCTCGACGCGAAGAACTTCTTTGACGACGACAAGCCGGACTTCCAGCGGAACCAGTTCGGTGGATCATTTGGCGGTCCGCTGGTGCAGAACCGGACGTTCTTCTTCTCCAGTTACGAAGGCCTTCGCGAGCACAAGGGGATCACCCAGGTGGCGACGGTCCTCGACAACGACGCGCGGCGCGGCATCCTGCCGGGCCGGGCAGCGGTCCCCATCCCGGCGGCCGTCCAGCCGTACATCTCGCTGTTTCCGGTGGCCAACGGCGCGCTCATTCGCGACCCGAGCGGCGCGCCGACCGGCGTCGCCGAGTACCTGAGCGTGCTGAACCGCCAGTCGAACCAGGATTTCGGGATGGGCCGCGTCGACCACTCGTTCACCCCGAACAGCTCGCTCTTCGCCCGCTACCTGTTCGACGATTCCCAGCGCGACGAGCCGGTGAACTTCGCGGAGTGGCCGAACAGAGTGTCCAACACCAAGCACGTGCTGACCGTCGAGTATCACCAGATCTTCTCCTCGTCGGTGATCAACGAGGTGCGGGGCGGCCTCAACCGCTCGAAGCCGCGCGAGGACGTCAACCCGCTCGACCCGCGCACCGACATCGCGTTTGTCCCAGGCCAGATGTTCGGCGAGCTCGCGGTGACGGGCCTGACCGAGATCGGCACCGATCGCACCAATCCGAAACAGTTCGGGCAGGACCTGTACCAGTTCACCGATCAACTCTTCGTCGTGCGCGGCAAACAGGCGATCAAGGTGGGCGTGGACTGGCAGAACTTCCGCTACGACGGCAACTCCGAGAGCCGCACGCGCGGGCGCCTGCGCTTCCGCAGCGTCTCGGACTTCCTCACGGGAGTGACGCAGCAATTCGAGATCGCCAAGCCCGGCTCCGATTTTGAGCGGCACTACCGGCAGAACCTGATCGGCGCTTGGCTGCAGGATGACATCAAGCTGTCGGACCAGTTGACGGTGAACGCCGGCGTGCGCTACGAGTTCGTGACCACGCCAACCGAGCGCGACAGCAAGGTGTCGAACATGCGGAGCTTCACCGACGCCGCGGTGACCGTGGGCGACCCGCTCTTCAAGAACCCGACCAAGACGCAGTTCGCGCCGCGGCTTGGATTCGCCTGGAACGTAGGCGGCCGCGGGACGACGGCCGTGCGCGGCGGGTTCGGCATCTTCTACGAGGAGCCGCTCTTCTATCAGTACAGGAGCCCGATCTTCCGCTCGCTGCCGTTCGTGGACCGCGCGGTCATCACCAGGCCGGTGCTGCCGATCAACCTGGCGACGGTCGCCGGCGGCGGGGTGCCGGAGAACGAGGGGATCGTCTTCGACCTGAAGAAAACCTACATGACCCAGTACAACGTGAGCGTGCAGCGCCAGTTGCCCTGGGACAGCGCGGTGACCGCCTCCTACATCGGCTCACGCGGCACCAACCTGATGGGCTCGGGCGACATCAACATCGCCGTGCCCCAGATCATCAACGGACGGCAGTTCTTCCCAGCGGGCCCGGTGCGGCGCAACCCGAACTTCGGGACGCTGCGCATGAACCTCCAGGGCTTCCACTCCGAGTACAACGGCTTCAGCCTGGGCTGGATGAAGCGAGAGTCCCGCGGGCTGCAGTTCCAGGCCTCGTATACCCTCGGCAACTCCAAGGACAACCGGTCGGGCTCGGGCGGCCGGCAGGAGTTCAGGAACGGCCAGGCGCGCACCTTCGATCCGTACAACCTGGACCTCGACTGGGGCCGCTCGGATTACGACGTCCGGCACAACGCCGTGGTCAACGTGTCCTACGACCTTCCCTTCACCGGATCGCCACTCGTCCAGGGGTGGCAGTTCAGCACCGTCGCGACGTTCGCCAGCGGCGTGCCGTTCTCGCCGATCATCCCGGGCGATTCGGATCGCGATGGCAGCACCGACAACGTGAACCGGCCCGACCTGGTACCGGGCGCGTCGTTCGAACCGCAGGGCGGCCGCACGCCCGAGAACTGGTACAACGTGAACGCCTTCACGTTCCCCGGCGCCGGCTTCCGGGGCAACGCGGGCCGCAACATCCTCGAGGGTCCCGGCTTCGCGACGGTGGACTTCTCGATCGTGAAGACCCAGCGGCTGGCGGGCAGGACGAGCGTGCAGCTGCGGTTCGAGGTGTTCAACCTGATGAACAGGGCGAACTTCGAGATCCCGTTCAACGATCCGGATGGACAGGCGGTGTTCGACGAAACCGGCGCGCGGATTCCGACCGCAGGCCGGATCTCCGAAACCTCGACCGACGCGCGCGAGGCGCAGATTGCCATCCGGTTCCTGTTCTAGCCGTGGGTCGCACCAACGGGTTCCCGGTCGCCATTGCATGCACGGTCGCAGCCCTCACGTGGGCGGCGGCCGCGCCTGTTCCGGCCTTCGCGCAGGAGTGGATCGAGTTCACCAATCGGGCGGACCGGTTCCACGTCAACTTCCCCGGGCAGCCGGTGGTTCGCGAAACCACCTACCAGGCGCAGCGCGGCAAGCCGGTGCCGGCGCGCGTCTACACGGTGCAGGACGGGCCCCGCCGGTATTCGGTCACGGTGGCGACCTTCGAGGGCGCGGGTACCCAGCCGTCGGACGTGCGGGGATCGATCGCCTGGGAAGCGTGGAACTTCCGGAAGCGGGGCGGTGAGATTACCTACGACGCCTTCGCCCAGATCGACCGCATTGACGGCCACCAGCTGCACATCACCAACCGCGACCAGACGGTGACCATCGTCGCCATCCACCTCCTCAACAGCCGGCTGTACATCCTGGAAGCCACGGGCCCGCCGGGCTCGCCGGGCGCCGTCCACTTCCAGCAGTCGCTGATGATCCTCGATGAAGCGGGACAGCGGATCCGTTACGAAATCGAGGTCGACGGCAGCCGCGGCGTGCGCATCATGGACCTCACCGGCATCTGCTGACCAACGCGATACGATAGCCGCATGCTCGTCCGACGCGCCCGGCGCATTGCAGCGGTCCTGTGCGTGGCCACCGCGCTGGGCGCGACGCTCGCCGCGCAGGCGCCGGCCGCGGGGAAAAGCTTCCTCTGGAAAGTGCAGAGCGGATCGAGCGTGATGTATCTCGCCGGCTCGGTGCACGCGCTCGATCGGAGCGTCTACCCGCTGAGCGCCGCGTTCCAGCGCGCGTTCGACGCGTCGGGCGCGCTGGTCGAGGAAATCGACCTGGGCAACGCGCTCGCGTCCGCGGCGGTGCTGCTGGGCAAGGGGATGTACCAGGACGGCCGCACGTTCGACAGCGCCGTGTCGAGAGAGACGGCGGCGCTGGTCGCCAGCCGGCTGAAGGACACTCCGATGGCCATCGAGCTGATCCGCCCCATGAAGCCCTGGATGGTGAACGTGATGCTGACGGCGTTGCAGCTCGAGCAGTCGGGTCTCGACGCGGGCCTCGGACTCGACCAGCATTTCTTCGATCGCGCGGCTGCGGCGGGCAAGGAGATCCTCGCCCTCGAAACCGCGGAGTCCCAGGTCGATCGCATGGACCGGATGCCGATCGCGGTCCAGGAGCAGATGCTGCTCGGCACGCTCCGCGGCCTGGACTCGAAGGGCGGCGCACTGGAGACGATCATCGCCGCGTGGAAGCGCGGTGACGCCGCATCGCTCGAACGCACACTCCTCGCGGAGTTCTCCGCCCTGCCCGCCGCCTACCAGTCGCTGCTGGTCGAACGCAATCGCAACTGGATGCCGCAGATGGACGCCTGCCTCGCCCGCCGGACGCCCTGCTTCGTCGTCGTCGGCGCGGCGCACCTGGTCGGCCCCGACGGCCTGCTCGCGCTGCTGCAGCGCAAGGGCTACCGCGTCGAGCAGCAGTAGCCCCGCTAGCGGCCCGGCGGCGTGTAGGTCGCGCCCTTCTTCGCCACCTGATCGATCTCCTCCGGCGTCATCAAGGTCACCGTGTGGGTCTTCAACGCGCCGCTGGCGCTGATCGCCAGCGACACGGTCGCGACGCTGACGATGTCGGGGGCGTCGATGATCGCATACAAATCGTACTGGCCCAGCGCGAAGTAGAACGCTTCGACCTTGCCGCCGGCACTCCTCAGCAGCGTCTCGGCAACCTGCTTCCGCTTGGTACCGCCATCCTTGAGCACACCCTTGGCGCCTTCGGCCGTATACGACGCCATCACGAGATACTTCGCCATGCCTGCCCTCCGTGTTAGGCCGTAACTATACGCCTGCTTGACAGGGCCAGGGGGCTGCTATACGGTCGCGGTTCACCACTCGTGTTGGTCGATCAGGAGTATGCACATGACAGTTTCTACATTTCTCCGAGCAGGGATCCTCGCCGCCGCGCTCGCGGCGATACCGTCGGTGGCGCCGGCGCAGTACGTGGAAGACCGGACCCAGGACAAGGTGGCGTTTCCCGCGCACAAGATCATGGGGAACCTCTACTACGTCGGCACCGGGACGCTGAACTCGTACCTGATCACCACGCCGGCCGGCCACATCCTGCTCAACACCAACTTCGAAGACACGATTCCGCTGCTGCGCGCGTCGATCGAAAAGCTCGGCTTCAAGATGACCGACATCAAGATGATCCTGGGCAGCCACGCGCACGGCGATCACCAGCAGGCGGACGGCACGGTCAAGGAGATGACCGGCGGCGCCACGGTCGTGACCATGGAGCAGGATGTCGAGCCGCTCAAGAACATCATGGTGGCGAACAAGCCGCACCCGATCGACCGGGTGATCAAGGACGGCGAGCAGGTCACGCTGGGCGGGACGACGCTGACCGCCCATCTCACCCCCGGCCACACCCGCGGCTGCACGACCTGGACGATGAGGATTCCGGACGGCGGCAGGACCTACGACGTGCTGATTGCGTGCGGCGGTCTGCAGGAGGACGCCCGCCTCGTCAACAACCGGAACTATCCCGACATCGCCGCGGCCTGGGCGCAGACCATCAAGAAGTACAAGACCTTCTCCCCCGACGTGTTTCTCGCGTCGCACAGCTGGTTCTTCGACCTGAAGGGCAAGCACGCGAAGCTCGGTGCGAACCCCAATCCGTACGTCGATCCCCAGGGCTTCAAGAACTGGGTCGCCACCATGGAGAAGAACTACAACTCGCTGCTCACCGAGCAGACCAAGAACCCGCCGCCCGACCCGCCCGCCCGCGGTGGCGGCGCCGGCCGTGGTAATTAAGGGCAAAGGTTAAAGGGCAAAGGTCAAAGGCTGCCCAGACTTCTGCTGTCAACACTCCTGCTGCTGGCGCTCGGGCTGACCCAGGCGCCGGCAGCCGCACAGCCACCCGCCGCGACGGTCATCCGGGCCGGCATCCTCGTCGATCCCGGGCGCGGCACGGCCGCGGCCAACCAGATCATCCTGATCGAGAACGGCACGATCACCGCCGTCGGCGGCGGCGTGGCCATTCCGGCCGGTGCAGACGTCATCGACCTGTCGCGCTCCACCGTGCTGCCTGGCCTGTTCGACGCGCACACGCACCTCTGCATGGACCTGAACCTGCAGCGCGACGGGAGCAGCTACTTCCACACCACGTTGCGGGACCCCACCGCCTACCGCGCGATCCAGGGCACCGTTCACGCGAGGTCGATGCTGGAGGCCGGCTTCACGACGGTCCGTGACGTCGGCAACGAAGGCAACTACGCCTGCTCGAGCGTCCGCCGCGCGATCGACGCCGGGTTGACCGCCGGGCCGACGATGATCACCGCGGGCCGGATCATCGCGCCGTACGGCGGCCAGTTCACGCTGCAGCCCGACAAGCGCGGGCTGGGCGAGCCGGAGTATTTCTTCGCCGACACGCGCGACGAGATGCGCAAGGCGATTCGCGAGAACATCCACTACGGCGCCACCGTGATCAAGATCGTCGTCGACGACCAGCGCTACATCTATTCGGAAGACGACATTCTCTTCATGATCGACGAGGCCGCCGCCGCGGGCGTCAAGGTCGCCGCCCACGTCTTCACCGGTCCCGGAGCGCACAACGCGGCAGCCGTCGGCGTCGCGACGCTCGAGCACCTCGACGGCATCAGCGACGACGATCTCCTGCTGGCGATACGCAACGGCGTGACGGCGGTCTTCACGCCCTTCCCGGAAGCGGCGCTGCGGTGGTTTCGCGCGGATCCGGAACGGGCACGCGCGGAGTTCGTCCAGCAGATCGATCGCCTGCGGAGCGGCCACCGCCTCGGGATCCCGATCGCGTTCGGCAGCGATGCGATCAGCGAACTGCCTGGGATGACGCGCGGCCAGACGGCGATGCAGTGGATCGACAGCTATGTGACCGCGGGCCTGTCGCCGAAGGACATCCTGCGCGCCATGACCTTCACGGCCGCCCGCGCCCTCGGCGTGGAGGCACAACGCGGATCCGTCCAGGCCGGGATGGCGGCCGATATCATCGCGACCGCCGGGAACCCGCTCGACGACATCCAGGCACTCAAGCGCGTCGAGTTCGTGATGAAGAACGGCCGGGTCATCCGCCAGCCACTGACCCGCTGACCGGTCAGCGGCGGCGCGACCCGCCGGCGATGCCGCCGAGCACGCCTCGCAGGATCTGGCGGCCGACCTGGCTGCCGACAGTGCGCGCGGCCTGCTTGGCCATCGTTTCGACCATTCCCTGGCGCCGCTTGGTGCCCCACAGGAAGTCGTGCACCGCCCCCCCGCCTTCCGCCGGCTTCTCCGATCCCTGTTTCACGGCCGGCGTTTCGGCCGTCGTCGTCCGCTGGCGCAGCGTCTCATAGGCCGACTCGCGGTTGACCGGCGCGTCGTACTTGCCGGCGATCGGGCTGCGGGCGCGCACCGCGGCCCGCTCCTCCGCGCTGATGGCCCCGATCCGGCAACGCGGCGGAGAGATGAGCGTGCGCTCTACTGGCATCGGCACGCCGTTCCCCTGGAGCGTGGAGACGAGTGCCTCGCCGACACCGAGCTGCGAAATGACCTCGGCGACGTCGATCGCGGGGTTGGCGACGAAGGTGTCCGCCGCGACGCGCACCGCCTTCTGGTCGCGCGGAGTGTACACGCGCAAGGCGTGCTGGATGCGGTTCCCGAGCTGGCCCAGTATCTCGCCGGGCACGTCGTCCGGGAACTGCGAGCAGAAGTAGACACCTACGCCCTTCGATCGAATCAGCCGGACGACCTGCTCCACCCGCTGGCGCAACGCCGGCGGCGCGTCGTCGAACAGCAGGTGCGCCTCGTCGAAGATGAAGACCAGCTTCGGCTTGTCGAGGTCCCCCACTTCGGGGAGAGTCTCGAACAACTCAGACAGCAGCCAGAGCAGGAAGCTCGAATAGAGGCGCGGCTTGAGGATCAGCTGGTTCGCGGCGAGCACGCTGATGATGCCGCGGCCGCCCAGGTCGGTGCGCAGCAGGTCGTTGAGATCGAGCGCCGGCTCGCCGAAGAATTCCTTGCCGCCGTCCCGCTCGAGCGACAGCAGCGAGCGCTGGATGACGCCGATCGACTGCGCGCTGACCAGGCCGTACTGAGCAGAGATCTCTTTGGCGTGGTCGGCGGTATATGCAAGCAGGGCGCGTAAATCCTCGAGGTCGAGCAGCAGCAGGCCCTGCTCGTCGGCCAGGTGGAACACGACGTCGAGGACGCCCGACTGCGTGTCGTTGAGCTCGAGAATTCGTGCGAGCAGGCTCGGCCCCATCTCGCTCACCGTGGTCCGGACCGGATGACCCAGCGTGCCGAGGAGGTCCCAGAACACCACCGGGCTTGCCTCGTGCGCGAAGCCCTCGATGCCGATCCGGGCCACGCGCTCCTGGATTTTTTCGCCCGGCGTCCCGGGGAGCGCGAGACCGGCGACGTCGCCTTTCACGTCGGCGAGAAAGACCGGCACGCCGAGACGCGAGAAGCCCTCCGCGAGGACGAGCAACGACACGGTCTTGCCGGTGCCGGTCGCCCCCGCGATCAGGCCGTGGCGGTTGGCGTATCTGGCGAGCAGGTGAACGGGCTGCTCACCGCGCCCGAGAAGGATGCGGTCCATACGGCGTTGATACTACAAAGATTTGACCGCCCGACGTTGGTCGCGGCCGAAATAAACACCCGACGCCAAATTGGTATAATCCGCGCCCCCGATGAGTGACATCGACCCTGCTCCGGACGCGGACGGAGCCGCGACCGGTCGGCGCAGCGCCTGGCACCGCCATCCCCGCCGCCTGTCGGTCACGGCTGCCGCGGTGGCCGCGTTTGCGCTGCTGACGATCGCCGGCGGCATCGCCCTGCGCAAGCATCGCGTCGAGCAGCAGGCCGTGGACGACGCGATCGCGGCGGGCCGGGCGTCAACGGCACGCGCCGCGCAGGCGATGGAATCGGCGTTGCGCGCGATTCCATCACGCATCACCGCCATTCGCGACGAGTTGGAGCGCGGCACGCTGGTGCCCAGTGGGGTCAACGCGCGGCTGGTGACGGCGCTCGACGCCGACGATGCGGTGAGCGGGTACGGAGTGGCGTTCGACCCGGGCGTCGTACCCGGGAGCGCCTTGTTCGCCCCCTACATCGAACGCTCGTCCACCCGTGGCGACCCGCCGCTCGACACGGATCTCGGCACCCTCTACGACTACACCGACTACAAGTACGGCTGGTACCGCAACACCGTGCTCGATGGCCCGGGATGGATGGAGACCAACATCTTCCCTGACACCGGCGATCTCGCCGTCATGTACTCGTCGCCCTTCCTGCTGCCGGCCGGCGGACAGCGCGCATCCGGCGTCGTGTTCGCGGTGGTCTCCCTGGAGACGCTCGGCCGCACGCTCGGCAGCCTGGGCCTCGGGGCAACGGGCTACGCGTTCGTGGTCTCGGGAGAAGGCAAGTATCTGGTGCACCCGCGCGACGAGCTGGTCCACGGCGAGGAGACGCTGTTCACGACGGCGTGGACCGGCGCCAACTCCTCGCTCCACACGCTGGCAGTCAGGGCCATCCAGGGCGAGGCCGGTTTCGCGGAATCACAGGATGACCTGACCGGGCGCGTGCACTGGACGTTTGCCGAGGCAATCCCGGCGGCGGGCTGGAGCGTCTTCACCGTGTTCTTCGGCGACCAGTTTGGGCCCGACAACGACTGGCAGCGCGCGCAGTTCTTCCTGATCATCGTGTTCGCGCTCTGCGGCCTCGGGCTGCTCACCTACGCCGCCTCGGCATACGCGATCAGGACCGATGAAGTGCACCAGTGGGTGTGCTCCATCACCGTCACGGCGCTGGTGACGGCGGGCGTGGCGGCGATGTGGACGGTCACGGACCGCTTTCCCCCGGCGTTGCCCGAGATGCAGGAAGTCGTCCTCGACGAGGGCGCGGCGCACCAGTACCTGATTGACGCCGGCGTCGACGCCGCGCGGGTGATGGTGCCGACCGGCGTGATGGTCCGCTCGATCAGGATTGAGTCGGGCGCCGAAGTGTCGGTGTCGGGGTACGTCTGGCAGCGGTTCGAGATTGGCCGGCAGGACGCGGTGCCGCGCGGGTTCATGCTGCCGGAAACGTTCGACCCCGGGCAGTCCGAAATTCGTGAAATTTTCAAGGAGCGCGTCGACGGCCAGGAGCGCATCGCCTGGGAGTTCAAGGCAACCTTCCGGCAGCGCTTCGACTACAGCAAGTTCCCCTTCGATCGGCAGAGCGTCTGGGTGCGGCTGCGCCCTGCGTCGCCGGTCAGCACCGTGGTCTTCGTCCCCGACTACGGCGGATACGCGATGATGAACCCGGCGTTCCGCCCGGGCGTCGACAGCTCGCTGGTGGTGCCAGGCTGGGAGGTCCTCAGCAGCTACTTCGACTACCGGCTGCACAGTTACAATTCGACGCTCGGGATGGCGGGACGCGACAGCTCGGCGCGCTACCCGGAGATGTATTTCAACGTCGAGCTGCGCCGGCTGTTCGTCGGGCCATTCGTGACGCACATCGTGCCGCTGGCGGTGACCGCCGCGATGCTCTTTGCCCTGCTGCTGATCAGCTCACGGCGTGAGGCATCGGAGGGGCTGCTCGGATTTTCCGCGGCAGAGGTAGTGCTCGGCGCGGCCGCGCTGTTTTTCGTCGCCAGCTTCCAGCACACCGCCCTTCGCGATGCCCTGACGGCCGACACGCTGCTCTACTTCGAGTATTTCTACTTCGGGCTGTACGTCCTGATCATGCTGGTGTCAATCAACGCGATCCTGTTCGCGTCGTCGCTGCACCTGCATGTCATCGAGCACCAGGACAACGTGATTCCGAAGCTGGCGTTCTGGCCGTTCTGCGGACTCGCGATCTTCGTCCTGACCCTGGCGCAATTCTATTGATGCGCACCCACCGGGTCATCGCGCTGATCGTCGGAACGGCACTCCTGGTCGCCGGCGCCCTCTGGTGGGTAGCGCTCCCGCCGGCGCCGATTCGCATTGGCGTCCTCCATTCCGCGACCGGGACGATGGCGCTCAGCGAGCGGCCGCTGGTGGACGCGATCCGCCTCGCGGTGGAGGAGATCAACCGGGCCGGCGGCGCTGGCGGGCGGCGGCTCGAGATGGTCGTCGCCGACGGAAAGTCGGATCCGGCTGTCTTCGCGAGCGAGGCCGAACGCCTGATCGCCGAGGAGGAGGTCGCGGCGCTGTTCGGCTGCTGGACATCTGCCTCGCGTAAGGCGGTCAAGGAGGTGGTCGAGCGGCACGCCCATCTCCTCTTCTATTCCCTGCAGTACGAAGGGCTGGAGCAGTCGGAACACATCGTCTACATGGGCGCGGCGCCCAACCAGCAGATCCTTCCGGCGGTGCGATGGAGCCTCGCAAACCTCGGCTACCGGTTTTACCTGGTAGGGTCCGACTACGTTTTTCCGCGTGCCGCGAACGAGATCATCCGGGCGCAGCTGGCCCGCTGGCCCGCAGATGTGGTCGGCGAGTCGTACGTGCGGCTCGGCAGCCGCGATGTCGCGGATGTCGTCCAGGCGATCCTCGCCGCGAAGCCGGACGTGGTGCTCAACACGCTCAATGGCGACTCGAACCTGGCGTTCTTCGAAGCCCTCCATGCCGCTGGCGTGACCGCGTCTACCCTGCCGGTGATGTCGTTCAGCATGGCCGAGGAAGAGCTGCAGCACCTGCCGCCCGATGCGACGACCGGGCACTATGCCGCGTGGACCTACTTCCAGAGCGTCGCGGGAGGGTCGAACCAGTTGTTCGTCAACCGGTTCCGCGAGCGATTTGGGGCCGGGCGGGTCACCAGCGACCCGATTGAGGCAGCGTACACCTCGGTACGCCTGTTCGCCGAGGCGGTGGCCGCCGCCGGCGACGATGACCCAGCCGCCGTGCGCGAGCAGATCCGCGAGCGCAGCGTGAATGCACCAGGCGGCATCGTTCACGTGGACGGGGGCAACCAGCACACCTGGAAGACGGTTCGCATCGGGCGCGTCCGCCAGGACGGCCAGTTCGACATCGTCTGGACGTCCGGCTATCCAATCGCGCCGGCGCCATTCCCCAAGCTCCGTACGGTCGCGGAGTGGACGAGGTTCCTGGACGGGATGCAGGCCGGCTGGGGCGGGCGCTGGGAGCCATTAGCCACCACTCCCTGAGCCCATCGGGTAATATTCAGGGTCTAACGCAGTCGGAGGGATGATGACGGGAAAAATCAGAACGTTACGAGTCGACAAGGGTTTCGGGTTCATCAAGGATGACGCCGGGAACGAGTACTTCTTCCACCAGAGCGCGATCTACGGGGAAGGCATGGAAGACCTGCGCGAGGGCGACAGCGTGGAGTTCGACGTCGGGCAGGGACCGAAAGGCCCGCGCGCCGAGAACGTCCGGCGCACCTCCACGTAGCACGCTCGGCCCGGCTCACCCGGGCGAAGTCGCGTGAAGGCGTGGGAAATCGTTGGCGAGGCGCAGACGCTTGATGGCACCATCATGCGTCTGACGCGGCGCGACGACGAATACGTGATCCTGGCCAATGGCAAGCCGCTGATGTCGAGCCGGATGCACGGCTCGGAGGAGGCGCTTGCAACGCTGGCGTGCGGCGCGGCGCGAGCTATGGAGCGGCCGCGCGTGCTGGTTGGCGGGCTCGGCATGGGGTTCACGCTGCGGGCGGTCCTGGACCTCCTCCCACCCGACGCCAGCGTGATCGTCGCGGAACTCGTGCCCGCGGTGGTCGAATGGAATCGGAAACCGCTCGCCGCGCTCGCGGGGAGCCCGCTCGCCGATCCCCGCGTCCGGATCCAGATCGCGGACGTGGGGTTCACGCTGCGGGCCAACCCCGGTCAGTTCGACGTGATTCTGCTCGACGTGGACAACGGCCCCGCGGCGTTCACGGCCGCGGCGAACGACGGGCTCTATGACAACGGCGGCGTGGCGGCCACCTATGCCGCGCTCCGCGCACCGGGCACGCTTGCGGTCTGGTCGGCGTGGGAGGACCGGAAGTTCGAGCAGCGTCTCCGCCATTACGGGTTCGACGTGAAGGTGGAGCGCGTGCGCGCCCGGCTGAAAAAAGGCGGGCCGAGGCACACGATCTTCCTGGGCTTCAAGAGACCGCCGGCCGGGACGCGGCCGGTGACTACACGTGGTGTCGGAGCATGAGCTCCTTCGGGGTCAGATCCCGCGACTGTCGTACGCCCAATGCAGCACCGCCTGCCGCTGCTTGACGCGGCACTCGAGGTCGCCCGCTTCGCAGTTCTTTCGGATCGCCGCCACGTGTCGCGCGATCGCCCGCCAGCGGCGGATCTGCCGCGCATCGTCCGCCGTCCTGCGGCCCAGGTAGTAGCGGCAGTACCACTGGAACCAGCCGCGCGGATCCTGCGGGTGGATCCAGCCGTTCCGGCGCCAGGCCGCGAGCGACTGCGAGGCGTTGACCCCGAAGTGGTTGAGGGCGCCGTCATGACGCGACGCACAGAGCTTCGCGCGAGTGAACCAGCTGGCGGGAAACTCGTCCCGGCAGTCGGTCATGTACTTCCCGCCGAACACTCCGAGGCGCAGCATCTCCTTCGGCGTCAGCTCAGGGCGAAACCCCTGGGCAAAGTGACGCCCCGCGGGCTCGGTCCGGTGATAGGCGTATCCCTGCTGCATCCGGTCGTTGACCAGCACTCTCAGGGCGCCCCCCTCTCGGCGATCTGCGCGATGCGCCGCAGCAGGCCGCTTAATATCAGGGCGTGCAGCGGGAGCACCGCGTACCAGTAGGCGCGCCCCAGGACACCGCGCGGATCGAACGTGGCGGTCTGGCGGATCATCGAGCGCGATCCCCCGTCGAGCGGGATGACGTCGAACTCGAGCCAGCCCGCGCCGGGCAGCTTGAGCCCGGCCGACAGCCTCATGCGCCGGTCCGGCTCGTACTCGTCCACCTTCCATCCATCGATGACGTCTCCAACGGCGCAGTCATTGGCATCACGGCGTCCGCGCGGCATGCCGTGCCCGCCGATCCAGCGATCGGCCCAGCCGCGAAGCGTCCACAGGATCTCCCCCGAAGTACCAACCGGTGGTGCCGCCAATGCGCCTCACCGGGGCAAATGCCTGCGCCGGCGGCACGTTCACGACGACCGTGCGTGTGTCGATCTTGCGTCGCGCGTTCGCGCCTTCCCCGATCGCCCGGATGAACGCGGCGCGCAGCGGCATCGGCTGGATGTGGAAGACCCGCCTGGCGGCCGCCGAACGCACGACCGTCGGGTTGCGCAGTCCTTCGACCAGCGCGCGGCCGACCCTGGCCTGTGCCGGGGTGACCAGGCGCAGCCACATCCCGGACAACCGTGGGGTCAACACCGGCACCGGGATGAGGAGACGCCGTAACCCACGAAGCCGAGCGTACATCCGGAGGACCTCCCCGTAGGACACCACCTCGGGGCCACCGATCTCGAACACCCGGTCGCGCGCGTCGCGTAACGTCAGCGCCGCCACCAGGTACCCCAGCACGTCGTCAATGGCGATCGGCTGGGTGGGCGTGGTGACCCAGCGCGGACAGATCATCACGGGCAGCCGTTCGACCAGCGCCTGGATCATCTCGAACGACAGGCTGCCGGCGCCGATGACGATCGAGGCCTTGAACTCGATCACGGGAACGCCGCTCTCCCGCAGCGCCTGACCCGTCTCGGTCCGGCTCTTCAGGTGGGTGGAGAGCGATCCCGCATCGCCCAGCCCGCCGAGATAGATGATGCGCTGCACGCCGGCGCGCGCGGCGGCGCGGCCGAAGTTCGAGGCGGCGCGGCGGTCCAGCTCAGCGAACGTCGAGCCGGCGGCCATCGAGTGCACGAGATAGTACGCCGAAGAGACGCCGGCCAGCGCGGCGTCCAGGGAGGGTTCATCAAGACAGTCGCCCTGGACGACGCTCGTGCGGGCGCTGCCGACCACCACCTGCCCGGGGTGTCTCGCCAGACACCGTACAGCGTGGCCACCTTCTTCGAGCGATCGAAGAAGGCGGCCGCCGATATAACCGGTCGCGCCGGTGAGAAGGACTGTCGCGTCCATCCGCCGGCCTACTTCCCTGGGGGCATCATCACGGTATCGATCACGTGGATGACGCCGTTGCTCGCCGCGATGTCGGTCTTCACGACGCCAGCCTTGCCAACGGTCACACTGCCGTCGTGCACCGCGACCGCGAATGCGTCTCCGCTGACCGCTGTGCCCGACCGCATCTTGACGACGTCAGCGGCCATCACTTTTCCGGCCACGACGTGGTAGGTGAGGATCCGCCGCAGCTGGGCCTTGTTCTCCGGCTTGAGCAGTGTCGCGAGCGTCCCCGCGGGAAGCTTGGCGAACGCCTCGTCGGTTGGCGCGAACACCGTGAACGGACCGGGTCCCTTGAGCGTCCCGACGAGATCCGCCGCGGTGAGCGCCTTGGCGAGCGTGGTGAAGGAACCGGCCGCGACCGCGGTGTCGACGATGTCCCTGGACTGGGCCTGGAGGGTGGTCGTGGCTGATGGACCAAACGCCATCATGAGGGACGCGAGAGTGGCAGTAGCGATAACTCTGAGCATGTGGACTCCTTGAAATGCGGCGCATCGGTTCATTCCGGACGCGCCATGAATTGAATGTAGTGCACTTTTAATTGCCTGAAAGTAAAATCCAGAGGTCCAACGCAAGTCGTGTGAGCGTCAGGACAAAGCGGCGCCGGAATGTTCATGGCAGTCAAACACAGGAGGTGTGATGCTCTCCGCGACCTTGCAGCAGGGACTCAGCGATTACGCGATCGGCGCCAAGATCAGGACGCTGCGGCTGAAGAAGAAGATGGGGCTGGTCGAGCTCGGCAAGCACACCGGCCTTTCGCCGGCGCTGCTCTCGAAGATCGAACGGGACCGGCTGTTTCCGACGCTGCCGACGCTGCTGCGCATCGCGCTGGTGTTCAGCGTCGGGCTCGACTTCTTCTTCGCTGGCGAGCGCGACAAGCCGCTGGTCGCGATCGCCCGCAAGGCGCAGCGCGTGACGCTGCCTGACCGGCCCGGGGCGCGGCAGGCCACCTACCGGTTCGCGTCGCTCGACTACGCCGCGACCGAACGGCGGTTCAACTCCTACTACGCCGACTTCCCTCTCCAGGGGGCGGACACGCTCCGACCGCACAGCCACGCGGGCGTCGAGTTCATCTACGTGCTGGAGGGAACACTGCGGGTGCAGATCGACGAGGAGCCGCACGAGCTCGAGGCCGGCGACTCCATGTATTTCGACTCGGGCCGACCTCACGCCTATGCGCGCGCCGGTCGCAAGAACTGCAGCGCACTGACCGTGACGTCAGGATAGGTAGTCAGGCCGGTCACGCGCCAAACGGCAGGGGTCTTGCGTGGTCAGAGGCGTGCTGCGCGTACTCGAACCGGCCGCCCAAGCTCAGCTCTCACAGGCACGCGAACTGTTGGCGACGCTGCGCGACCGGCTCACCGAGTTCGGCGCCGCTGCGGAGGACCGCGCTGCGCTCTCTGCCTCCATCCGTCAGCTTGAAGAGCTGTTCCTCATCGTCGTCGTCGGCGAGTTCAACGCCGGCAAGAGCGCGTTCATCAATGCCCTGCTGGGACGCGCGGTGGTCGAGGAAGGCGTCACGCCCACCACCGCCCAGATCCAGCTCGTGAAGTATGGCGAGGCGGTGGCCAGGGAGACCGATGCCGATGGCCTGCGCATCCTGACCGCGCCGGTCGAATTGCTTCGCGATGTGCACCTGGTGGACACCCCCGGCACCAACGCGATCATCCGCGAGCACGAGCGCCTGACCAGCGACTTCGTCCCGCGGTCCGATCTGGTGCTGTTTGTGACCTCCGCCGACCGCCCGTTCACCGAGACCGAGCGGGTGTTCCTGACCACCATCCGGGACTGGGGCAAGAAAATCGTCATCGTCCTCAACAAGGTGGATATCTTCTCGGACGCGGCGCAGCTCCAGGAAGTCGTCTCCTTCGTGCAGAACGCGGCGCGCAGCCTGCTCGGCGTAGAGGCCGACGTGCTGCCGGTCAGCGCGCGGCAGGCGATGCGCGCCAAGCAGGGGGAGCCCGCGCTCTGGGCGGCGAGCGGATTCGAGGCGCTCGAACAGTACCTGGCTCACACGCTGGATGCGCGCAACCGGTTCCGGCTGAAGCTCGCCAACCCGCTCGGCGTGGGGCTCGCACTGGCCAATCGATTCGTCAGGATCGCCGAAGAGCGCCTGGTGGTAATGCACGGCGATCTCGAGCTGCTCGGGGACATCGAGCGGCAGCTGGCGATGTATGCCGGCGACATGGAGCGCGGGTTCGAGCTGCGCGTGACCGCGGTCGAGAAGGTGCTCGCCGACATGGAGGCCCGGGGCGACCGGTTCTTCGACGACATCCTGCGGCTGGCGCGCTTCGCGGACCTGCTGAACCGCGCGCGCGTGCAGAAAGAATTCGAGGACAAGGTCGTCGCCGACACGCCGGTGCAGATCGAGCGGCGCGTGGCGGAGTTGATTGACTGGCTGGTGGACCAGGACTTCCGGCAGTGGCAGGCGGTCACCCAGAAGCTTGCCGAGCGAAGCCGCGAACACGCGGCCCGCGTACTCGGGGCCCCCGACGTGGGCAGTTTCCACAACGATCGTTCGCGCCTGATGGACTCGGTCGGGCGCGAAGCCCAGCGGGTCGTGGACACCTACGACAAGGACCGCGAAGGACAGGCGATCGCCGACCAGGCCCGAACGGCGGTCGCCGCGGCCGCGGCAGCCGGCGGCGCTGCGCTGGGCCTCGGGACGATCGTGACGATCGCCGCGTCAACCGCCGCGGCCGACATCACCGGCATCCTGCTCGCGAGCGTGGTGCTGGGCATGGGATTCCTGATCATCCCGGCACGGCGGCGGCGGGCGAAGGCGATACTCCAGGAGAAGGTCAGCGCATTGCGGGTTCAGCTCTCGGGCGCGCTCCGGACGCAGTTCGACCACGCGCGGGAACAGAGCGCCCATCGCCTCACGGACGCGGTCGCACCGTACGCACGCTTCGTGCGGGCCGAAGAGCAACGGTGGACCGACGCGCAGCGGAGTCTTGCGACCATCCGCGACCGCACGAGCGGTTTCCTCGCCGAGCTCGGCCGCCCGGCCGACCGCGCCTAGCCGCCCTCACGCCGGATGAGGTCGCGCCGTCTCCGCGTGACGACCCCGCCGTTATGGCAGAGGGGTGACGACGGCCGCGCGCGCTGACGTGACGCTGCCGATCGGAACGCCGGTGGTGGCAGTCAATGGATCAGCACCAGCGACCGCCCCGTTGAACTCGAGGATATAGGCGAGGATTGTCGTGTAGCTCTCCGCGCTCAGCGAGGCGCCGCCGTACGGCATCGCCGCCGACATGTAGTCGTAGAGCTCCTTCGTGCTGCGCGGGCCCCACGTCGCTTTGAACGGCGCGCCGGCCAGCGCGGGGATCTCGTTCTCGCCGCTCAGGTCGGGCAGGTGGCATGAGGAGCAGTCCTTGGCATACGCGGCCTTGCCCGCGGCCGCCTGCTTGGCGGTAAAGATCGCGGCCGGAGACCTGAAGGTCTCCTCTACCTGGTAGCCGGAGGCCTTCAGGCCTCCGGTCACGATCGACGCGGTAAGTGCGACGGCGATCAGAATCTTCGTCCGCATGTCAGACCCCTGACGTCAGGGTCTGTGGCCTGGTCATCGCCACTTCGTGGAGCTGCTTCACCTGTTTCCAGGCGGCTGCGATCGCGCCTTCCTGCCAGCCTCCGTTGCCGCTGATCGCCGCGCATCCGAGAAAGAGCCGGCCGTCGGGCTTGCCGAGGACGGCCAGCCGGTCGCCGCCACTGCCGCCGCCGGCGAACGCCCCCATGCTGTACTGCGTCTTCTCCCAGAACGTGCAGTAGGCCGTCTCGTATTCGGCGCGAATCTGGGGATGCACCTTGCTCGCGTGCATCAGCACGTGCTCGATGCGCTCCCTGATCGGCTTGTCGATCAGGCCGGACATCTGGCCGTTGCCGTAGAAGCCGAGCACGATGCCCTTGTTGCCGAAGTAGTTCCACGACGGGTACGCGAGGTTGCCGATCGGCAGGTTCGAGTACAGATGCCCGCCGAAGATCTTGTCGTCCTCTTCCCAGAACCGGCGCTTCATCTGCAGCCCCATCTTCGCGCTCGGGCTGTACGGCGTCGCCTTCACCGCGGTCATCGTCTCGGGCGACAGGTTGACGTCGAGGCCGCTGAGGATCGTCAGCGGCAGGCACGAGACCACGTAGTCGGCGGTGACTTCCGTCTTCGCCCCCGTCTTGACGTTCTTGTAGACGACCTTCACGTTGTCGAGGGTCTGGTGGATGGAGACGATCTCCGCGCCATGCGTGATCTTGTCTCCGAGTTTTCGCTGGAAACCTTTCGGGAACTGGTCCATGCCGCCCACCGGCTGGAACATCGGCGACATTCCGGTGCCTTCGATCACCGACCGGATCCGGTTGCCGAAGCCGGACTGCAGCAGGGCCGAGAAGTTGTGCGGGTCGCCGTCCGCTCCGCGGGCCCGGTTCGCCTTGTAGGCGTGGTCGGCGGAGGTGAGATAGCCCTCGCTGACCAGGAAGGTGACAAACCGCTCCTTGTCCTCCGCCGTCAGCGGGAGGTCCAGCGTGTCCGCGTTGACCGCCTTGGCCATCAGCTCGCACGTGTAGCCGAGCATGTCGGCCTTCACTTCGCGCAGGCGGACGCGCTTGCCGGCCAACGGTCCGACGTTCGCCCCCTCGTAGTAGAAGTAGGACGATTCGTTCTCGTTGATGAAGACCTCGAGCGGCACCCCGAGCTCCTTGCAGTAGCCAAGGACGCCGGTGTGCCAGTGCGGGAGGCGCCAGGGACCGCCGTTGTGGTACTGGCCCTCGTCGAAGTTGCAGACCTGGGTTTCGCCGCCGGGGCCGACCTCGGTGTGCGTCGATCCGCGCCGCAGCGTCCAGTTCACTCCGCCGACGCGGTCGCGCGCCTCGAGAATCCGGACGTTGTATCCCAGCTTGCCGAGCTCGTAGCCGACGGCCATCCCCGACACGCCGGCGCCGAGCACGATGACCCTGGTGCCGTTCGCCCTGCCGGACAGCACGGGGCGGGGTCCCGCCTGCGCCGCCATCAGATCCCACGAGCGCATCGCGCTCATGACAAGCGCGGACCCGCCGACGATGCCGAACTGTTCGAGAAAAGTACGCCGAGTCAGGGAGAACGGAGATCCGTCCCCGGATTGCTTCACTGTCATGACCCCTCCGGACACGTGACGTGCGAACGCATGGCTGGACCTGTACCTTTGGGCGGCGACGCTGTCTTCGCGGCCGTGGTGATCGCGGCGACGGTGAGCTGTTCGGAGCCGCCGGCGTCGAGCGTGAAGTCCAGCGCGGGCGGCCGTTGCGCGCCGACACGGACGTTGTTGCGTTGCTCGGCCTTGAATCCGGCAAGGGACACGCACACGGTATAGGTGCCCGGCGGCATGCTCGTGAACGCGTACTCGCCCGCCTCGTTGGTCATCGCCGATCGCTCCACGTGGGTGCCTTCGTTGATCAGCGTGACTTCCGCGGCGGGGATGGCGCCGTACGGGTCGCGCACGGCGCCGCGGAGCGTCCCCTGGGCTGCCTGCGCGCTGACGCTGGTCACTGCGAGCGCGCACCCCACGCTGACGATGGCCGATCTGAATTGCATACCGCAGCGCGAAGGAGCAAGTGCCGAGCCACGGAGGCACGTGACCGTGCCCACTCGAAACACAGCGAATTCACTCAGTATTCAGGCGGAAATACGACTCCGTGCGTTCGCAGGCCTGACATCGGATCGAGGGACGTTTTTGTTGGCGTGGCCCTGTCGGCCTTCAACGATGACGCTTCTCGCCGGCCCGCAGCGCCGCCACGCGTGCGCCGCCACAGGGCGCGTGCGTCGCGCAATCGCGGTCAGGCTACGAAGTTGTCAGTGCGCGCCAGGAGGGGTCGAATTTGTCAGAAGGCGATCGAGGGCGGATGATGAGCGGCGACGGGCTGGGTCGCAGGCGCGACCAGCCGCTGCATCCGCACGGCTTCGACACTCGAGAAGTGCCAATCCTCACCGGCACGGCCGAGCAGGGAGTCGGGCCACTCGGCGCGCATCAGGCCGGCGTCGCCGTGGTAACCGTTCCCCAGCAGCAGGTGACCAATCTCGTGGGCCATCACGCGGCCGAGTAGCGTGCCGGGTTCCAGCCCGACGCGCGTCGCCGCCTGCTCCACCCGGTTCGAGAACACCGTTGCCAGCCAGCCTCGACCGGTCGCCTGGAGAACATAGGCCACGCCGTAGGCGTCAGGATTGAGAGTGGTGCCGAACGCCGGCGCGTCGATGACGCGCACGACCACTTCAGAGGGCTCGAGGCGATCGTCGCAGGTCTCGACGTCATCGCCCGGTGAGCCGGGGCGCCCGCAGTGCCGGAAGATGACCGCCAGCCCGGTGTCGCGAAGGATCGACTCGGCGGCGCGGCGGCCCGCCATCAACTCCGATGCGGGGATGCCCGAGCTGTTGTAGAGACGCACCGTGAGCGCCACGGACGGCTCGGAGCGAACGCCGATCGACAGCGTCGTCGCCATCAGCGTCATCACCGCGATCGCCCGCAGCAACACCGTCACGTCAGCTCTGCACCCACAGCTTCGGCTTGCCCGTCCCGTCGTCGGTCCCCTTGATGTACCAGTTCTTTCCCAGGGGATCGTGATCCATCGTCGTGGAAAAATCGAACGGCGCCTGGAACTCGATGTAGTCGAAACCGGAGTCAGAGGCGATCAGCTGGTGCCAGTCGCCGGACGGGATCAGGACCAGGTCGCCGGGGCCCACGGGAAGGCTGCCCTGGTCGTGCTTCACTTCGCCGGTGCCTGATTCGATGAAGTAGAAATGCTCCGGCGTGGTGGGACTGGTCTTGGAGGCGTGGTGGACGTGACGCGGTGAATGCGCGTGCGGCGCGTAGAGCATGCGACCGAGCTGCAGGTCCCAGGATCCGGAGAGTCCCGTTTCCTTGTTGACCCAGAACGTCCGCGTCCGGAAACCCTTCTCGTCAACCAGCGATCGCAGCTGTGCCTCTTCGAAGAAGTAGCCAGTCGCCGCTTCTGCGGGCTTCCCGGTGTGCTTGGGGACGGTGACCACGAGCAGGGTCAGTGGAGTTCCTGCCGCGGTGACACTGGCTTCCTCGGTTGGTTCCAGGTAGACCCCGGCGCGCCTCTGAGCGGTGTGGTGGGTCGCCTTGCCTCCCTTCGAGTAACTGATCCTCGCGTCGTTGCCTTCCAGCAGGTAGACGACCTGGGTCTGGTCACTCGGAGCGACGCGGCGTGTCTTCCCTGCCGCGACCTCTTCTATCGCCACCTGCACCCGGGTCCCGTCGTCGGCCGGGTTGAGGAGGTGCCGCACGTGCCCTTCCGCCATCGGGGTCCGGCTCTTGCTGCCGGTGTGAATCACTTTGATCATGGTCAGGAACTATAACCCACTCAAGTCCGCTGCCGCCCTGCCGATTGCTCTTCCATGGGGCTTATCGCGTCCTATCGCACTCGTGTGCGACGACGGCCGGATTCCGAGCATACTCAGGCTCTGCTCAGGATTGTCATCATCGGGCTCGTCCTCGGGAACACTGCGTTGATCGGCGAAGATGCGACGGCGTATACCGCGATGTGGGTCAGCGGCCTGTGCTCGGGGGTGTTCTCGGTGCTGCTCTTCGCGCGCGTGCTGATGCGGCCTCACGCGTCGCACCGCCGCCGCCTGGCCGGCGCCATCCACGACAACATGTGCGGGACGATCTGGCTGTACTGCGCCGGACCGGCAGGCGCGCTGGCGCTGTTCGTCTACCCCTTCGTGACGGTCGGCAACGGCTTCCGCTTCGGCGTGCGCTACCTCGCCTACTCCGGCGTGCTGGGCGCGATCGGGATCGCCTACCTGGTCGGGATGGCCGACGGGTGGGCGCCGCACGCGACGATCGGGTGGGGCGTGTTCCTCAGCCACCTGATGGTGACGCTTTACACCGGCATCCTGCTTCGCCGTCTCCACGCGACGCAGGGCCAACTCGAGCACCTCGCGGCCTGCGACGCGCTGACCGGGTTGCCGAACCGGCGTTTCTTCATGGACAGGCTGTCGGAGATGGTCACGCACGACGACCGCGAGATGGCGTGCCTGTACCTCGACCTCGACGGCTTCAAGGCGGTCAACGACCGGTGCGGTCACCAGACCGGCGACGAGCTGTTGCAGCTGGCGGCGCGCGAGGTGAGCAAGTGCATCCGCGCCACGGATGTCCTGGCTCGACTGGGCGGTGACGAGTTCACCGTCGTGCTCACCGTGCCGGTGAGCCGCGAGCACGCGCGTGAGGTCGCCTCCCGCATCATCCGCGCGGTCGAAGCGATCCGGGTCGTGGACGGTCGCGCGATCGAGATCTCCGTCAGCATCGGCATCTCGTTCAGTCCCGCCGCGCACGGCCGGCAGATCACCTGCGAGGACCTGCTGAAGGGCGCCGACGAGGCGATGTACACCGCGAAGCGGTCCGGCCGCGGCAACTACCGGCTGATCGACCTCGCAGACGAGATACTGGTCCCCGCTGCCTGAGCACCCCGTCTGCCGGCGATTTCCGTAGTGTCCGGCTTCAGCCGGACCGGCGATTCCCGTAGTGTCCGGCTTCAGCCGGACCGTCTCGGGGCTGTTATGATTCGGCCCTTGCGAATCCTGGCTCTCTGCGTGATCAGCGCCCTGGGCCTGCCGCTGACGGCGGCCGCCGCGCAAGCGATCGACGTCGAGGCCGTCCGCGCGACCAAGCGCGTGGTCGCGGTGCGCACCACGGAGCCGATCCTGCTCGACGGAATCCTCGACGACGCCGCCTGGGCCCTCGCCCAGCCCACCGGCGATTTCTTCCAGCAGTTTCCCGACGAGTTCTCGCCCGCCACCGAACGCAACGAGGTGCGCTTCCTCTACGACGACGAGACGCTCTACATCGGCGCGATGCTCTACGACAGCGAGCCGGACAGGCTCATCATCGACTCGCTGCGAAAGGACTTCTCGAACTTCCAGAGCGATTCCTTCCTGCTGGTCTTGGACACCTTCCTCGACAAGCGCACCGGGTACGGATTCGGCACCAACGCGGCGGGCGCGCAGCGCGATGTCCAGGTATCCGACAACGGCCGGCGCAACGACGCCAACTGGGACGGCGCCTGGATCGTCCGATCGACGGTGCGCGAGAACGGCTGGAGCACCGAGATCGCGGTGCCCTTCAAGACCCTGCGTTTTCCGGCGGGCGACCTGCAGGAGTGGGGGCTCAACATGCAGCGCGTCATCCGCCGCAAGAACGAGTTCATCACCTGGTCGCCGGTGCCGCGCCAGTTTTCACACTACGCGGTCAGCTACGCCGGCCTGCTGACCGGCATCACCGGCGTCAAGAGCAGCAGCGACCTGCGGATCACGCCGTTCACCACCGGCCAGTTCACGAGCGCACGCGCCGGGACAGGGACAGCGGCGGGGAAGAAGTGGAACCGCGACGGCGACGCCGGCATGGACATGAAATGGGGCGTCACGTCATCGCTGCTCCTCGATGCGAGCTATCGCACCGACTTCTCCCAGGTCGAGGCCGACGAGCAGCAGATCAACCTGACGCGCTTCAGTCTCTTCTTTCCGGAGAAGCGGCAGTTCTTCCTCGAGAGCCCGGCGAGCTTCCAGGTGGGCCTCGCCGCGGTCGAGACCCAGCGGCGGGATCTCATCCCGTTCTTCAGCCGCCGGATCGGACTCTCATCCTCGGGCCAGCCGATACCGGTGATCGGCGGGCTGCGGCTCACCGGCCGGACGGCAGGCAACGCCATCGGCCTGCTCTCGATGCAGACCGACGACTTCGAAGGCCAGCCGAGAGCCAACTTCACCGTCGCCCGGGTGAGGCGGGACCTCACCAGCACGGCGTCGGTCGGCGGCTTCTACTTCGGCCGCGAGACGACCGGCAGCGGGAGCTTCAACCGGGTCACGGGGGTCGATCTGCGGCTCGCGCCGAGACCCGCGCTGGAGGTTGAAGCGTTCGCCATGCGAAGCGAGACGGCCGGCGCGGCGGGCGACTGGGCGGGGCGCACCAGCTTTCGGATAGATACCAACGCGCACCGGGCGCGCATGGGCCTGGTCCACGTCGGCGACACGTTCCGTCACGACCTCGGGTTCGTGCCCCGCCGCGGCATCGCCACGCTTTTCGGCGGCTATGAGCGCCTGTTCCGTCCGGCCAACACGAGAGCGCTCGTGCGCGAGCAGAGCCTCGGCGTCGACGTCGACGCCACCGGCGACGATCGTTACGATCGGTCGCTCACCCGGGTTGCCGGCCTGGCCTATGGAATGCTGTTTCGTGACGGCGCGACCTTCAGCGCCCGCGTCAACAGCACCTACGAGCGTCTCGACACGCCGTTCGGCGTCGGCTCCGACCTCCGCATCGAGGCAGGCGAGCACGCCTTCGAGGGTGTGGCGATCGACTACCGCTCCGACCAGAGCGCGTGGCTCTCAGGCAACGTGGGGCTGGAAGCAGGCGAGTACTGGACCGGCGAGCAGCGCCTGCTCACCGGCGGCGTGCGGGTGCGGCTGAACGAGCACGTCGCCGCGAGCGCCAACCTGACGCGCAACCTGATCGAGCTGCCGCAGGGCACTTTTGCCGCCAGCCTGGCGCGATTCCGTCTCGACTGGTCGTTCACGCCGCGGATGTTCCTCAACGCGTTCGTCCAGTACAACGGCGAAGCGGATGCCTGGCTCTCCAACATCCGCTTCAACCTGATCCATCGCCCCCTGAGCGACATCTACGTCGTCTGGAACGAGACGCGGCTCCCCGGCGACACGCGCCGCGCGTTGATGCTGAAGTACACGCATCTGATCGCGTTCTAGATTGTCGTACGTAGTGTCCGGCTTCAGCCGGACCGTGGTGACGCCGGCGCGTGACGCGGCACGTGACGCGTTGTTCCGCTCGGCCTCCGGTTCGACGGCGCGGAAAAACGCTCGCGACGGCTCGACGACGATCGCATCGTGAGCGACGATGCCCCCAACGGAGTCTGCGGGGACTCAGTCAGAAAAGCCGTCGCGGCCTTTTAGAGCTTCGCCATGACATTGGCGGCGCATCGGCTATCCGCGCCGCGCTCGACGCGTTCTACCATGTCGATATCTCCTTGCCTGACAGACCGGCATCGTGGATATGAACTTGCTCACCGGGTGACGGTCACGCGCAGGAACGTCGCCGGAATCGACGTCGCGCCTGCGGTCTTGCTCTGATTCTGGCGTTCGAACAGCGCCTCGAGTTCCTGCTGGAGTTCCGCGGATTTGCCGTTCTGTTCCGCGGCGGCGAACGCGTTCATCGTCGGGCCGTAGTAGGCCCGGAAGTCGGCGACGAACGCGGCCGGGGTGCCTGCCGACCGGAACGTAAACGTGTCGCGGGCAAACGCGATCCGCTCGGCGGGGATGCCCGCGGCCGCGAAGCGTTCGCTCACGTTGGCCTCGATCCCCCACGTCATCGGGCTGACAAAGCCCTCGGGCGGTGGCGGTGAATAGGAGGAGCTGATCTTCAGAATCTGTGCGACGAGCGTCGGATCGCCGGGAATCCAGTTCCCCATGACGATGCGGCCGCCGGGCCGGGTCACGCGCACCATCTCCTTCGCCACGTCGAACGGTTTGGGCGCGAACATGGCCCCGAAGATGCTGACCACGAGGTCGAAGCTCCGATCGGCGAGTTCACTCAGATTGGTGGCATCGCCTTCCTGGAACCGGCAGTTCGTCAAGCCCTCTGCCTGCGCGCGTCTGTTCCCGGCTTCGACAAGATTGCTCGCGATATCGACGCCGAGCACGTCGGCGCCCAGTCTGGCCGCCGGCAGGGCCGTCGTCCCGTCGCCGCATCCGAGGTCCAGCACCTTCAATCCCGTGGTGATACTGAGTCCGGCGACCACCGCCTCTCCGCTCTCTCGCATGCTCGCCGCGATCCTGGTGAAGTCACCCTTTTCCCACAGTGCTTTGTTCGGATTCATGTGATGTTGTCCCCTCCAGGGCGGCGGCGCGTAGTGTAACGCGATGAGAATCTTGATGGCGACCTGACGTGTCGGCTTGGTGTCGGTCGCAGAAACACCTGGCCCATGCCGCCTTCGCCAATCTGCGCGACGACTTAGTAGACGCCGAGACGGGTGCCGGGCGTGAGGGGCAAGTTGTTGATTATATGGCCGTGAGGCGTCTGGGTGGGAGTCGGTTCCTCCTGAGTAACGCCGCCGTGTTTGGAGAAGGATTTTTGCCCGGCAGAAGCCATCGTCGTCGCGGCGCGGGACGCGTTGTTCCGGCGCGGCCGACTGTGAGCGGCGCGAACGGCGAAGTACAAAAACGCCGCGACGGCCTTCCTGCCCAGCCCCCGCAGACTCCGTTGGGAGCCTCCGTCGCTCACGAAGCAATACTCATCGAGCCGTCGCGAGCGTTTTTCCGCGCCGTCGAACCGGAGGCCAAGCGGAACAACGCGTCCCGCGCCGCGACGGTGCCACAGCTGACATGGAACGAAAGGTGAAACGCAGGGCTCACGCCGCGGATGCTCCTCGTCGTACGCGCGTCTAGCAGGGTGCTGAAAAAGTGACCCGCGAGGGATCGACATCGTGATCGCCCCGTACTACCATGCTCCCGACGTTTCCGAAGGGAGCAATCACATGCGTGGACCCGACGAGCAGACCAGTGGCATGT
>CANIBQ010000006.1 GCA_947465645.1 Acidobacteriota bacterium | reverse complement strand
GCCGAGGTGTTCCCAAACGCTACGGCCGTGAACGACGCCTTGCGAGCGCTCGTCGTAGTTGCTGACGCGAGCGCATCTCGGCGTCGCGCAACGGCGGCGCGGCCCAACAAGGCGCTGCAGCCGACGAGCCGCGGGCGACAGAAGGCCAAGTCGAAGCTGCCATCACGCGCGGCTCGCGGCTGAGCGCTCACGTTGGGCTGACGAGCGCGACAAAAAGCGACTAGAGCAGACGACCCTTCCAGTACCCAGGTTTTCGGCGGTCATGCGCCACGGCGAGAATTCGGATCGCGGCGGGCGTTTCGAGGTAGATGACGGGATAGGGGAAGCGCCTCACGGGGATTCGTCTGACCGGTGACGTGGCGGGCAGCCGGGGCACTCCTGCGCCGGCACGCGGCAACTCGACGACCTGACGAACCGCGGCGTCGACCGCGTCGAAGAATTCAGTCCCGAGGTCGGCCCGACGGCCTTCATACCAACGGCCGGCGTGGCGGTACTCGGTGTCAGCCTCGTCCTCAAAGCGAACGCGCTAGGTCACGGCTTACGCAATTCGGCTTCGGCGCGGCTCCGGACGTCTTCCCACGGAATATCACGTGCGCTGGCATAGGCAATTGGGCCGGGCGGGCCTGCCGCTTGCGATAGGGGTCGCGCTCACCATGATCCCGGCGGGCTTTTTTCAAGCCACGCGGGACGCCGCAGCGGGAGACGGTCCTACCGGCATCTCCGGGTTCCTGGGTGTCTTCACGTCGGGCGCTCTCTTCGTCGCGCTGGTGGCAGCGGGAATAGTGGCAAGGCGAGATCGCGAAGCACATGCGCGTTGGCTATTGCTCGCCACGTTGGTAGTGGCGTGGCCGGCGTGGTTTCGCTTCCGCCACTACTTTCCAGGGGTGCCGCGGCCTGACCTCTGGTTTGCGGTCGTCCTTGCGTATGTCTGGATTCCCGTTGCTGTCGTTCGGGATCGAGTGACACGCGGGTACGTGCATCCGGTACTGGTGTGGGGTGGTTTGGCGGTCATCGCAGAGCAGTCATTCGAAGTGTGGGCGTTTGATTCGCCGTGGTGGCGCGCGCTCGCACACGTGCTGTATGGCTGGATGCAACGTTCCTGGTTCGCCTGACCTTGCGCAGGCATCGGCGATGTGACGCCTAACATGGCATGCACCAGTCGGCGAACTCGACTAGCGTGCGCCGCTGGTGATGCCCACCGTTATGCCTCGGAATCACCGACAAGCTTGACGCGAAGAACACAAGGTGGGACTCTGATTTCATGACGCACGCGACGCAGAAGCTGCTCGACGAATTCGAGGCGCTCCCGGATCGGGATCGGTCGGAGCTCGTGGCGGAACTCGCGCGTCGGGTGGCCTTGGCCCCGCACGACTTGCCGCAAGACGACGACTTGGTGGCGGCCGCCGATCGCCTGTTTAGCGACCTCGATCGTCGCGAGCAGCCTGAATGACGTCGCCGCGCCGGGGCGAGGTCTGGTTGGTGGACCTCGGCATGGCGGCGAAAGTGCGGCCCGCGCTGGTCATCAGTATCCCCGCTGAGGACGCCGACCGTGCTCTTGTCACGCTCGTTCCGCATACCACCAGTCCACGTCAGTCCCGGTTCGAGGCGGCAGTGTCCGTCTCCTTCCTGCGCGTGGGTGTGTTCGATGCGCAGAATCTCGTTACCATTCCACACGCCAAGTTGATTCGATCGTTGGGGAAACTCAGCGCTGGTCAGATGGCGCCCGTGGAACGGGCCGTCTGCCTGTGGCTCGGGTAGCCCACATCGAACTCCGAGGCATAACAGCGCATGCACCAGACAGCGCGCTGGCGCAAACGGCGGAGCGCGCCGCTGGTGATGCGCAGTTGTTAGCCGGAATCGAGGCAAGGCCTGGTTTCCTACACGGCGACAAAGGTCTTGCGGCTGACCCCGACGATCTCGGCAAGCGTGACCGAGTAGACCCGCCGACTCACCTCAATAGTTGAAGCCACACAGCCGGTTCGGGTAGAGCCTGACCGGCTGCCGCACGGTGTTGCTGCGGTTGCCTCCCGCGTCCCGCACGTAGAGCTGAATCTCCATCTCCAGGAACTTCCCGCCGTTCGCATCGTCCCCGCCGCGTGCGTCGTTGAAGAGCTCGCACCGTGTCGGGAACGACAGCGTCGAGAGCGGCGTCGTGAGCGTGCGTGTCTGTGATCCGGTGCCCGCCAGATACGTCCATACCCAGCCGGCGATGAACCCCTGCGAGCCGCGCGCGGCGAGCTGGCAGTCCGCCTCGTCGGGCGCCGGACCGAGGACGCAGGCGTTGGCGCCTTTCGCCGGCGATGTGACGGTGAACGCGGCGATGAGCGGCGGCGCCTGCACGGTGAGCGACGCGCTGCGCGTGGTGCCGGCGTAGGACGCACTGATGGCGACCGTCGACGCCGCCGTCACCGTTGACGTGTCAACCGCAAAGCTTGCGCTGATCCCGTTTGCGCCCACGGTCACCGTCGCAGGAACCCGCGCAACTTCGGTGTTGCTGCTCGCCAGCGTCACCACCGTGCCGCCCGTGGGCGCGGCCGACGGCAGCGTCACGGTGCCCGTCGGACGGACCTGGCCCTGCACGGCTGCGGGTGTAATCGAGATCGCGAACGTCCCTCCGCCTGATTCGCCGGCACCGCCGCCGGCCGCACCGCCAGCTGGCGGTGGAGCGGACGCGGGCGGCGGCGAGGATGATGAGGGGGTTGGCGAAGGCGACGTCGGCGAGGACGCACCACCGCATCCCGCGACGGCAAGCGTAAGGCAAAGCGCCAGGACGCTGGCAGATCCGTGGCGGGTCGTGCAGAAAGCGTGCGGCATTGACAACCTTTCGAGGTGAGCGACCGGGGTTCCGCAAGTCCCTTGCCGGCTGAGGCGGCGCGCAAAAAATGCAGCAGCGGGCGGACGTGGGCGGTGCAGAAACTGCGGACTTGATCACGACAATCCCTCGATTTGTTCGAGATCCCCGCTGACGCTCGCGTTGCAGTCGTCGTCCCCATGGCACGACTGATTCGCGACCGCTACTTCGCCTATGACGCCGATCGAGGCTGCGACCTTGTCACCGGCGACGAGGTTCGCCTGGACGACCTCCCGGACATTTCGGCCTGTACGTCGGCGTTACCCGGCACGCTGGCGCCGCTCGTCGAAGTGTTTGGACATGGTCGCGACGGGGATCCGCGATGGGTCGTCGCGAACGCCACCAACGCGTCCCAGGCCGGATCGCTCGCGCGTGCAGCTGCCACACAGGCCCGCCAGCGGGGGTTCGTCCCAATCCTGGCGGAGCTCTACCTGCGCCATCGCGATGCCCTCGCCGATGACCTGAGCGAGCGCACGCTGCTTCTGATCGGCACGTCCGGGGCTTCACTGGGGGTGGCGCGTGCGGCATTTGTCGATGCCGCCGCCCGTTCTCCGCGACCGCATGTGCTCCTGACGTTCCGCCTCCTGCCGGCGCCCGCGGTCCTCGTCCGGGAGTCGCGCTCCGCTTACCGAATCGACCCGTGCTCGCCGCGCGAGATTCCCCCCTCGCCAGACGTGGTCCGGTATCTCCAGCGAGCCGATCGCGCCGCCCAGTTCGCGCGCTCCGGCCGGCACGCCGCAGCGGACCGCCTGTCCCGGGAGGTCGCCGCGGCGCTTGCCCGGCGCAAGGCCCATGTCCCTGCAGCGCAGGTTCTGATTGACCTGGGTCGGCTGCTCCTCGAAAGCGGACGGGTGGGTGCCGCTGACGCAGTGTTCGAGGACGCCGCGGACCAGGGGCAATCAGCCCGCGCCGAGCGCGTGATCGCGGACGCCCGCATCTGGCAGGCCGTCGCCCGTACGGACGGCGGGCGCCTGAAGGATGCCGAAGCGATCTGCCGCGCGGTGCTGTTGACGACGGCGCTGTCGCCGGCGCGGGCGGCGTGGACGCGATCGGTGCTTGCCCGGGTGCTGCTGTGGCAGGACCGGGTCGATGAAGCTGCGCGCCTCGATCTGGCGTGCCCGCTTGACGCTGCGTCCGGGCTCGATGACACGGTCATGGCGACCATGCAGGGCATCGCCGTGAGGGTCTCGCTGGCCCGCGGGCATATCTTCGAGGCCGGGCAGGAGGCGAGGGCGCTGCTTCAGCGGGTCGCTGCGCAGCCGCTCGAACCGCGTGCAGGAGTGATTGCGCATACCGGGCACCTTCGCGTCCTGGCCGTCACGGGCGACCTGGCGCTCGCTGAGCAGGCGCTGCGCGAGGTTGCGAGAGGCGCCCGGAAAGCCCGTGCGCCTCTGGCCGCCGTCAGGGCGCGGGTCATCTGGTGGGACATGCTGCGAAGAGCCGGCCGCACGCGTGAGGCGGCCCGCGAAGCGAAGCACCTCCAGCGGATCTGCCGGGCCACCCCGCCGCTGCTGCGCGGCGCGATCGAGCGGCGGGTGGCGTGTGCGCTTGAACCTGTCGTCACCCGATCGGGAATGTGCGAATGGACCGTGCCAGGCGCAACAGTGGCCGCGGGCCTCGTTCGAATAGCCCAGGAGGAGGAGGACGACGGCCGGGCGCTGCAGCGGATCCTGGCCGCGGCCGCCGCCGAACTGCAGACGTCCCGTGTGGACCTCGTTTCAGCGGACGCCGGTCCCGCAACCGCGCTCATGAGCGCGGGTTCCGGCCTGCCGACCCACCTGGGGACGCGGGTCGTCGATGCCGGCATCTCCATTCCCGTGGAGATGCAGAACGGAGGACGGGAAGCCGGAGTGCCCGTGCGGCTCGGTGCCCGGCTGCTGGCTGCCGTCGCGTGTCGCTGGCCTCTCGACCGGGAGCCACCGCCGCATGCGGTGGAGTACCTCGAACTCGCCGCCGCCATCGCCGCCCCGCGGGTCGAGGCGCTCCTCACCGACGCGCGCGACACCGCGCGGGCGTCAACGTCCATTCCCGAGCTGGTCGGCAGCAGCGCCGCGATGGGCGAGGTCAGGCGCGCCATTGCCCGCGCCGCGACCGCGCCGTTTTCAGTCCTGATCGAAGGCGAGAGCGGGGCAGGGAAGGAGCTGGTGGCGAGGGCTGTCCACCAGCTCGGGCCGCGCCGCGAACGCCGCTTCTGTGACGTGAACTGCGCGGCGCTTCCCGACGACCTCCTCGAATCGGAGCTGTTCGGCCATGCGCGGGGGGCCTTCACCGGCGCGGTGACCGAGCGGGCAGGGCTGTTTGAAGACGCGGACGGCGGAACCGTCTTTCTCGACGAGTTGCCCGACCTCTCACCTCGCGGGCAGGCCAAGCTCCTGCGCGTCCTCCAGCAGCAGGAGGTCCGCCGGATCGGGGAGACCTTCAGCCGCGCAATCGACGTGCGTCTCGTCACCGCCACGAACCGGGACATGAAGACCGAAGTCGCCGGCGGCCGGTTCCGGCAGGACCTGCTGTATCGCCTCGATGTGATCCGGATATGCATCCCGCCGCTTCGCGATCGGCCCGAAGACATTCCCGTGCTCGCCACGCATTTCTGGTCATCATCCGCCCCCCGCGTCGGCTCGACGGCCACGCTCACGCACGGCGTCCTCGCGGAGCTGTCGCGGTACCACTGGCCAGGCAACGTGCGCGAGCTCCAGAACGTCATGGCGGCGCTGGCCGTCGCAGCCCCGGCTCGGGGACTGGTGCGCGCGTCGCTGCTGCCGGCGGCGATCACCGGCGCGGTGAGCGTGACGTCACGCCGCCTGGCCGACGCACGCATGCAGTTCGACCGGCGGTGCGTGGAGGTGGCGCTGGCGCGCGCAGGTGGCAGCCGGACCCGCGCGGCGGCGGAGCTGGGGCTGTCTCGGCAAGGCCTGCTCAAGACGATGGCGCGGATCGGGATCGCGGCTCCTTCTTGCAATGCCCCGGGCGAGCAGGAAGAATGACGCGTGCTCCGCTTCCTGGGCCGTCGCCTCGTCCTGACGATTCCCGTGCTCCTGGGCGTCGCGACGCTCGTGTTCTCGCTGATCCACCTCATTCCCGGCGATCCGGCGCAGGCGATGCTCGGGGAAACCGCGTCCGAGGAAGATGTCGCCGCCCTTCGAACCAAGCTCGGGCTCGACCGGCCGCTGCTCGAGCAGTACGGCGCGTTCCTGCGCGGCACCATGCGAGGCGACCTTGGCACATCGCTGCGCACGAGCCAGCCGGTCACCGAGGCGATTTTCGAGCGGTTGCCAGCGACGCTGGAGCTGGCCGCCGCAGCCATGTTCGTGTCCCTCGCTCTGTCGATCCCTTTGGGGATCATCGCCGCCGTCAAACGGGGCACGTTCGTGGACCATGCGGCGACGACCGTGTCGCTGCTCGGCGTGTCGATTCCGAACTTCTGGCTGGGGCCGCTGCTCGCGATCGTGTTCGCGATCGAGCTGGGGTGGCTGCCGGTGTCGGGCCGGGGCACGTGGGGACACCTCGTGCTGCCCGCGATCTCGCTCGGCGCGGCGCTGGCGGCGATCCTGGCGCGCATGACGCGCGCGACGCTGCTCGAGGAGCTCCGCGAGCCCTACGTCTACGCCGCGAGGGCCAGGGGCGCGTCGCGTGTTCGTGCGGTCGTGAGGCATGCCTTCCGCAACAGCCTCATCCCCGTCGTCACGCTCGTCGGCCTTCAGTTCGGCGCGGTGCTCACCGGCGCGGTCATCACCGAGACGGTGTTCGCGTGGCCCGGCATCGGCCGCCTGCTGATCCAGTCGATCGGATTCAGGGACTATCCGCTGGTCCAGGGATGCATCCTGCTGATCGCGGTCACCTACGTCGCGATGAACCTTGTGACGGACCTTGTTTACGGCGTGCTCGATCCCAGGATTCGATATGAGTGATCCGGTCAACTCCCAAGACGCCAATGCCCAACCCCCAACAGGTGTGATTGGGAGTTGGTTGATTGGGTCTTGGGAATTGGAGCACGCCTGATGGCGCGCCTGGGCGCGGCCATCGTCCTGGTGACGGTGCTGGCGGCCGTCGTCGGCCCGTGGCTGGTGCCGTACGACCCCTCGTCACAGGAGCTCGCGCTGCGACTCGAGGGGCCGACCGCGGCGCACTGGTTCGGACTGGACGAGCTCGGACGCGACATCTTCGCGCGCGTCCTGTCCGGCGCCCGGATCTCACTCCTGGTGGGGCTGGTGGTCGTCGGTGTTTCTTCGACGGTCGGCATCGCGCTCGGCTCGATCGCGGGCTATTTTGGCGGCCGGATCGACGAAGCCATCAGCCGGCTGGTGGACATCCTGCTCGCGTTCCCCGGGTTGTTGCTCGCGATCGCCCTGGTCGCGGTGCTTGGGCCGAGCCTCACGAACGTGGTACTCGCCCTGTCGCTGATTGGGTGGGTGGGGTACGCGCGGCTGGTCAGGGGACAGGTGCTGCGCGCGCGGGAATTCGAGTTCGTCCAGGCCGCGCGCGCGCTGGGCGCCACGACGCCGCGCATCCTGACCCGGCATGTCATTCCGACGACGCTGCCGGCGGTGACGGTGCAGGCGACGCTGGGCATGGGAGGCGCCATTCTCGCGGAAGCGGCGCTGAGTTTCCTGGGGCTCGGCGTGCAGCCTCCCACGCCCAGTTGGGGCACCATGCTCAGTTACGGCAGGGGGCACCTGCTCGACGCGCCGCACTTGACGATTTTCCCCGGCATCGCAATCGCGATCCTCGTCCTCGGCTTCAATTTCCTGGGTGACGGCTTACGGGATCGCCTGGATCCCGCGACACGGGGCCGGAGCTAGGCTGCTCCCAGGCGCCGCTGCAGACGCAGCAGCGCCTCGTTCTGCGGATCGATCGCCAGGCCCTTGCCGACCGTTGCCCGAGCGGCGTCGGTCTCTCCCAGACGGCGCTGCGCATCGGCCAGGAGCGCCAGGGTCGGCGCATGGGGCTGGTCCAGCACTGCGACATACCGCGCGAGCGCATCGCGCGCGATGGCAACGTGTCCGAGACGATCCGCCGCGGCCGCCAGATAGCGGAAAGCGTCAGGCTCCACCGGCGTTCTTCGCGTCGCTTCCAGGAGCGTCCGCTCGGCCCCTTCGTGATCGCCGGAGAGGAACAGCGAGCGCCCATAGAGCGCGAGCGTCTCGCTCGAGGCGGCGGCGCGGCTCGCTGCGGGTTGAAGGGCCTCGACCGCCTTGCCCAGGGCCACCCGGTCGTTCCGGTTTTCGGCGGCGTCGAGCCAGACGCGGCCGAGCGCGGTGTAGACCACCGGTTCCTCCGGGTAGCGCTCGGCGGCGCGCCCCAGCGTGAGGATGGCGCTGTCAGTCCGGCCCAGTCGCGCGTAGGCCATGCCGACGCTGACCAGCCGCTCGGCCCGCGCCGGCTCGAGCGCGGCGAGGGCTTCGAGCTGCTCGATCGCGTCGCGGCTCCGTCCCTGCCCGGCGTGCAGGTCGGCGAGCTCCTCACGCGCAGCGGCGAACGCCGGATTGATCTCGATCGCCCGCGTCAGCGAGCGCAGGGCGTCGGCGTCGCGTTGGCGCTCGCGGTAGCACATCCCGAGCAGGTAATGCGCTTCGACGAAACGATCGTCGAGGCTGACTGCCTGACGGAGCGGCTCCAGGGCCAGCGCCGGTCGACCGTTCCGGTAGTGGGTGAGGGCGAGCTTGTAGAGGACGCGGGCGGACCGGTCGTCCAGGGTCGTGAACCGGCGGTACTCGTCGGCGGCGCGCTCGTAGCGCCCCATTGCCAGGTTCACGTCGCCCAGCAACTCGACCGGGCGCGGGGCGCCGGGGTCCAGGGTCGCCGCCTGGCGAAGATCGCGGAGCGCCGCATTCAGCTCACCGCGCCGGCGGTAGGTGTCCCCGCGCTTCAGGTAGGCGAGCATCGAGCCCGGCTTCAGCGCCAGGGCGCCGCTGAAGGCTTCGATCGCAACAAAGGTCTGCTCCTGGGCCAGGGCGGCATCCCCGGTGGCGATCAGGCGCTCGAACTCGCGATCCTGCCGGACCGAATACCAGGCGAGGACAATCCCGACCATGAGGGCGGCGACGCCAACTGACACGACGACCAAGCGCTTCATCTGACGGGCTTGATGTTAACTCCCAACTCCCAAACCCCCAACCACCAACGATTTGGGCGTTGGGCGGTTGGGAGTTGGGCGTTCCGCCCGATGGAACATCGGGCGCCTCGCGGGGTCTAACGCTGTCAGGAGGCATTCAAGCTAGACTTCATGAACCCGGGAGATTTGGTGAAGAACGCTGGCGCCATCAGCTGGTCAGACGTCGACAGCGGCGAAGCTGCGCTCATCGGGCGCTGCGCCGCCGGCGATGATGCCGCCTGCGCCGAGCTGGTCGCCACCCATCAGCGGATGGTCTATGGCCTGGCGCTGAACCTCCTCGGCGACCGCGACGAGGCGCTCGACCTCTCCCAGGAGGTCTTCCTGCGCGTCTTCCGCACCCTCTCCAGCTTCCGCGCGCAGTCGGCCCTCCGCACCTGGATTTACCGCATCGTGATCAACCAGGCGCGCAACCGGCAGCGCTGGTGGAGGCGGCGCCACCGTGCCGAACAGGTGTCGCTCGACGAGCACCAGCGGCAGTGCGGGGAGCTCGAATCCACGCAAGACGTCTTGCCCGACCGGCTGCTCGCGAGCAAGGAAACGGCCGCGCGGATCTGGCAGGCGCTCGATCGGCTGCCGTTCGACCAGCGCACCGCGCTGATTCTTCGCGAGGTGGACGGACTGCGCTACGAAGAGATCGCCTTTTCCCTCGGCATCGCGGTGGGCACGGTCAAGTCGCGCCTCACGCGCGCGCGCCAGGCGCTGCGAGCCGACCTCCTGGGGACGCGGGCATGATCCCGTATCTCGATTGCGCCGCCGCGCGCGAACAGCTCGAGGCGTTCGTGGACGACGAGCTGGCGATGGCCGACCAGGTGGCGGTCGAATCGCACCTGCGCTGGTGCCGCGACTGCGAAGCGCGCGTGGACGACCTGCGCCTGATGGCCGGCGCCGTCAGGGTCGGCACGCCGCGGTCGAGTGACTCACCGGCGGACGCCCGCGCGCTCCAGGCGATCCAGGCCGAAGTACTGACCCGGATCCGGTCAGAGCGCGACGACTCGTTGGCCGCCCGCCTGCGCGAGGTGTGCGAGGACATGCGCTTCTTCTGGCCGGCGCTCGGCGCGACCGCCGCGGTGGTCGCATGCCTGTTGACCGCGGTCGGCGTGCTGCAGGCGGCCAAGGACGAGCAGATCGATTCGATGGCGGCGGTGGTGGAATCGACGGCGAACGCGAGCCAGATCCGGACGGGATGGGTGCTCGAAGGCGTGCCTGAGGAGGAAGCGGTGTTTGCGCTGGCGATGATGGTCACCCGCCAGGGGCGCATCGCCGACTACCAGATGCTGTTGATGGATCGCGCCAGCGTGCGGCGGCGCGACGGCTCGGCGCTGGCCGCCGACATCGGCGGTCTGCTCGACGCCGTCAGGCAATCGAGGTTCGCCCCGTCGGAGGAGCACGCCAGCCGCGCCGTGGCCGTCGACATGGTCTGGCTGACGTCCGCCCCGGTCAGCGACGCGCGGCCGGCGCGGGCGCCTCGCCACGGGCGCTTATAAGGTTGTTCAACGCGTCGTTCGCGCGGATGACCACCGCGCGGCCGGCGGTCTCGCCTTCGAGCGTCAGCTCGAACTGCTCGACCTTCGAATCGGAAATCCCATCCCTCGGATAGATCGTCTGCCAGCTGTTGCCGTCGAGGGAGTACTCGGCCTTCTGGATCGCCGAGTGGTCGTCGCGCACCTCGAACGCAATCACCGTGCGCGCGCCCTCGCGCCGCACCGACGCCACGTTGATGACCGGCGGCATGTTGTCGATGTCGAAGGTGGTGCTCTCCGCCGATCCCGTCAGCGAGGTGGAGGGCGAGTTGGACGCGGCGTCTGACGCGATGACCGAGATCAGGTAGCGGCCGTTCGGGACCGAGGTCGTATCCCACACGAAGATCGCGTCCGTCAGGTCCTGCTTGAGCGGCTTCCAGGAGTCGTCGCCTTCGCGGCGGTAGCGGACGTCGTACCTGAGCTCGTCGCGGTTGTCATCTTCCGCGCGCCACACAAAGGTGAGCAGTCCCCGCTGATACGCTCGCCGGCCGAGATTGGGGGCCGCGCCGCCTGCCGGCGCGACCTGGCCCGACGCCCGCTGATCGGGTGTTTCCCCCTGGAACCCGGCGAGACCGGGATCCCCGGTGGGGAAGGGGCGCTGGAACACGGTCCCAGGAGGGTGAATCGTGATGCCTGTCACCCGCGGCTTGGTGTTGCGCGGGAGGTAGGCGGCGACGACCGACGTCAGCATCGGCGCGTCGGTGCGCGTGCCCGCCAGCACCGCTCGCCACTGCAGGTAGCGCGCGCGCGGGCTGGTGATGCCGGTGCCGTCGCGGTCGGCATAGGCGGCGCTCCAGTCGCTCCACGTCTCGTCCGGCGTCCGGGTATTGCCGGACCTGGTCGAGACGTCCACCTTCGTGCCTGCCGGCATCGAGGCCTGCCACTTGATGGCCCCCCAGGTCGCCACCGTCTGCGCGTCGCGGATATCGGAGGTATAGGTGCCGCGGTCGGCGCGCGTCGGCGACAGGCGGAACACCTTGCCTGGGTTCGAGGTCGCAAACAGCATGCGTCCATCGCGATCGGGCAGGAGCGCGGTGATCTGCTGGGCGGTGGCGCGGGTGACGAGCGTCGGCTGCAACGGTTCGCCGGAGAGTCGGTAGATTTTTCCCTTGTTGCCGGTCGCCACCGTCAGGCTGCCGTCCTTCTCGAACGCCACGTCATACGGCGCATCGTCTCGGAGCTGCCACACGAGATCCCAGGCGCCGTCTGGCGTAATCCGGTAGATGGCGCCGGCCCCTGGGCCCTGGCTGCCACGGGCCGCGGCCTGCGCCGAGCCCGCCGTGGTCACCGTCGCGTCAGGAATAATCGTGATCGCCGTGATCTCGGTGGAGACCGATGCCACCGGCTGCGCGCCGGGCTCCGATGCCGGGCCTGCCGGCGCAGGCGCGGATCCCGTTCGCCCCGTGACGGCCGCGGCGTAGATGACACCTTGTGGATCGACACGTAAGGCGTGGATCTCGTTGTACGGCGAGTCGAGGAGCACGAACGGCTTGCCGGCGGCGTCGATCTGGAACACCCGGCCCGGTGACTCGGTGCCCGCCAGCAGGCGGCCCTCGCGGTCGAACGCGAGCGTCATCGCGTGCGTGGCCTTTGTCTGGTAGAAGACCGCGCCCTTTCCGTCCGGCGCGATCTTGTAGATGACGCCCTTGTCGCCCGTGCCGGCGAACACGTTGCCCGCCTTGTCCACCGCGAGACTCCAGATGTACCTGTCCGGGGGGTCGAACAGCACGGTGCCGGTGCCCCTGGCGTCGACCTTGTAGACCTTGCCGTCGGGCGACGTGGCCACGTAGAGGCCCCCGCCCGGCGCCAGCGTCATCGCGTGGACCTCGAGCTCCTCGGCGTCAAAGAACACCGAGCCCCTGCCGCTCGCATCGATGCGGTAGACCTGGCCCTCGTTGCCGCTGCCCACGTACACCGATCCGTCGGGGCCGTTGAGGAGCGTCCAGAGGAATGGCGCGCTGGATTCGTAGACGGGGGCGGCTGTCGGGCCGAGGGTCAGGCGGCCGTAGCCGTCGATCGACAGGTTCTCGACCTCACCCTGGAGGAATTCGCCCTCGGTGGATACCTGCCAGAAGGTGGGAAGGGCCGCGTACGACACGGCCGTCACGGTGCTGACGGCCAGCGCCGCGATGAGAACACGCATAGAGCGCATTTAATCCTCGATATCGATGGTGAGCGTGCGGGACCCGGCGACCGCGTACGGCGTAGTGATGTCCCACTCGCCGAGCGTCGCATTCTGTAAGGCGCGGAAGCTGCCGCCATTGCGATCGGCTTCCATGACCGCCAGCACCGACGGGGGCAGGGCGGCCAGCGATTCCCCCTTCACGACGGCGCCGCCGTCGCGGCCGAGCAACCGCACGTAGAGGCGGTTGTTCTTGCGGGCGCCGTTGAGGACCTTGATCATCTGCGGCAGGCCACGGGTCTGCAACGGCTGGATCTGCAGCTCGCGCGCTTCCCACTGCGAGAGGCGCATGCCGTCGGACACCATGATCGACAGGCTGCCGCTGGCGTTCGCGGGGATGGCCACCGGAAGCGTCCGGGTGATCTCCTCGCCGCGATAGGTCCGCATCAGCATCTTGAGGTCGACCGTGGCTCCCGGCTTCGGCCGGCTGCCGTCGATCCAGACGCGCTCGAGCGTCGCGCTGCGCGGCTGCTCGCTCGCATCGATGTCGAGGGTCAGCCCCTCGAGCTCGACGTCCTCGAAGGCGTTGCGGAGCAGGAAGTTGATCGGGCCGACGACGTAGGCGGCTGCGCCTCCTGCAGGTTGATCGCCGGTGAACAGATCCTCGAACGCGACGGTGCCGTGCTTCTTGACCAGCGCTTCGCCCTTGACGGCGTAGCTTGCAGCGCCGTTCTGGCGCTCGTACGACTGCAGCGTGTTGAGGATCGAGAGATAGGCGAGCAGCGGGGTGAAGAGCTGGTCGTTGACCATCTTCATCTCGAAGGTCTTGCGCGTGCCGCGCTCGGACGTCAGGTTGATCTTGACCGGGATGAGCGTCGGTCCGGCGCCGAGGGTGCCGGCGATGGTGGTGAAGCGATCCTGCGTCACCGTGCCGATCACTTCACCGGTGCTGGCGATCTTCATCGAGCTGACCATGCTCGGCAGAATGGTGTGCACGTAGGCGCGGGTCATCGGGAACTGCGTCGGCCCCAGGCCATAGAACGGATGGCCGAACGCGTAGACGCGGTCGCCGTCCACGTCGGTAACCGTGCCGGTGGCGCCGAGCTCGAGGTCGCCACTCATGAGCGCGACCCCAACCGGATCGCCGGGGCGGAGCGGCAGTGGCGTGCGGCCGTTCGACTGCGTCTGGACCATCTGCGCGCCAGCCATCACCGGGACGAATCCCTGGTCGCGGAACGCGGCGGCGATTGGGTCCGCGAAGGTCGCGTCAAATCCGCCCATCGACAGCGGCGTCGCGATCGGCCGCAGCATCGTCCCGATGCTGGCGTTGACGCCGGTGTCGCCGAGCACCTGGACGTCGGCGGGGTTGTCGGCGAACGGGCGCATCCACGAGAACGCCTGGCGCAACGAGGCACGGAGTCCCTCGTTGGTAAGGGGGAGCTGCAGGTCAACGCGCGCGGCCTGCCGGCGCGGACCCGTGAAGGTGGCGGCCTCGGTCATCTCGCCGATCGGCGTGATGCCCGCGATCGGCTCTTTCGAGAACTGGCCGAGCGAATAGGACACGGCCCCAACCATGCGACCGTCGATATACACCGGGCTGCCGCTCATGCCGGCGATGACGCCAGTGTGGGCGAGCGGCCCGCCTTCGAGCCTGGCCAGGATCAGGTTGCGGCGGGTGCCGATGACGTTCTTCAGTACGCCAAGAATGTGAACCTTGAACTCGTCGAGGCGGTCCCCCTCGAATACGGTCTTTCCGATACCGACCATCCCGGGCCGGAGCTCGTCCACGGGAAATGTCCGGCTCTGCGCGGGCAGGCCAGCACCAAGGAACAGCAGAAGTGCGACACCCACGGCAGCGCTGCGTATGTACATGTTGTGGCTCACGGTTGACGATACGGGTAAACCCATGAAACTGCAAGGCCAGCGGCTCTCATAGTTGACAGCCCGCGGGCGCTGCGCTACTGTGCTGGCTCCGTCGATTACCCAGATGCAGCATCGCTTTAGCCCCTTCGTGTTCCCCAGCTCCGCCAGCTATTGGTGGTGGTACGGGACTGCGCCTGAAGGGGCAACCGCCGGCATCTGAGACGAACCACTTAACGAACTCAGCAGTTACCGACGCCTCTTCAGCCCATCCGGTTGAAGAGGCGTTTTTATTTGATGCGTACTTCTCAGCTCTGCGAAACGGTGACCGGCCAGACGATGGCCGAGCTCATCAACGCCCGTGACGCGGCCACAACCGCCGACATGGTCGAGCTGCGTCTTGACGGTGTCGTAGATTTAGACGTCGCCGCGGCGCTGGCGGACCGGAGGGGCAAGGTAATTGTGACCTGCCGGCCGACCTGGGAAGGCGGCCGCTTCGACGGCAGCGAAGAAGAGCGGCGCCGCACCCTCGGTCGCGCGCTCGAGCTCGGCGCGGACTACGTGGATGTGGAGTGGAAGGCCGGGTTCGGCGACCTGATCGCCGCACAGCCCGAGAGGGTGGTCGTCTCCTCACACGATTTCACCGGTGTCCCCCGGGATCTCTCGGCCCGGGTGCACGCGATGCGCGAGACCGGAGCAGGCGTCATCAAGGTGGCGGTCACTGCCGTGCGCCTGACCGACACGCTCCCGCTCATCGACATCGCGCGGGACGGCGATGCGGTCGTGGTGGGCATGGGCGACGCGGGCGTGCCGAGCCGGCTGCTCGCCTCGCGCTTCGGATCGCTGTGGACCTACGCTGGCAACGGCGTGGCGCCCGGCCAGATTCCCGCCCGCCGGATGCTCGACGAGTTCCGATTCCGCCAGGTCGGTCCCGCTACCGTCGTGTTCGGCGTGGTGGCCGGCGACGTGATGCAGTCGGCGTCGCCAGCGATGCACAACGCCGCTTTTGCCGCGGCTGGCATCAACGCCATCTCGGTGCCGCTCGCGGCCGCCGACGCCGACGATGCCGATGCGTTCGCCGTCGCGCTGGGGATCATCAACGTGACGGCGCAGGACGGGTTGCATGACCTGCTCGCCCGCGCCACCGCCCTCAACAAGACGGGCCACGGAGTCACGGAGTCACGGAGGGGCATATGAATGGTTGTTCTCCGTGTCTCTGTGCCTCCGTGGCTTGTGAAGATTGATTCTTATGCACATCACGACGTTCGAAGAGTTCAAGGATCTGGCCCAGCGCGGCACGTTCGTGCCGGTCTACAAGGAGATCGTCGCGGATCTGCTCACGCCGGTGTCGGCGTTCCTGAAGATCGCCGAGCATTCCGACTACGCCTTTCTTCTCGAATCGGTCGAGGGCGGCGAGCAGGTCGGGCGCTATTCGTTCCTCGGCAAGGATCCGTTCCTGATCCTGCGGTCGCGCGGCGGGAAGACGATCATCGATCGGGCGGGGCAGACGTCGGAATCGGACCGGCCATTTGTCGAAACCCTCCGTGAGCTGATGGCCGGCTTCCACTCGCCGTTTGTCCCGGGGCTCCCGCGATTCACCGGCGGCGCCGTCGGCTATCTCGGGTATGACGCGGCCGCCTGGTTCGAGCCGGTGACGCTCCAGCCCGGTGCCGACGAGGAGGATGAGGCCGGCTTCATGCTCTTCGACACGGTGCTGGCATTCGACCACGTGCGGCACCGCATCCTGATCATCGCCAACGCGCGGATTACCGGCGACGAGGATCTCGAGGCGCTCTACCAGTTCGCCCGCGCCAAGATCGAGTTCGTCGAGCGGGAGCTGGATCGTACGCTGTCGAAGCCGGCGCGCGCCGAGGCGCCTCCACTGACGATCACCTCCAACGTCACGCGCGACCAGTTCGAGTCGATGGTGCGCACGGGAAAGGAATACATCGCCGCGGGCGACATCTACCAGGTGGTCCTCTCCCAGCGGTTCGAAGCGGAGTTCGGGGGCGATCCGTTTACCGCCTACCGGGCGCTGCGCCACGTCAACCCGTCCCCGTACATGTATTTCATCCGGATGGGGGACCGGTCGATCGTCGGCTCGTCCCCCGAGATGCTCGTGCGCGTCGAAGGCAAGAAGATCCAGACTCACCCGATCGCCGGCACGCGCCCCCGTGGCCGCACCGAGGAAGAAGACCTCCTGATGGCGGAGGAGCTGAAGAAGAGCGAGAAGGAGCGGGCCGAGCACGTCATGCTCGTGGACCTCGGACGGAACGACATCGGCCGCGTGGCGACCTACGGTTCCGTCAAGGTGCCGACCTACATGACGCTCGAGCGCTACTCGCACGTGATGCACCTGGTCTCGATCGTCGAGGGCACGCTGTCTGACGAGTACGACAGGCTGGACGCGCTGGTGGCGTGCTTTCCCGCCGGGACGGTGTCCGGTGCCCCGAAAGTGCGCGCGATGGAGATCGTCGCCGAGCTCGAGAATCGCCGCCGCGGCGTCTACGCGGGGGCGGTCGGCTACCTGGACTTCGCGGGCAATCTCGATTTCTGCATCACCATTCGCACCATGGTGATCGAAGGCGGACATGCCTACGTCCAGGCCGGTGCCGGTATCGTCGCCGATTCGGACCCGGCGGCGGAGTACGAGGAAACACGCGACAAGGCCCGCGCCGTGATCACGGCGCTGGAGCTGGCTCAACAGGGTTTATAGGCGGACATGGTACTGGTCATCGACAACTACGACTCGTTCACCTACAACCTCGTGCAGTACCTGGGCGAGCTTGGTGCCGAGATCCGCGTGCGCCGCAACAACGAGATCACCCTCGACGAGATCGACGCGATGAAGCCGGCGCAGATCCTGATTTCTCCCGGCCCGGGGCGGCCCGAGGGCGCCGGGATCACCATGGACGTGATCCGCCGGTTCGGGCAGCACACGCCGCTCCTGGGCGTCTGCCTCGGCCACCAGGCGATCGGCGCCGTCTACGGCGGCACCGTGTGCCGCGCCGCGACCCCGATGCACGGCAAGACATCGACCGTCGTCCACGACAGTAAGGGCGTGTTCGCCGGGATCACGGCGTCCTTCCAGGCGGGGCGCTATCACTCACTGATCATCGAGAGCGACACGGTGCCTGCCGAGCTCGAGGTCGCGGCGCGGACGAAAGAGGACGGCACGATCATGGCCGTCCGTCACCGCACCCATCCCGTCCACGGCGTGCAGTTTCACCCCGAGTCCGTGCTGACCGAAGAAGGCCGCCGGATCCTGCGCAACTTCCTGGAGCTGTGATGTTTACCGCGCTGCTCGAGAAGCTCGTTCGGCATGAGGACCTCACGCAGGAGGAGGCCGCCGCCGCCATGCGCGAGGTGATGGAAGGCCGCGCGCCGGCCGCCGCGCTCGGCGCGCTGCTGGTCGGGCTGGTGATGAAGGGCGAGCGGCCGGCCGAGATCGTCGGCTTCGCGCGGACGATGCGCGACCATGCGGTGAAGCTGTCGGCGCCAGCCGGTGACGTCTTCGACACCTGCGGTACCGGTGGCGATCGGTCCGGCACGTTCAATATTTCTTCCGCGGCCGCCATCGTCGTGGCGGCGTGCGGGGTGAAGATTGCCAAGCACGGCAACCGGTCGGTCTCGAGCCAGTGCGGCAGCGCCGACGTGTTCGAGCGGCTGGGCGTCAACGTGACCGCCGCACCGGCGGTGGTGGAGCAGACGCTCCACGACGCGAATATCGCGTTCTTTTTCGCGCCAACATTCCATCCCTCGATGAAGCACGCCGGGCCGATCCGGCGCGACCTCGGGATCAGGACGGCCTTCAACCTGCTCGGCCCGCTGACCAATCCCGCAGGCGCGAGACGCCAGATCGTCGGCGTGCCCCGGTCCGAGCTGACCGAGCTCCTGGCCCGCTCGCTGCTGCTCCTCGGCTCCGAGCGCGCGTGGGTGGTTCATGGTGCCGACGGCATCGACGAGATCTCGACAACCGGCCACACGAAGGTGTCTGAATGCCGTGCGGGCGCCGTGCACACCTTCTACGTACATCCGTCGGACTTCGGCGTTCAGAAGGCAGCGCCGGCCGATCTCAAGGGCGGTGACGCGGCCGCCAACGCCGGGATCGTGACGCAGGTGCTCGATGGCAAGGCCGGGGCGCCGCGCGACATCGTGCTGCTGAACGCCGGTGCCGCGTTGTTTGTCGCGGGACGCGCCGACAGCGTGCGGGACGGGATCCAGAGTGCCGCACAGGCGATCGATTCCGGGGCGGCCAGGGCAGCCCTCGAGAAGATGGTGCGTGGCTCGCACGCGGAGGCAGCCGTATGAGCGCGGCACCCGATCTCCTGCGGACCATCGTCGCCGCGACCCGGAGAATCACCGATGTCCGGCGCGATCGGGAACCGCTTGCGGCGCTCGAGAAGCGCGCAGCGGCGGCCTCTCCCGAGGGCGCCCGGTTCGAAACAGAGCTCGGGAAGGCCGGCCGTGTGAACGTCATCGCCGAGTGCAAGCGGCGATCTCCCTCGAAAGGGGTGCTGGCAGCGGCGTACGACCCGGTGGCGATCGCGAAGCAGTACGAGCAGGGGGGCGCGGCCGCCATTTCCGTGCTGACGGAGCCGACGTTCTTCGACGGGGCACTGGAGCACCTGATCGCCGTACGTGGGGCGGTGAAGATTCCGCTCCTGCGCAAGGACTTCATCGTCGACGAATACCAGATCTACGAGGCGCGGGCGGCTGGAGCCGACGCGATCCTGTTGATCGTGGCGGGGCTGAGCCAGGACGATCTCATCCGTCTTCAGGACAAGGCACGGGAGTTGGGGCTCGCGACGCTCGTGGAAGTGCATGACGAGGAGGAGCTGTCGCGCGCGATCGACAGCGGCGCGCGGGTGATCGGGGTCAACAACCGCAACCTGCGCACGCTGAAGGTTGACGTCGCAGCCTCCGATCGCCTGGCAGCCGCACTGCCTCGCGACATCATCGGGGTGAGTGAGAGCGGCTTGCAGACCCGCGCCGACCTCGAGCGGCTCGCGGCGGCCGGTTACCGGGCATTCCTGATCGGCGAACGATTCATGACGGATGCGGATCCCGCGCGTGCGATTCGCGAGCTGACGGAGACGGTCCGCCTGAAGGCGGACACTACGACCGTACGTAGCGTCCGGCTTTAGCCGGACCGGAAACGATGTTCATCAAGATCTGCGGCATCACGCGCCTGACCGACGCCCTGCACGCCGTCGAGCACGGGGCCACGGCGCTGGGATACGTCTTCTGGCGGCAGAGCGCCAGGTACGTCACCCCCGAGCGCGCGGGCGAGATCATCGCGGAGATGCCGGCGGGCGTGGCGATGGTGGGCGTGTTCGTCGATGAGTCAGTCGAGGGGATCCGGGCAATCGCGGCACGGGCACGCATCGGCACTGTGCAGCTCCACGGGGGCGAGTCGCCCGAGTATGCCGGCGCGCTCGGGTATCCGGTGATGCGCGCGCTGACGCTGGACGATGCAGAGGAGACGCTGGCGGCATGGCCGGCGGATGCGACGTTCCTGGTGGATGCCGCCGATCCGGTGCGGCGCGGGGGCACGGGCAGGACGGTGGACTGGAACGAGGCAGCGAAACTGGCGCGGGAACGGCGGGTTGTGCTGGCCGGCGGGTTGACCCCTGTCAACGTGGCCGATGCAATCGCGGCGGTTCGTCCGTATGGCGTGGATGTGTCGTCGGGCGTCGAGGAGTCGCCCGGCGTCAAAAACTTTGACAAGGTGGCGCGCTTTCTGAAGAACGCGCGGAATGCATTTGAAGAACGATAAATCAGCAGTGACCGAGCGTGCCGTGTTCGGGCGCCGTGACCCGGACGCGCGGGGCTACTTCGGCGCCTACGGCGGGCGCTTCGTCCCGGAAACCCTGGTGGCGCCTATCGAGGAGCTCACCGCGGGCTACTTCGCCGCGCGCGCAGACGCCTCGTTCCGTGACGAGCTCGATGGCCTGCTCAAGCACTATGTCGGCCGCCCGACGCCGTTGTACGAGACCAGTCGCCTGGTCGACGCAGGCCGGGTCCTTTCGGACCCGGCGAGACAGGTGCGCGTCCTGCTCAAGCGCGAGGACCTGACGCACACCGGCGCGCACAAGATCAACAACGCGATGGGACAGGCGCTGCTCGCCAAGCGGATGGGCAAGCGGCGCGTCGTCGCCGAGACCGGTGCCGGCCAGCACGGGGTTGCGACCGCGACCTCCTGCGCGCTGCTCGGGCTCGAATGCGTCGTCTACATGGGCTCCGAGGACATGCGACGCCAGGCGCTCAACGTGGTCCGCATGCGGCTGCTGGGAGCCACGGTCCAGGAGGTCAACGCCGGCAGCTGCACGCTGAAGGACGCGATCAACGAAGCGATGCGCGACTGGGTCGCGAACGTCGCGGACACGTATTACCTGCTCGGTTCAGCGCTCGGTCCGCACCCGTATCCGTTGATGGTCCGTGAGTTTCAGTCGGTCATCGGCCGGGAGGCGCGCCAGCAGATGCTCGACCAGGTGGGCCGGCTCCCCGACATCGTCGTGGCCTGCGTGGGCGGGGGCAGCAATGCCATGGGGATCTTCGACGCGTTCGTGGAGGATGCCGGCGTGCGCCTGATCGGGGTCGAAGCCGGCGGCGAGCGGATCGCGCCCGGGCGGCATGCGGCGCGGTTCGCCGGCGGCAGCACCGGCGTGCTCCAGGGCACGCGCACGTTCATCCTGCAGGATGAGGACGGCAACATCGAGCTGACGCATTCCATTTCCGCGGGGCTGGACTATGCGGCCGTCGGGCCGGAGCACGCGTGGCTCCGCGATCTTGGCCGGACCGAGTACGTGAACATCTCGGACGCGGAGGCGCTCGAAGCGTTCAAGACCCTCGCGAACCGTGAGGGGATCATTCCGGCCCTCGAGTCGGCCCATGCCGTCGCATTTACGACCAAGCTCGTCGGCGAGGTGAAGGACGGCACCGTGATCCTGGTGAACCTGTCAGGGCGCGGGGACAAGGACGTGCAGAGCGTGACGGACGCCCTGAAATGAAACTCGCAGACACCTTCAAGCGCCTGCGGGACGCCAAACAGCCTGGCCTGGTCACCTACGTGACGGCCGGGGATCCCGATCTCGACCGCACGGCGGGCATCCTGTCGGCCCTGGATCGCGGGGGTGCGGACGTCCTGGAAGTCGGGGTGCCGTTCTCGGATCCGCTGGCCGACGGTCCGGTCATTCAGCGGGCCACGGAACGCGCGCTCAAGTCAGGGGCGACGCTGAGCGGCGTCCTCGACATGATCGGCGCCTCCCGAAAGGGGCTGCGCGCGCCGATAGTGGTCTTCAGCTACGCGAACCCGATTCTGAAGCTCGGGGCCGAACGGTTCGCCGACCGCGCGAGGGAGGCCGGGGTAGACGGGGTCCTCGTGCTCGACCTGCCGATCGAGGAGGCGGACAGCTTCAGAGGCCTGCTGGGCGCGCGGGGGATTGATACAATTCTCCTGCTCAGTCCGACGACCAGCGACGAACGGTTGCGCAGGGCCGCCGCCCTCGGGAGCGGCTTCCTGTATGCCATCTCCCGGCTTGGTGTCACCGGCGCCCGCGACCAGGTCGCCGAGGGTGCCCAGCAGATGGTCGAGCGGATCCGGGCGGTCAGCGACCTGCCGATTGCCCTCGGGTTTGGCATCTCGAAGCCGGAACACGTGCGCGAGGTGACCAGGTGGGCCGACGCTGCGGTCGTCGGCAGCGCCCTCGTGAACGTAATCGCCGAGGCCGGCGCATCGCACGATTTGACGACACGGGTAGAGGAGTATGCACGGTGGCTGAAGTCATGAGCATCGAGGAATTGCGGGGCCGGATCGACGTCATCGACGATCAGCTCGTCCGCCTCCTCAACGTCCGCGTCGCGTGCGCCGTGGAAGTCGGACGGCTGAAGCACGACGCGGGACTGCCCATCTACCAGCCGGATCGCGAGGCCAGGGTGCTCGCCAGCGTCCGGAAGTCCGCCACGGAGCTCTCGGGCCCGTTGACGGCTGAAGCGGTCGTCAGGATCTTCGAACGCATCATCGACGAGGCCAGGCGCGCCGAGCGCGCGGTCAGTGAACGCCGGGACGGAAACGCGTCCTCCATCGGAGAGTGAAGTCATGGTCGTAGTAATGAAAGAGCGGGCCACCGAGGCAGAGATCGACGCGGTCATCGCGCGCCTGATCGAGCTCGGCATGGACGTGCACCGGTCCTCCGGCGCCTCGCGCACCGTCCTCGGCGTCGTCGGCACCGAGAAGGTCGAGAAGGAGATGATCTCGATTCTCGACGGCGTCCACGAGGTGCTTCGCATCACCGAGCCCTACAAGCGCGCCAGCCGCGCCTACCACCCGGAAGACACGATCGTCACCATCGACGATGTCCGGATTGGCGGGGACGAGGTGGTGGTGATGGCCGGACCCTGCTCGGCCGAGACCGAGGAGCAGTGCCAGGCGTCAGCGGCGGCGGTGAAGCGGGCGGGCGCGAAAATCTTCCGCGGCGGCGCCTTCAAGCCCCGCAGCTCGCCCTACAGCTTCCAGGGCCATGGCGAGAAGGGCCTGCAGATGCTCCGGCATGCCGCCGACGCGCACAACCTGAAGCTGGTGTCCGAAGTCATGGACATCAGCCAGATCGAGCTGATCGAGAAGTACTGCGACATCTTCCAGGTCGGCGCGCGCAACATGCAGAACTACACGCTGCTGCGAGAGCTCGGCTACCACAAGAAGCCGGTGCTCCTGAAGCGCGGCATCTCGGCGACCATCGAAGAGTGGCTCCTCTCTGCGGAGTACATCCTGGCCGGGGGCAACAACGACGTGATCCTGTGCGAGCGGGGCATCCGCACGTTCGAGACGGCCACGCGCAACACCTTCGACATCTCGGCGATCCCGGTGATCAAGAAGCTGAGCCACCTGCCGATCATCGCCGACCCGAGCCACGGCGCCGGACGACGGGACATGGTGGCGCAACTGGCGCGCGCCGCGGTCGCCGCCGGAGCCGACGGCCTGATCATCGAGGTGCACAACGACCCTGACCACGCACTCAGCGATGGCGCGCAGTCGATGTGGCCCGCGCAGTTCGACCGGCTGATGGCGGAGCTGCGGATCATCGCGCCGGCGATCGGACGCAGCATCTGCCTGGAGCCGGTGGCCCGCCGCGGATGGGCGCGGTAACAACTCCCAATCTCCAACCCCCAACTCCCAAAGATTCCTTCTGCTTGGGAGTTGCGGAGTTGGGCGTTGGAAGTTGATATGTCATCTTCCGAACCTCCCTTCCTCTCTATCGCCATCGTCGGGCTTGGCCTGATCGGCGGATCGATCGCACTGGCTGTGCGCGAACGGTGGGCGGCGACCCGCATCACCGGCGTGGACAGCCAGGCGGTGCTGGCGCACGCCATCGGCAGCGGCGCGATCGATCGCGCGGTCGAGCGCGTCGCCGACCTGCCGATCGTGGACCTGATCATCCTGGCCGCGCCCGTACGCCAGAACATCAACCTCCTGCAAGAGATCTCAGGCAGCGCCGCTGCGGACGCCGTCGTCACCGATGCCGGGGGCACCAAACAGGCGATCGTTGACGCCGCCCGCGCCCTGCCGCGCCCGGTGACGTTTGTCGGGGGACATCCGCTTGGCGGGGCAGAGCGCGGCGGCTTCGCGTTTGCCCGGCCGGATCTTTTCGCCGGGCGTCCCTGGATCTTCACGCCCGACGGCGATGGGATGGCGGACGCCGTCTCGCGGCTCTCACAGTTTGTCGCAGGCCTCGGCGCCACGCCGGCGACCATGGCGGCGGGAGAGCACGACCGCCTGATGGCGTTCGTCAGTCATCTTCCCCAGTTGACCGCCAGCGCGCTGATGGAAGTGGTGGGGCGCGCGGTGTCCGGCGGTGTGCGCATGGGAGGGCGCGGGCTTGTCGACACCACCCGCCTGGCCTCGAGTCCCGCCAGCGTCTGGCGCGACATCTGCGCCACCAACGCCGACGCGATCGGGGATGCGCTCGATCTGATGATCGCCTGCCTGACGGAGATGCGCGGCAACCTGCAGCGCGGGGAGGCGATCGACGCGGTGTTCGACGAGGCTGCCCGCTGGCGCGCCGAGCTGATGAAGGGCCGCGAGTAGCATGAAGATTGGCTGCGCGTTGCTGGTCAGCGCGTTCATCGTGCTTCCCTCAGCCCGGTCTTCCGCGCAGGAGCTCCCCGACGACGCCGACAAGCCGTCCTACCGCGCGATTCGCGTCGAGACGCCCCCGGTCATTGACGGTGACCTGTCGGACGCTGCGTGGCAGGGCGCGCATGTCCTGACCGAACTGGTGCAGGTCGTGCCCGGGCGCGGGGTGCCTCCGTCTCAGCGGACCGAGGCGCGCCTGGTCTACGACGACCAGGCCCTGTATGCCGCTTTCTACGCCTACGAATCGGATCCGTCCGCCGTGACGCGAACCATGATGCGGTACCGGTGGGACGGCGTCTGGCAGCTCGACGACGTCGTCCGGTTTGCGATCGATACGTTCCACGACCACCGCCGCGGCTACGCGTTCTCCTTCAACGCCTTTGGCACCAAGCAGGACGCGCAGCTCGACAACGGCGGCTGGCTGCCGAACTGGGACGAGGTCTGGGACGTTCGCACCCAGCGGCACGCGGACGGGTGGAGCGCCGAGGTCCGCATTCCATTTCGCATCATTCGTTTTCCAGAGGGAGACGGCGAACAGATCTGGGGATTTCAGATCGAGCGGCTGATCAAGCAGGGGAATGAGACCGTCCAGTGGGTACCCGAACCGCCCAATTTTGGATTGAGCCGTCTCGAATACGCCGGGCACCTCGAAGGGATCTCGGAGATCCAGTCGAGCGGCAACGCGCAGGTGGTGCCGTTCGTGGCCGCCGGACGCAGCCGGTTCCAGGCGCGCGGCACCGAGGGCACGCTCGATTTCGGGGCCGACGCCAAACTGGCACTTGGTCCCGCCCTCGCACTCGACCTGACCTACAACACGAACTTCGCCCAGGTCGAGGTGGACGACCAGCAGGTCAACCTGACGCGCTTTGCGCTCTTCTTCCCCGAGAAGCGCGAGTTCTTCCTGGAGAGCGCGCAACTCTTCAACGTTGGCCTCGGGCAGGACTTGCAGATGTTCTTCAGCCGCCGAATCGGGCTGGCTGGAGGGCAGCCGATCCCCATCCTGGGCGGCGCCCGGATGACCGGGAAGGTCGGGCGGTTCGATGTCGGCGTCCTGACGACGCAGACCGACAAGCACCTGGCGACGCCGACGGCGAATCAGACCGCCGGGCGCGTACGGTGGAACGTCGGCAGCCGCTCCTATGTCGGTGGCATCGTCACGTCCGCGGCATCGGACCTGAGGAACAGCCAGACGATTGGGGCGGACACACGCCTGTGGCTCGGACGGTACCTCCAGGTTGACGGCTTTCTCAGCGTCGTCAACGATCGCACGATGCGCGATCGGCCCGCGGCGTTCTCGACCGGGCTGGTCTACGAGCAGGACCGGTGGGGCCTTACGCTGCGGACGTTGAGGATCGACGATCGCTTCGACCCGGCGCTCGGGTTCGTCCGCCGTCGCGACCTTCACCGCCAGGAGGCGAACCTGCGGCGTGGCTGGCGCCTCAACCGGCCGTGGGCTCGCAAGGTCGACATCGCGGGGGAGTTCAGCTACCTCTCGAACCTGCAAGGGCGGCTGGATACGCGCGAGCGGACGGTCTGGGTGAGGAATGAGCTGCCGACCGGTGACACCGTGCGGTTCGCGCTCGAAGGCAACCTCGATCGGCTCGATCCCACCGACGACCCGTTCGTGATTAATCCGCGGCAAGGGATCGTGATTCCGGCTGGGGGCTATACCTTCGACCGCTGGGTGGTGGGGTATGAGGGTTTCGCCGGCCGGCCTTTTACGGCCAACGTGGAGGTCCAGGGCGGCGACTATTACGGCGGCCAACGCGGGGCGCTGACGTTTTCCGGAACCTGGCGCGCCTCGCCCCACCTGGTGCTCTCGGGCGACTACCAGCGCAACGACATTCAACTGCCGCAGGGCACGTTTACGACGCACCTGCCCCGGGCGCGCGTCAGCGTCCCGGTCACGTCCCGCGCGGTGGTGGACGCCTTCGTCCAGTGGAACGGGTTGACGCAGGACCTCAACACGCAGGTCCGGCTGCACCTGATCTACGGGCGGGACAGCAATTTCTATCTCGTCTACACCGACTACCAGACCGATGTATCCGGCCGGCTGCTTCAGCAAAGCCGTGCGATACAAACCAAGCTCGCGTACCGCTGGTACTGGTAACCGTCGGCGCAGCCGTTCGCCGCGCGTACTATAATCGCGGGATGGACAAGGTGCTGAAGAGCGCCGCTGACGCCGTCTCGATGATCCCGGACGGCGCGACGATCATGGTGGGAGGCTTCGGCCTCTGCGGCGTCCCCGAGGATCTCATCAAGGCCCTTCACGAGCAGGGCACGCGGGACCTCACGATCGTCAGCAACAATGCGGGCGTCGACGAGTTCGGCGTCGGCATGCTGCTGAAGGCGCGGCAGATTCGCAAGATGATCTCGACCTACGTGGGCGAGAACAAGGAATTCGAGCGGCAGGCGCTCAGCCACGAGATCGAGGTCGAGCTCGTGCCCCAGGGCACCTTCTCGGAGCGCATCCGCGCAGGCGGCGCCGGCATCGGCGGGTTCTTCACCCCCACCGGCTTCGGCACGGTGGTCGCCGAAGGCAAGGAGACCCGCGTCATCGACGGCCGCTCGTACGTGCTGGAGATGGCGCTCAAGGCCGACTTCGCCTTCATCAAGGGGTACCGCGGCGATCGCCTCGGCAACCTCGTCTACCGGAAGACCTCCCGGAACTTCAACCCGATGATGGCGACGGCCGCGAAGGTGACGATCGCGGAGATCGAACAGCTCGTCGAGCCTGGCGCCCTCGATCCGGAGGCCGTCGTGACCCCCGGGATCTACGTGAAGCACGTCATCGAGGGCGGTCCGTACGAAAAGCGCATCGAGCGGCGCACGACGCGCACCCGGGCGGCCTGACCATGGACAAGCGCGAACGCATCGTCCGGAGGGTCGCGGGGGAGCTGCGCGACGGCGACTACGTCAACCTCGGCATCGGCATGCCCACGCTGGTGGCCAATTACGTGCCGCCGCACGTCGACATCACGCTGCATTCGGAGAACGGCATGCTCGGCGTGGGACCGTACCCGACCGACGAGGAGGTTGATCCGGACCTGATCAACGCGGGCAAGGAAACGGTCACGGAGCTGCCTGGCGCGTCCTACTTCAGCGGCGCCGATTCCTTTGCGATGGTCCGCGGCGGCCACATCGATCTGACCGTCCTTGGGGCGATGGAGGTCGATGAACAGGGCAACCTGGCCAACTGGATGATCCCCGGCAAAATGGTCAAGGGGATGGGCGGCGCGATGGACCTGGTCGCCGGCGCCAGGCGCGTGATCATCGCGATGGAGCACACGACCAGGGACGGGGGGCACAAGATCCTGAAAGCGTGCACGCTGCCGCTGACGGGGCTCAAGGTCGTCAACCTGATCGTCACCGAGATGGCGGTGATCGAGGTCACGCCGCGCGGCCTGGTCCTGAAGGAGATTGCGTCGGACACCACCGTCGAGGCAGTGCGCCAGGCAACGGGCGCCGTGCTGTTGCTGGACGGGGAGCCGGGAAGGTTCTGATGCCGGACTACGAGCCCGCCGTCATTCTCAGCGCGTGCCGCACGCCGATCGGGTCCTTTGGCGGCGCGTTCAAGGACCTGTCGGCGGCCGATCTCGGCGCCGTGGTGATCCGCGAGGCGGTTCGCCGGGCGGGCGTCGAGGCGTTCGACCTGGGCGACGTGATCATGGGCTGCGTGCTGCAGGGCGGCGCCGGCATGAACGTCGCGCGGCAGGCGGCCATCAAGGCAGGCGTGCCGTGCGAGGTTCCAGGAGAGACGGTGAACCGCGTTTGCGGTTCTGGGCTGCAGGCCGTCGTCCATGCCGTCGAGGCCATCCGTGTGGGCTACACCGAGTTGATGCTCGCCGGCGGCACCGAGTCGATGAGCAACGCCCCCTACATCCTGAAAGGCGCTCGGTGGGGCTACCGCATGGGACACGCGGAGGCGTCCGACTCGCTCCTGGCAGAAGGGCTGACCTGCGCGCTCCAGGGTTGCCACATGGGGATCACCGCCGAGGAGATCGTGACGCGGTACTCCATCAGCCGCGAAGACCAGGACGCCTTTGCCGCTGAAAGCCAGCGGCGCGCCGAGGCCGCGATCGCCAGCGGCTGGTTCAAGGACGAGATCGTCCCGGTCGAGATCCCGCAGAAGAAGGGCGACCCGGTTCGCGTCGACACCGACGAGTACCCGAGGGCGGGGACCACGGCAGCCAAGCTTGCCGGCCTCAAGCCGGCGTTCAAGAAAGACGGATCGGTGACGGCAGGGAATGCCTCGGGCATCAACGACGGCGCTGCCGCCCTGGTGCTCACCACCCCCGCCCGCGCCGCGAAGTTGGGCCGGACGCCCATCGCCAGAGTCCTGTCGTTTGCGACGACCGGCGTCGACCCCGCGATCATGGGCATGGGACCGGTCGAGGCGACGCGCAAGGCGCTCAAGCGCGCGCACCTCGAGGTCTCACAGGTGGACCTCTTCGAGCTGAACGAGGCCTTCGCCTCGCAGTCGCTCGCCGTGGCGCGCGAGCTCGGGCTGGACCTCGCGAAGGTCAACACCCGGGGCGGCGCGATTGCGCTCGGGCACCCGATCGGCGCCAGCGGCGCGCGCATCCTGACGACGCTGATTTATGCGCTGCGGGCGCAGGGAGGCGGCATCGGGGTCGCCGCGTTGTGCATCGGGGGCGGCATGGGCATCGCAATGGTCGTCGAGGTTGCTGCCGGCTGACCCGGTGCTGCGTATCCGGGCGGCCGCACTCGCCACGATCGCGGCACATGCCCGCGCCGACCCGGCCCGCGAGTGCTGCGGCTTCCTGATCGGCACGCCGGAGCAGATCGTCGAAGCGGCAGCCGCCACCAACGTGGCCGACGATCCAGCGCGCCGTTACGAGATTTCCTCGACCGAATACCTGTCCCAGATCAGGCGCACCCGGGGAACCCCGTACGGCGTCGTCGGTGCCTACCACTCGCACCCGCGCAGCGCGCCCGAACCGTCTCCAACCGATCTGGAGCTGGCGTTCGGTGAATTCGTCTACATCATCGCCGGGCCGGTGGCGGGCGCCGGCCCTCTGGACGCGCGGGCGTACCGGTTGGTGGAAGGCCGGCTGGCGCGGATTCCGCTGATCGTCGCGGGGGACTGACGCGCACGATCTGCTCCAACAGGCCTTCGACCCGTGCCAGCACCGTGGGCCATCGATACTCGCGTTCGATGTAGGCGAGGCCCTGCCGTCCCATGACGTCACGCTCGCGCGGATGCGTGGCGAAATACTGCAGCACCTCGTGGAACTCCGACGCGGTGCGATACGACAACCCGCCGTTGGCGCGCGCCACCTGTCCCGCCAGCACCTTGCACCATTCATTCACGATCGCGGGGATGCCGTGATTCCACGCTTCGAGCAGCACGATGCTGAGGCTCTCGTACGGCGACGGCACGATCAGGGCTCGTGCGTGCGTGAGCAGGGATCGGCGGATCTGGTCCGAGACGTACCCGAGTGCCCGGATGTGCGGGTCGGCCGGCACCTGCATCTTCGCCGGACCTGCCAGCACCAGGTGCGCATCGTTGCCTTCGCCCGTGTACGACTGCATGTAGTCGAACAGCGTGTCGCAGCCCTTGTTCCGATCGACGCGGCCCAGGTAGAGCAGGTAGTCCCCGGGAATGCCGATCTCGTCGAGCTGCGCGCGCGAATCGGCGGGCGATGGCTCGGGGTCGAGGCCAATGCCGATCGTGACGGAAGGCCCGAGCGGCCCTCCGGCGCGGCTCGACACCAGCTGTTCCTCCTCCGGGGTCAGGAAGATGTAGCCCTTCGGCAGCCTGAAAAACTCGCAGAGCACGCCGAGGTCGATCGCCGGGTCCTCCTCCGCGGTGGGCACGAGCACCGCTCGCTCCGCCACCAGGGGAAGCCCGAAGTACGACGGGAAGTAGCGATACGTCCAGAACAGGATCAGGTCGTACGAGGATCCCTCCTCGCGCAGGTGGTCGAGGAGGCCGGGCACCTCGGGACCATTCTCGCGAAACCATTCTTCCTGCCGCTCCAGGGGCGCACCGCCGTCGAACACCTCGTCGCTCAGGTCCGCAAAGACCTTCATGCGCCGGGGCTGGGCCACGGGAAATCGGAGGACCCGCACGCCATTCTCGACCGCCGCGCCGGCTGGAAACGTGTTCTCCCACGTGACGTAGTCGCGCGCGCAGGTGGTGAGGACGGTGATGTCGTGCCGCGGCAGGAGGCGCTCGGCAAGCTGGCGGCAATGCTCCTCGGACCCGCCCGCGATTGCGGCGCCGTAGCGCTGGACGACGAACCCGAGTTTCACTTCGAGGACAGACGCGAGACTTCCTGGCGCAGGCGCGTCGTCTCGGCGGCGAGCTCCTGCACGCAGGCGAAAAGGACCCCGTTGACCCGCCGCTGCCGCTCGAAATTGTCGCGGCTGTATTCGAAGAACCAGCGGAAGATCGGCATCAGGATGCGCCGCTTGGCGAACATGATCAGCGACGCGGCGCCGCCTTCGCGGTGCGACTGGTACTCGATGCGGGTGGCCAGGCGCCAGGTGCGCGGATCGCCGAGCAGCTCGGGCAGGATGAGGGTCGACATGTCAGTGGTATTAGCCGCGGTCTGCAGCATCGCTTCGACTTCGGCGAACACCGCGGGATCCTCGAAGGCGGGGGAGGCGCCGCTCTGCAGCAGCTGCAGCCGAAGGCGCTCGCGTACCCGGCCCTGGAGCTCCGCCATCACCTGGTCGACGGAGACGGCGTCACCGCTCACCTGTCGTACTCGCCCGTCCCTGCGCGCACCTGGATGCTGACGGCGGCCGAGCCGACGATACGGTTTTTCTGCTTCAGGCGAAAGACGATCTTGTGCGCGCCGCGCTCGCGGTAGGTGTGTTCGGCAGTGAACGCCCGGCGAATCGTGCTCTTGCCGGCTTCGTACGGGTCGCAGTCGCTCGACATCTCGGAGATGGTGCCGTCACCCCAGTCCCACTCGGTGCCGGCGCAGTAGAAGTCGGCGTAGTCGTCGCTGCCGCCGCGTACTTCGACGGCGGTGCGCACGCGCAGCGGGGAGAAACCCAGGGGAGGAGTGGCCTTGAGTGATAAACTGGGCTTCTTGTCGGCCGTGTCCCGCTGAGCGTTGAGCGCGTGGCCGGACGCAAGGAAAGCGGCAGCGACCGCGGCCAGCGTGCAGGACGCGATCCGTAAATGGGCCATGATGTTCCCCGTTGGTGATGATCCTGTCTGATTCTAAGCCCGCATCCTTCGGCGCGACAAGCAATTAGCACAAGAGGACAGTCGATTCGATGCACACGGTTCACAAGACCCCGGCGGTCTCGGTCACGACCCGATCTTCACGCGATATCGACACCGACCTTCTCATCTTTCCTGTCTTCGAAGACGACGACCTCGCCGACGAGCCGGAGCTCGACGCGGCATCGGGCGGCGACATCGGCCGGATCCGCGCGCGGGGCGAATTCAAGGGCAAAGCCTACGACCTCTTCATCACGCCGGTGAGCGGGTGGAAGACCGGCCGGATCGCGCTCGTCGGCGCGGGCCAGCGGAAGGACTGCACGCCGGAGCGCCTGCGCCGCGTCGCGACGACCGTGGCGCTGGCCGCCCGGCAGCGCCGCATCCCACGCATCGCCATCGTCCATCGTCCTGGCACGCCCGCGACGCCCGAGCAGGCGGCGCAGGCGCTCGCCGAGGGCGCGATCCTCGCCAACTTCGAAGGCGCGTCGTACCAGACCGTGGAACCGCCGCGGCCTTTTGTCGAATCAGTCGAACTGCGCGTGGGCGGCGAGTCCGCGGCAATCGAGCGCGCGGTCGAGCGGGGACGCGTGCTGGGCGAGTGCAGCAACCTGGCCCGTGAGCTCTCCAACGAGCCCGGCAACAGCCTGACGCCGCGCGTCTTCGCCGATCGCGGCAGCGCGATCGCCAAGGCCGCCGGCCTGAAGGTCGAGGTCTTCGACGAGCACAAGATCGCTGAGCTCAAGATGGGGCTGTTGCTCGGCGTCGCGCGCGGCAGCGTGGAGCCGCCGCGCATGATGGTGCTGCGCCACGAGCCGAAGGATGCCGTGGACGGCATCGTGCTCGGGCTGATCGGGAAGGGCATCACGTTCGACACCGGCGGGATCTCGATCAAGCCGGCGGAGAACATGGACAAGATGAAGGACGACATGTCCGGCGGCGCCGCGGTGATCTGCGCGATGGCCGCCATCTCGCGCCTGAAGGCGCGCGTCCGCTGCGTTGCCGTCGTGCCGACGACCGAGAACATGCCTGGGGGCAAGGCGATGAAACCGGGCGACGTCCTCACGAGCGCCCAGGGAAAGACCGTCGAGATCCTCAACACCGATGCCGAAGGACGGCTGGTCCTCGGCGACGGCGTCTGGTACGCGCGCCAGCTCGGCGCCACGCACCTGGTGGACGTCGCCACGCTGACGGGCGCCTGCGTCGTGGCGCTGGGCAAGACCACCACCGGACTGTTCGGCACGCCGGACGCCTGGGTGGAGCAGGTGCGGCGCGCCGGCGAGCGCGCCGGCGACCGCTGCTGGCCGATGCCGGTGTTCGACGACTACCGCGAGCTGTTCAAGAGCGATATCGCGGACTTTGGCAATACCGGGGGCCGCGCGGCCGGCGCCATCACCGGCGCGCTGTTCATCAAGGAGTTCACCGGCGATTTGCCATGGGTCCACATGGACATCGCAGGCACCGCCTGGGCCGACGAGGCCAAGCCGTACCAGCCGCGTGGCGCCACCGGCGTGGCCGTCCGGACGATGGCCGAGCTCGCGCTCGACACGGAATCGTGGAACAGGGATCCCGGTTCTAAGTTCTAAGTTCTCGGTTCCAGGTTCGTGTTCATGTTCCAACAGAACCCCATCGTCGTCGAGGTGCTCAAGCAGCCGCCCGTGGCGCAGGAGATCACCGTGGGCGACGTCGTGATGGGCGCGGTGAGCATGACCGGGGTGATCATGCTGGTGGCCGCGGCGACCGGCCTCCTGGTCGGCGCGATCGTGATCTTCATCAAGCGCCGGCGCGAGAAAGACGCGCTACCCCCACCGGATCCCGGACACGCAACGCTGCGAATCCAGAGCTAGCTTGAAGGAGCCAATATGTGCGAACAGGATCAGTTTGAGAAGGATCGGCAGGAGTTCGAGGCGCGCGGGATGGTCACGCGGCGCCAGTTTGGCGTCCTCCTGGGCGCGGGAGTCGCGATGATGCTGCCGCAGGTTGCCAACGCCGTCACGGTCACCGAATCGGAAGTCACCGTGATGACGCCGGACGGCACCGCCGACGCGTACTGGGTGCACCCGGTGACCGGCACGGCTCCGGCCGTCCTGGTGTGGCCGGACATCTTCGGGCTGCGGCCCGCGTTCCGCCAGATGGGCAAGCGGCTCGCCGAAACAGGCTATTCGGTGCTCGTGGTCAATCCGTTCTATCGCGTGAAGAAGGCCCCCACGGCGGAGAAGGGCTCCACTACGCCGATTCCGCAGCTGATGCCGCTCGCGCAGGCTCTCAACGAGACGACCCAGACGACCGATGCGAAGGCGTTCATCGCCTGGCTGGACCGGCAGCCTTCGGTGGCCAGGAACCGCAAGATCGGCACCCAGGGGTATTGCATGGGCGGCCCGATCGCGTTTCGCACCGCGGCCGCGGTGCCCGATCGCGTCGGCGCGGTCGCATCCTTCCATGGCGGCGGGCTCGTGACCGACATGCCGAACAGCCCGCACCTTCAGGCCGCCAGGACCAAGGCGCAGCTGCTGATCGCGATCGCCGCCAACGACGACATGCGTGCGCCCAATGACAAGAACGTGCTGAAGGACACCTTCGCGAAGGCGAACCTGCCCGCGGAAATCGAGGTGTACGCAGGCGCCGCGCACGGCTGGTGCCCACCCGATTCGCAGGTCTACAACGAGCCACAGGCCGAGAAGGCCTGGAGCCGGTTGCTCGCGCTGTACGGAAAAGCTCTGGCCTGACCGAACCCAGAACACGAACTGAGAACTTAGAACCCGGAACTGAGAACTGCGGTTTGTGCCTTGAGCGACTTCTGGTACCTCATCACCCCCGCCAGCAGCGCTTCGGCGATCTGCTGGCGGTAGTTCACGGTCTTGAGCAGCGCCGCTTCCTGCTTGTTGGTCAGGAACGAAATCTCCACCAGCACGCTGGGCATGGTCGCGCCAATCAGCACCATGAACGGCGCCTGCTTGACCCCCAGGCTTCGCGCGGACTTGTTGACGCGCTTCAGGCGGTCTGACATCGATCCCTGGACCAGTGAGGCGAAATCCCGCGACTCGTCGATCTTGTTGTTGAGCGCGATCGCCTTGACGATGTCGGGCAGGTTGCGCATGGTGCGGGCGGAGGCGGCGTTTTCGCGTGCAGCGATCGCTTCGGCCTCGGGGTTGGTGGCGAAGTTCAGGAAATAGGTCTCGAAGCCGCGCGCCGTCGCCTCGGAGCTCGCGTTGGCGTGGATCGACAGGAATAGATCGGCGCCGGCTCGATTGGCGATCTCCGCGCGCTCCTCGAGCGGCACGAAGACGTCATCCCCCCGCGTCAACACCACGTCCACCCCCGGCTGCTTCAGCAGGAGCTTCTCCAGCCGTTGCGCGACGTCGAGCACGAGCTCGGCCTCGCTCATCAACCCCTTGACCTTCGCACCGGGGTCGCGCCCGCCGTGGCCGGGATCGATCACCACCCGCGAAATCCCGAGCCCCAGCTGGCGCGAGAGCGAGAATCCGCCGCCCGTATTGACCGACGCAGGCGCGGGCGGGTTCGGCGCGGCCGCCGGGGGAGCCGCAGCTACGACGGGTGCGGGATCCTTTGCGGCAAGCGACGCCGGGCGCGGAAAGTCGATCACCAGGCGATACGGGTTGTAGAGCGAATAGATGCTGTAGCGGCCGGCGCCCTGGAGGTCGAACACGACCCGCGTTCGCGCATCGATCTGACGGCCGACCCGGATCTGGCGTACGACGTCGTCCGGGAAGGACAGGGTCGCATCCTTCAGCGCGTCAACCGCCCTGGTGTGCTGGAGGTCGATGAAGACGCGCGGCGGCCCCTCGATCCGCTCGTCGTGAAACACCGCCTCGCGTTCGAGCTCCAGCGTGACGCGCAGCGATTCAGGCATCACCTCGCGGCGGATCGCCTTCAGCGTCGACTGGGCGGCGGGAGACGCCGAGGACGCGGCCAGCGCGGCATTGAGCCGGTCCGTCTGGCCTGCGACCTGCTTGACCAGGGAACTGGTGGGATAGCGCGACGTGAGCAGCGTGAAGAGCCGGAGCGCCGTCACACGGTCGCGGCCGTCGCCGAATTGCCAGAACGCATCGGCGGCGAGCACCGCGCCCTGCCACAGCGCGTTGTCGCTGTATCCACTCTTCGGGAACCGGCTCACGACGGTCTCGTAGCCCTGCACGGTCGCGCGCACCCGGCGGAGCAGCGCGACCGATGCGCTGCCGGGAGGTTGGGCCCTGAGCTGCGGCGCCAGGTCGAGTTCCTTGCGCAGCTCCGCCTCGCGCGCGAGCACGTCGTTGTACAGCGTCTCCGCGGACTGCGCCGCGACGTCTGTCGCCGGCAACGCGGTCACGACGAGGAGCGCGGCAGCCAGTGCCCTAGCGAAGCTGGGCATCAACCTCCTCGAAGTAGCCACGGTCGACGAGCACCTCGCGCGGCTTGCCCCCGGCGCCCGGGGAGACGATGCCTTCCGCTTCCATCATGTCCACCAGCCGCGCGGCGCGGCTGAACCCGATCCGCATCTTCCGCTGCAGGTAGGAGATCGACACCTGGCCGCTGGTCACGACAATCCGTGCCGCCTCGTCGTAGAGCTCGTCCTTCTCGTACTCGATGCCGCCGGGGCCGGTCTTCTCGTCCTCCGCGGTAATCGTCTCGTCGTAGACCGGCTTGCCCTGTTTCCGCAGGAAGCTGGCGAGCCTCGCGCTCTCCTGTTCGGAGATGTACGGGCCGTGCAGCCGGATGCAGCGTGACGAAGCGGGCGGGAGGAACAGCATGTCGCCGCGGCCGAGCAGCTGCTCGGCACCGTTGGCGTCCAGAATCGTCCGCGAGTCGGTCTTCGACGAGACGCGGAACGAGATGCGCGACGGCAGGTTCGCCTTGATCAGGCCGGTGATGACGTCCACCGACGGCCGCTGCGTCGCCAGGATCAGGTGGATGCCAACCGCGCGGGCCATCTGCGCCAGCCGCGCGATCGATTCCTCGACCTCGTTGCTCGCGACCATCATCAGATCCGCAAGCTCGTCGATCACGACGACGATGAAGGGGAGGGGCTTGGGTAGCTCGGCTTCCTTCGAGGCACCGCCTTCGGTCAGCGCCAGCCGGATATTCCGGTTGTACTGCTCGATGTTGCGGACGCCTTCGGCCGCGAGCGTCTTGTAGCGCTCTTCCATCTCGCGCACCGCCCACCGCAGCGCGTTCGACGCCTGCTTCGGGTCGACCACCACCGGGGTCATCAGGTGGGGGATGTCCTCGTACATCCCGAGCTCGAGCCGCTTCGGGTCGATCATGATCATCCGGACGTCGTCCGGGGTGGCGCGATACAGGATGCTCGTGAGCATCGAGTTCAGGCCGACCGACTTGCCCGTGCCCGTCGATCCCGCGATCAGCAGGTGCGGCATCGTCGCCAGGTCGGTCATGTACGGCTCGCCGTGAATGGTCTTGCCAAGCGCCAGCGTCAGCTTCGACGGCGAGCGCTGGTAGGTGTCCGATTCGAGCAGCTCGCGCAGCGAGATGGTTTCGCGCTTGGCGTTGGGGATCTGGATACCGACGGTCGACTTGCCGGCGATGCGATCGATCAGCACCGATTCGGAGGACATCGCCAGGCAGAGATCGTCGGCGAGCCCGGTGATCTTGCTGTACTTCACCCCCGCTTCGGGCTTGAACTCGTAGGTCGTCACGACCGGGCCCGGATGGATCTGCGCAACCTGGCCCTCGACGGAGAACTCGCGGCACTTCTCCTCGAGGTGCCGGGCGGAGTCCATCAGCTCGCGCTCGTCGATCTTCTCCCCGGGCTTCGCGGCGTCGAGCAGGGACGGGGGAGGCAGGGTGTAGGCGCCCTGGCGTCGCTGGGCCTTCGCCGGTTCGGGCTCGGTCAGTGGCAGCACCGGATCCGGGCGCTTCCGGGCGACCACCGCCGGCGCGGCGGCCGGCCGGGGCGCGGGTTCGAGCTCGCGCTCGACCGGCTTCAGCGCTTCCTTCTCGACCTTCAGCCCCGCGGCGGACTTCTTGGTGTGCTTGGCGATCACCTCGGCGCGCTGCTTCTGCTTGCGCCGTTCCTCCAGCCAGGTCCGCAGCCGGCCGACGCCGCGCACCGAGACGTCGCGCGACCCTGCGGTCGCGCTGGCAAACATCCGGCCGAGCGAGACCTGGGTCGCCAGCACCGCCGACAGCGCGATCAGCGTCAGCAGCACGATGATCGACCCGGTGCGATTGAGATATTCGGAGAGCATGCCCCCGAGCCAGTTGCCGAGCGAGCCGCCCGCGTGGAAGGTCTTGCCCGCGACATCGGTGCTGCCGAGGATGAGGCTGAGGAAGGAGGTGGCGCAGCCGAAGAACAGCGCGAGGCCGATCATCTTGGTGTACGCCGCGTCGGGCGCCTGGCACCAGAAGTAGTGCCAGCCGGCGACGGCGATGACGCCGGGAATCAGGTACGACCCGTAGCCGACCAGCTGGAACGACAGCTCGGCGAGAAACGCGCCCACCCGGCCGACGAAGTTCGCGGGGGCACGCGCCGCGTCGGTGGTGAAGAACCACACCGGGTCGGTCGCGTCGTAGGTGACCAGCGCGATCAGCCAGATGAGCGCGAGCGCAAACAGCGCCACGCCGATGAACTCGCTGATCCGGCGCGATAACGTTGACTCGGACACGTCAGATCTCCATCAGGACCGGCAGCACGAGCGGCCGCCGTCCCGAACGTTTCTTGAAGAATCTCCGCAGCTCGCCGCGAAGCTTTTCCGTCATCAGCCCCTGGTCCGTGCGTTCCTCGACCTTCGACGCCTCGATGCAGTCCGCAATCACGCCTGCCGCATCCTTGAACAGCGTGTCGCCTTCGCCTTCGTCGACCACGAATCCGCGCGCCACCAGCTCCGGCACGCCGACCAGCGCCCCGGTCTGGCGGCTGATGGCCACGACCGCGACCACCACGCCGTCACCCGCCAGGTGGCGGCGATCCCGGAGCACCTCGTCGCCGACCTCGCCGGTGCGCGTGGTGTCGATCAGTACGCGGCCGGTGGGTGCCTTGTCGGCGATCCGGGCGCCGTGTTTGTCGAACTGGATGATGTCGCCGTCCTGCGCGAGCAGCGCCTGGACCTTGCGATCGGTACCGCCCATGACGCGCTCGGCCATCCGCGCGTGCTGCGAGAGCTGCCGGTACTCGCCGTGGACGGGGACGAAGTAGCGCGGCCGCACCAGCGAGAGCACCAGCTTCAGCTCCTCGGCGCTGCCATGCCCCGAGACGTGGACGTGCTTCATGTTGTCGGTGACGCAGTCCGCGCCGCGCCGGGCGATATGGCTCATCAGCCGGGCGATCGCCTTCTCGTTGCCCGGGATCGCACGCGCCGAGAGCACCACCGTGTCTTCGGGCGCGAGCTTCACGTAACGGTGATCGTCGATCGAGATCCGGGCAAGCGCCGCCCGCGGCTCGCCCTGCGATCCGGTCGCGAGGCACAGCACGTCCTGCGAGGCGTAGTTCGGCACGTCGGAATCGCGGATCTGCATGCCCGACGGCACCCGCAGGAACCCGAGGTCCTGGGCGATCTCGGAGTTGCGGACCATGCTGCGGCCGACAAAGGCGACCTTGCGCTCGAACTGCACCGCGAGGTCGACGAGCACCTGCATGCGGTAGATGCTCGAGGAGAACGACGCCACCACGAGCTTGCCGTGCGTGCTGGTGAAAATCTCTTCGAACGCCTCGATGACGTCGGTTTCGGGTCCGGTGAAGCCTTTGCGGTCGACGTTGGTGCTGTCGGCAAACAGCGCGAGCACGCCCTTGGCGCCGAGCTCCGCGAACCGGTGCAGGTCGAAGTGCTGGCCGTCGATCGGCGTCTGGTCGATCTTGAAGTCGCCGGTATGGATGATGGTGCCGACCGGGGAGGTGATCGCCAGGGCGACGCAGTCCGGCATGCTGTGCGTGACGCGGATGAACTCGATGGTCAGCGGCCCGATGGTGATCGTGCCCCCGGCCTGCACGGTCTTGAGCCGGTCGGGCTCGTCGATGCCATGCTCCTCGAGCTTGGGCGCGAGCAGCGCGAGCGTGAAGGCGGTGCCGTAGACCGGGCCGTCGAAGAGCGGCATGACGTGCGCCACGCCGCCGATGTGATCCTCGTGGCCGTGCGTCAGGATCAGCGCCTTCACGTGCGGGCGGCGCGCCTCGACGAACGTCATGTCCGGGATGATCAGGTCAACGCCGAGTTGATCCGGATCAGGGAACATCACGCCGGCGTCGATGAGGACGGTCGTGTCCTCCCACGACACCGCCATCATGTTCATGCCGAATTCCCCGAGGCCGCCGAGCGCGACAACCTCGAGCGTGGCCGGAGACACCGCCGGTACGGCAGTCTGATTCATCAGGATCCCAGCTAAGACGGAGCGATTTTTCTGGTCCGTTCGGGAGGCCCGGGCGGGCGCCGAAACGGGGGTCCGCGTCGCCCATTCAGGCTAGGCGGAGTCAGGCGGCTGGAAACGCCTGGAAACCGGGAAGGCTCAACGACTTCGGGGAAAACTATAGCACAGCTCTGGAGAGCCGCGCCATTTCCTGGAGGGTCAGTTCCTCCGGCCGCTTCGACGGGTCAACTCCCGCATTTTCAATGAGTTCGGCGGCGGATCGATGCAGCGAGTCGGCGACCGGCTTGAGCGCATTCAGCAGGGTCTTGCGACGCTGCAGAAAGACCCCCCGGACCACCCGCTCAAAGGTCGCCCTGCTGCCAACGTCCGCGGCCGGCGGATGGAACCGGAGGCGAACCACAGACGAGGTGACCTTGGGCGGGGGACGGAAGGCGCCCGGCGGCAGCGTCAGCACCCGGTGAACCTCCGCCAGCAACGCCACCTGGATCGCCAGGCCGCCGTAGTCCGCGGTGCCGGTGCGCGCGGCGACGCGGTCGGCGACCTCTTTCTGCAGCATCAACGTCGCGTCACGGAACCGGCGCCCTTCGTCCGCCGCCCGCAGGAGCTGGAACAGGATCGGGGACGAGATGTTGTACGGCAGGTTCCCGATGACCCGGATCGGCATCGTCTCGCCCCGGAGCACCTCGTCGAAGTCGGTCGCGAGGAAGTCGCCTTCGACCACCCGCACGTTCGCGGGGACCTGGGAGGGGAGTGCCGCCGCCAGATCCCGGTCGATCTCGACCGCGATCACGCGGTGCACGCGCGGCGCCAGCGCTCTGGTCAGCGCGCCGCGTCCGGGACCGATCTCGAGGAAGGTGTCCTCTGGCGAGGCATCGAGGGTGGCAATCAGCTTGTCTACCCACGCCGGCTCGAGAAAGTGCTGGCCGAAGCGCTTCTTGGCCCGCCCGGCGCGGAGGCCGGAAGGCCTCCCGCTCGGCTTGTCAGCGTTCGTCGTCTTCGCCGCGCCAGAATCGCTCTTCGATCTCTTCAATCTGCTCCTCGCTCATGCCGAAATAGTGACCCACCTCGTGGATGAGCGTTTCGCCGATCACCGCGCGCATGTCTTCTTCGTCGTCGCACTCTTCCTCGATCGGGCGCTGGAAGATCGTGATCCGGTCGGGCAGGTTGTTGCCGTAGCCCCAGGTCCGCTCAGGGAGGGGAGTGCCATGGTACAGGCCATAGAGCGAGTCCGGCGGCTCTATCTCCATCTCCGCGAGCAGCTCCGGGCTCGGCTCATCTTCGACGACCAGCGCCAGGTTCTTCATCTCGCGCCTGAACCGGGCCGGGATGAGCGCGACGGCCTCAGCGACGAGACGTTCGAACTCGGGGCGCGTCATCTGTCTTTCGTTTCGCAGAGGCGGGCTTCACCAGGCCGAGCCCGCAGTAGTAGTCGCAGTTCTTTCGCACCGAGCACTTCTCGCACATCGGCTTGGGCCGGCAGATCCGCCGCCCGTGCAGGATCTGGACGTCAGATGCCAGCGTCCAGATCTTCGGCGGCAGGGCCCCGCATAACTGCGCTTCGACCGTGACCGGGTCGTCGCCCTCCGCGATGCCGATCCGGTTCGACACCCGCAGGACGTGCCGGTCGACCGGCAGGCCCGGCACCCCGAGCGCGTGGCCGAGCACGACGTTGGCGGTCTTTCTCCCGACGCCGGGAAGTGCCGTGAGCTTGTCCATGTCCGCGGGCACCATGCCGCCGTGTTCCGCCATCAGCAGCTGCGCCATGGCCACGAGCGACTTCGACTTCTGGCGGAAGAACCCGGTGGAGAGGATCTGCGGCTCGAGCTCCGCCGTCGTCGCCTTCGCGAGCGCCCGCGCGTCAGGGTAGCGCGCGAAGAGTGCCGGCGTGACCAGGTTGACGCGCACGTCGGTGGACTGCGCCGACAGCATGGTCGCCACCAGCAGTTCGAAGGCGTTCCGGTAGTGCAGCTCGGTGTCCGCGTTCGGATGCTGCCTCGCCAGCGTCTCGATGATGCGCCGCGTCGTTGCGGGCGGCTTCACCTCAGTGGACTGGACCCTTGCTCCAGCCGACGTTCGAGTACGACTCGGAGAACACGCGCATGTGCTCCTGCAGCGCCGCGACGAGGTTGGGGATGAACTGCACCGGCACGACCACGCGGGCGCGCACCGGGGCCCGGACGACGTGGTTGGCTTCGGCCGCTCGCACCTCGTTCTCCGAGAGCGGCATCACCTCGCAGAACGTGAGGGTGAAGTCGAAGGGCGTGTGCGCGATCGAGCAGAAATTGGCGTAGATACGCGGTTCGCCGGTCTGCTCGTCGGGAATGATCGTGAAGTTGATCTGCTTGCGTTCCTGTTGGTCGCTCATAAAAAGGTCAAAGGGGATAGGTCAAAGGTTAAAGGTGAGGTATCAAGGTACCACCTTTGACCTTTTACCTTTGACCTAGTACTTCCTCATCACCCCGACGACCACGCCCTGGACCTGCACCTGGTCGGGATCGACGAAGATCGGCGACATCGTCGGATTGGCGGGCTGCAACCGGACCCTGCCGTTCTCGCGATAGAACTTCTTCAGCGTCACGTCGAGCCCGCCGAGGAGCGCGATTACCATCTCGCCGTTGTCGGCTGACTTGCGATCCTCGACGATGACGAAGTCGCCGTCGCGGATCTGCTCGTCGATCATCGAGTCGCCCTTGACGCGGAGCACGTAGCTGTCGCGCTTGCCGACCAGCGACTCGGGCACCGCAATCGTCTCGTTGCTGGCGACCGCTTCGATTGGCGAGCCCGCGGCAACGAAGCCCAGCAGCGGCAGCTCCATGGCGGGTCCGCCGACGCGCGCGGTGACCAGTTCCACCGAGCGACTGCGATTCCACGCGCGGCGGATGAAGCCCTTTTCCTGGAGATTGGTCAGATGCTTGTGAACGGTGGCGAGCGAGGAGAGGTTGAAGCGCCGGCCGATTTCTTCCAGGCTGGGCGCGTACCCATGCTGCTGGATGAACTCGTTGAGGTAGTCCAGGATCTCGCGCTGACGTTTTGTGAGCGGTAGCACGCATCCTCCAGTCGTGAGAGGGTTGACGGTTGAGTTGGCGAAACTATATGCGAACAGAAGGCGAAGATCAAGAACGATGCTACACTCGAAAAGCCAGCCCTGAAAGGCTTTTTATGCTGCTTCTGCATCGCCGCAACGTCCTGATTCTCCTCCTCCTGCTTTCGCTTGTGCCCCTGCAGGCGGCGACCGTTTCCAAGCAGCAGGCCGATGCGTTCTCGAAGAAAGTCGTACTGATCCAGCGACAGGGCGACGTCAGCGACGGGAAGGGCGCGCGCCGCACCCCGCTCACGGAAGACGAAGTGAATTCCTGGTTTACCTACCAGGCGCAGCCGCATCTGCCAAGCGGCGTGTCGCAACCCAAGGTCATGATGATCGGTCAGGGTAAGGTGACCGGCCAGGCGACGGTCGATCTCGACGCGGTCGCGAAGCGCAAGGCGACCGGCGGCACGCTCGATCCCTGGAGCTACATCGGCGGCAAGGTACCGGTGAACGTCACCGGCATCCTGCACACCCGCGATGGCGTGGGCCGTTTCGAGATGCAGAGCGCCGACATCTCGGGTATCCCCGTACCCAAGAGCATCCTGCAGGAAGTGGTTGGCTACTACTCGCGTTCGGCCTCGAAGCCGCAGGGTGTAAAGCTCGACGACACCTTCGCGCTGCCGTCCAAGATCAGGCAGATCGAACTGGGCCAGGGCCAGGCCGTCATCGTTCAATAAAGTCACAGGATCCAAGGCACACGGCGCAACGCACAAGGTGCAAGCGCGTTATTGTTGTGCCTTGAGCTTTGCGCTTTGAGCCTTGAGCCTTCTCTGTCCACCCCGCTCCAGTTCCTCAAGGGCGTAGGGCCGCGCAAGGCCGCCGATCTCGCGCGCGCCGGCCTCCTCACCGTCGAAGACCTCCTCTACCGGCTCCCGTTCCGCTACGAGGACCGCAGCAAGATGCAGCCGATTGCCTCGCTGCGCCCCGGCAACAAGGCGGCAGTGCTCGGCGAGATCAAGAGCGCGAACCTCGCGATCACCCGACGGCGCGGCTTCAAGATCTTTCACGCGATCGTCGCTGACTCGAGCGGCGCGGTCCGCTGCACCTGGATGAACCAGGCATTCCTCACCGACGTCCTCAAGCCGCACTCCCAGGTCGTGATCTTTGGCGACGTGAAGCTCGATTCGTCGGGACTGCACTTCATGAACGCCGAGTACGAGCTCGTGGCTGAGGATTTCTCCGGCGTGCATACGGGCCGCGTCGTGCCGTTTTACGAGAAGACCGGCACCGTCACACCCAACATGCAGCGGAAGCTGGTACGCCAGGCCCTCGACGACCTTCCTGCCTCGATTCCCGAACTGCTGCCAGCGGAGGTGCGCGCCCGGCTCCAGCTGGTCGCGCGGCGCCCCGCACTCGAGGAGGCGCACTTCCCGCCCAACGAGGCGACCGTCGAGACGCTCAACGCCTTCCGCACCCCGGCGCAGCAGCGGCTGATCTTCGAGGAGTTCTTCCTGTTCCAGATCGGTCACGCCTGGCGGCGCCATGCGACCAGCGCCGAGCTCAAGCCGCACGTGCCCAGGGTGGACGACCGGATCCGCGCCTCGGCGGCGAAGATCCTGCCGTTCAAGCTGACGCCGGGGCAGCGCCAGTCGCTCAAGGAGATCGTCGAGGACATGCTGCGCCCGCAGCCGATGCACCGGCTGCTGCAAGGCGACGTCGGCGCAGGCAAGACCATCGTCGCGCTGCTTGCCGCGATCGTCGCGATGGAGAACGGCCTGCAGGTCGCGTTCATGGCGCCCACCGAGATCCTGGCGTCGCAGCACTACGGCAACATTGCGAAGCTGCTGTCGCAGTCTCGCTTCCGCGTTGACTTGCTGACCGGCAGCACGCCTCCACTGCACAAGCACACGCTGCACGCGCACATCGAGCGCGGCTCGACCCACCTGATCGTCGGTACCCACGCGCTGGTGCAGGAGTCGATGAAGTTCCACAAGCTGGGACTGGTGGTGATCGACGAGCAGCACCGGTTTGGCGTGGCGCAGCGCGCCGCGCTTCGCGGGAAGGGGCTGCGGCCGGATGTGCTGATGATGACCGCGACGCCGATCCCGCGCACCCTCGCCCTGACCGACTACAGCGAGCTCGACGTCTCGAAGATTCCCGACCTGCCACCGGGCCGCACGCCGATCCGCACCTGGGTGAAGCCCGAGTCGCGACGCGACGAGATTTACCAGCTCATTCGCGAGCAGCTCGACGCCGGGCGCCAGGCGTACATCATCTATCCGCTGGTCGAGGAGTCCGAAAAAGTCGACCTCAAGTCGGCCACCGAGATGGCCGATCACCTGCAGGCCGAGATCTTCCCGGCCTACCGCGTCGCGCTGCTGCACGGGCGGATGAAGCAGGACGCGAAAGATCGGGTCATGCACGCGTTCGCAGCCGGGCAGATCCACATCCTGGTGTCGACGACCGTCGTGGAGGTTGGCGTGGACGTGGCCAACGCCTCGGTCATGGTGGTCGAGCACGCCGAGCGATTCGGCCTCTCGCAGCTCCACCAGCTTCGCGGCCGTGTCGGACGCGGGCAGTGGGAGTCGCACTGCATTCTTCTCTACCAGGCGCCCTGGACCGACGATGCGCGGGAGCGGCTGAAGGCGATGGCCGCGACCACCGACGGGTTCGTCATCGCCGAGCGCGATCTCGAGCTGCGCGGACCGGGCGACTTCTTCGGCACGCGGCAGTCCGGCATGCCCGCGCTCAGGACGGGCGACCTGGTGCGCGATCGCGAGCTGATGGAAGACGCGCACCGCGAGGCGCGCAGGATTGTCGACGAGGGTGGTCTCACGGGTGAGTTGTTGGAATTTGTCCAGCAGCGATGGCAACAACAGTTCGGCCTGATTGAGGTCGGATGAGGGTCATCGCTGGAACATTCAAGGGGCGCGTCCTGAAAGCTCCCTCGTGGGAAGGGTTGCGGCCTACGTCCGACAAGTTGCGGGAGACGCTGTTCAACATCCTGGCGCCGCGGATTGCGGGGGCGCGGGTCCTGGACGGCTACGCGGGGACGGGGGCGGTCGGGATCGAGGCGTTCAGCCGCGGCGCGGCGAGCGTCTCCTTCATCGAGACGAACGCGCGCGCGACGGCGCTGATCGACGAGAACCTCGCCCTCTGCGGCGTGCGGGAGGGCTATACTATTCATCGCGGTGACGTCGCGTCCGTGCTGCAACGGATGCCGGCGGACGCGCAATTCGACCTGGTGCTCCTGGATCCGCCGTACGACGCGGACACCGTGCCGCAGGCGCTCGAGGCCGCGGCCATCCGCCTGGCCCCAGGCGGCCTGGTGGTGCTCGAGCGGGCCAGCCGGCGCGATCCGGAGATCCCGAGCGTGTTGACGCGTACCCGCGACGTGAGATCCGGCGACAGCACACTGACCTTTTTGATAGCGACCTTTTTGACGGTACAACGATGACTCCTCAGGCCGCGCCGAGCGGACGCCTCGCCATTTTTCCGGGATCGTTCGACCCGCTGACCAATGGGCACGTCGACCTCGTCCTGCGCAGCGCGCAGCTGTTCGAGCGGGTGGTCGTGTCGGTGCTGGTCAGCGCCGAGAAGGCGCCGCTGTTCACGGCGGCCGAGCGCGTCACGATCATCCGCGAAGTGTTTCGCGAGTATCCGAACGTCGAGGTCGACACCTTCGACGGACTGCTGGTCGAGTACGCGCGGCAGCGCCGGGCCAGCGCGATTATCCGCGGCCTTCGCGCGGTGTCGGACTTCGAGTACGAATTTCCGATGGCGTTGATGAACCGGCACCTCGAGCCCACGCTCGAGACGGTGTTCATGATGCCGGCGGAGCAGTACACCTACTTGAGCTCGCGGCTGATCAAGGAAGTGTTCAGGCTCGGTGGGGAAGTGCGCGGCCTGGTGCCGCCCGCCGTCGAGCTGTGGCTGAGGAAAAAGCAGGAAGAAGAAGGGGCGAAGGGGTAGGGGAAGCATGGGAATGTTCGCACAGCGGCTCGCACAGGTATCAGCATCGGCCACGCTCAAGGTGGCCGCCGAGGCCGAGCGTCTTCGTCGCGCCGGCTTCAGCGTCGTCGATTTCAGCGCCGGGGAACCGGACTTCAACACGCCGGACCACGTGAAAAACGCCGGCAAGGCGGCGATCGACGCCAACTTCACGCGCTACACCGCGGCGGCCGGGATTCCCGAGCTGCGCGACGCGATCTGCGCGCGGTACAAGCGTGACTACGGCATCGACGTCACGCCGGCTGAGGTGCTGCTGACGGCCGGGGGCAAGCAGGCGCTCTTCAACACCGCGCTCGCGCTCTTCGAGGATGGCGACGAGGTCATCACCCACGCGCCGTACTGGCCGACCATTCCCGAGCAGGTGAAGCTGGTCGGCGCCAAGCCGGTCATCGTGTCGACCCGCGCGGAGGACGGTTTCGCCGTGCACGCGGAGAAGATGATCGCGGCGATCACGCCGCGCACCAAGGGCATCATCATCAACTCGCCCTGCAACCCCACGGGTGCGCTGGTGGACGAGGCGACGACGACGGCGATCGTCGATGCCGCCGTGAAGCAGGGGATCTGGATCGTCGTGGATCTCTGCTACGAGCAGTTGATCTACGAGCAGGTGCCGCACAACCTGCCGAAGGTGCTGTTCGACCGCCATCGCGGCCGCACGGTGCTGGCGGGCTCTGCCTCGAAGTCGTACGCGATGACCGGGTGGCGCTGCGGCTGGACCATCGCGCCGAAGGAGCTGACCTCCGCCTTCAACATCATCCAGGGCCAGACGACGTCGAATATCACGTCGATCACGCAGAAGGCGGCCCTCGCGGCCATCCTTGGCCCGCAGGACTCGGTGACCGCGATGCTCGACGAGTACCGCGTCCGGCGGGACAGCCTGCACGGCTGGCTGACCGCCAACCCGGCAATCACCTGCGTCAAGCCGGCCGGCGCGTTCTACCTGTTCCCGGACATCTCGGGACTGCTGACGCCCGAGAGCGGCCTGAAGACGTCAACCGACTTCGCGCAGGCGCTGATCGAGAAAGAGCATGTCGCCGTGACGCCGGGTGAAGCATTCGACGCGCCGGGATACCTGCGCATCTCGTACGCCACCTCGATGGAGCAGCTGCGCGAGGGCGCGACGCGGATCCTCCGGTTCGCGGAGTCGCTGCAGCCAGCGAAAGCGAGCGCCGGCCGCTGATCACGGAACACCGAGGCTGACATGGGCCACGGAGACACGGAGACACGGAGCAACCAGGTGAAAGCCTCCGTGCCTCTGTGCCTCCGTGGCTCGTGGCCGTAAATGTCCACGGACTTACCCGAGCGTTTCGTAAGCGGGCTGCGTGAAGCGGTGGGCGAGGCGTATCTTCGCGCCGACGTGACCTCGCTGGGCGTCTACGGTCAGGACGCGCTCGGCATCGGCCATCCGCCCGACCTCATCGTCCTTCCCGCCAACACACAGGAAATCTCCTCGATAGCCAGGCTGTGCCATGAGCATCGTGTGCCGATGGTCGTGCGTGGCGCCGGCACCGGGTATACCGGCGGCGCCGTACCGACGCGCGGGGGTGTGGTCATCTCTATGGAGCGGTTGAACCGCATCCTCGAAATCGACCAGGTCAATCTGCTCGCCGTCGTCGAACCGCACGTCATCACCGGCGACCTGCAGCGGGCGGTCGAAGCGCTCGGCCTGTTCTACCCGCCCGATCCCGCGAGCCTCGACCGGTCGTCGATCGGGGGAAACGTCGCCGAATGCGCGGGCGGACCGCGGGCGTTCAAGTACGGGACGACGAAGCGGTACGTGCTGGCGCTCGAGGCGGTGCTGCCAACCGGCGAGATCATCGAAACCGGTTCGAAGGCGGTCAAGAACGTCGTCGGCTACGACCTGACGCAACTGCTGGTCGGGTCCGAGGGCACGCTCGCGATCATCACCAGGATCACCGTACGGCTCGTGCCCAAGCCGCTGGCGCAGGGGACGCTGCTCGCGATGTTCGCCGACATCCAGGGCGCGGTGGACGCGGTGACGACGCTGATCCAGCGCCGCGTCGTGCCCGCGGCGATCGAACTGATCGACGCCGATTCGCTCCTCGCCGTCCAGGAGCACACCGGGCAGGAGATCGCGCTGCCCGGGACCGGGGCGGTGATCATCGTCGAAGTGGACGGGTCTCAGGCGGCGGTAGACGAGGACATCGATCGCGTGGCGACAGCGTGTCGCGATGCCGGCGCGATGCGGGTGACGCTGGCGTCAACGGCAGGGGAGCGTGACCGCCTGTGGGACATCCGGCGCGAGATCTCGATGGGGTTGAGGGCCACCGGCCTGCTCAAGATCAACCATGACGTGGTGGTGCCTCGCGGCCGCGTGCCCGAGCTCTTCGCGGTCGTGCAGGCACTGAAAGCGGAGTATCGCCTCCGCATCGCGTCGTTCGGACACGCCGGCGACGGCAACATCCACGTCAATCTGATGGTGGACCGCACCGATCCAGACGAGCTCGCGCGGGCGAAGCAGGCCGAACGCGTCCTGTTCGAGCGGGTGGTCGCGCTCGAAGGCTCGATCAGCGGCGAGCACGGTATCGGCTTCGCGAAGGCGCCGTATCTCGAGATCGAATTGTCGCCCGACGAGATCGCGCTGATGAAGCGGGTGAAGACCGCGTTCGACCCCCACGGCATCCTGAACCCCGGAAAAATATTTCCCTAGCGGTTGGAGAGGAGCAGCACCCGTTCGAGATCCTGGCTGGGGATCGGCCAGATCAGCGTGCGCAGCTTCAGGTTGGCGGTGTTGAGATAGTCAACCTGCCCGAGCCGCTTCAGCGGGAGGCGGGCGAGCGACTCGAGGCGCGCCAGGTCCGCCTCGCGGATGATCAGGAGCACCCGATCCGGTGAGGTGACGAAGTCCAGCGTCCGGCCCTCGTTGAACAGCTCCTCCTGCTTGAAGCCCGTGTAGAACACCATGTTGCGCACGAACGCCTGGTACTCACCGACCGGCTCGCCGGACGTCCGGTGCGACAGCACGAGCGCGGTCATTTCTTCCACCGGCTCCGGCCGTTCGCCTGCCAGCGCCCCGAACTGGATCGAGAGCAGGACCCCCGCCGCGCACGCCACCGCGGCCGTCGGCAGGAGGCGCCACGACTTCGAGACAGCGACCCACATCAGCACCATGCTCGATGCCGCCATGACAAACAGTGCCGCCGTGGTGGCCACTGGATACGCCGATATGAACAACGGCCGAGCGCGCCAGAGGAGTACCGCCAGCGCCGCGTAGAGCGCGGCGGTCAGCCATGTCGCCACCGCGAGTCCGGTTTTCGTAGTGTCCGGCTTCAGCCGGACCGTGATCGCTCTCGCCAGCAGGATCGCCAGCGGCGGCAGCACCGGCAGGATGTATCGCGGCTGCTTCCCGATCGAGATGGTGAAGAACAGCAGGGGCGCGAACGCCCATATCGCCAGGCGCCACTCTTCGTCGGTCATGCGGCGGTAGCGCCTCACCACGTCGAGGACGCCCCGCCACGGCAGGATCACGAGATACGCCGCCCACGGCACCATGCCGCCGATCACGATCGGCACATAGAACCAGAGCGCCCGGGGTTCATTGAACCGGTCGGTGGCAAAGCGCTCGAGGTTGTCGCCGACAAAAAAACTGTGGAGGTATGCCTGGCCGTGCTCGAGCGTCATCGCCGCGTACCACGGCACCGCGACGACGAGGAAGACGACGGCGGCCATCGCCACGTCGCGCGGGCGGATCGGCGACGACCGGCGCTCGCGCCACCAGATCGGCAGCAGGACGATTCCGGGGACGACGAGCGCCACCGGCCCCTTCATCAGGAAGCCCAGGCCCGCGGCCAGTCCGGCGATCGCCCACCGGCGTTGAAGGGCGGCCCAGATCCCGAATGTCACGCACAAGGTGAGCGGCAGATCCGGAAGCGCCATCCGCGCCATCGCGAAGTACCCGTAGCAGGTGGCCACGATGGCTCCGGCCAGCCATGCCGCGTTTTCGCGCGCCTGCAGGGCGGGTCCTCCGGATCCGCCGCTGGTGAGCCCCCGTGCCGCTGCCCATGTGACGAGCACCAGGCCCAGGCCCGAAAGGGCCGACCAGAACCGCGCCGCTCCCTCCGAGACGCCGGCCACGGAGTAGGTTGCCGCCGTCAGCCAGTAGTAGAGGACCGGCTTCTGCCACCGGTCGGTGTAGTTGAAGCGCGGGGTGAGCCAGTCGCCGGTGTCGACCATCTCGCGCGCCGCCTCGGCGTAGAAGGCCTCGTCGGCATCGGTGATGGCCTGACGCCCGAGGCCCAGGAAGAACGTAAGCCCCGACAGGAGAAGGAGCGTCAGGACGGGTCGGCGCACAGCCGGTAATTGTACTGCGCGGTCGAGCTCACGGAGGCCGTGGCCGCGCCATAATGGCGGTATGTCGAAGACAGTCGCGGTTGTCGGAGCGTCGAGCGATCGGAACAAGTTCGGCAACAAGGCGCTCCGAGCGTTCAAGGCCCAGGGCTACACGGTCATCCCGATCAATCCCAACGAGCGCGAGGTGGAGGGGATCGCCACCTACGCCTCAGTGCTGGAGGTGCCGGGACCGATCGACATGGCGACCGTGTACGTACAGCCTGACGTGGCCATGCGGCTGTTGGCGGAGTTCGAGCAGAAGGGGATTGCTGAGATCTGGGTCAATCCGGGGGCCGAGAGCGACGAGCTGCTCACGCAGGCCCGCAAGCGCAAACTGAACGTGATCGCCGCCTGCAGCATTATCGCCATCGGGCAGAGCCCCGCGTCGTACTGAGATCCCGGGCAAGGAAAGTGAACGTCAGAGGAATCGCATGACCACTATCCGCGTGCGCCGCAACGGTCCCTACCTGGTCGACGGCGACGACGTGAAGATTGTCGACTGGGACGGCGTCGAATACCAGGTCGAGAAGCATCCTTTCGCCCTCTGCCGGTGCGGCGCGTCCACCAGAAAGCCCTTCTGTGACGGCACCCATTCGAAGGTCGGCTTCAACGCCGCGGAGGCCGCTGTGCCCGGCTCCGAGGACAAGCCGACACGCTGACTGTGACGCTCTCAGGCATGGCGCCGTGGATCGCGGCGCTCGTCGGCGGGGCAGCGGTCCTGACCTTCTTGTACCGCTGGCGCCTGCGCGTGCTGCGCCACCAGCAGTCCGAGTTGATGCGCCTTGTCCGCGAGCGCACCCAGCAGCTCGAAGAGGCGAACCGCAAGCTCGCGCAGATTTCCTACCTCGACGCCCTCACCGGCGTGTCCAATCGCCGGTCCTTCGAAGAGGAGCTGACCATGGAATGGCGGCGCGCGACGCGCACCGGGTCGCGGCTCTCCCTGCTGATGATCGACATCGACGGGTTCAAGGCCTACAACGACGCGCTCGGTCACCCGGCCGGCGACTCCTGCCTCAGGGAGGTGGCGCGGATCATCGACGAAGGCGCCAAGCGCGCAGGTGACCTCGTCGCGCGGTACGGCGGGGAGGAATTCGCTGTCCTGTTGCCCGATACCGACTCACCGGGAGCGCGCGCTCTCGCCGAGCGCCTTCGCGCCACGGTGGAAGGTCGCGCCATCCGTCACCCGGTGACGCAGCGGAGCCTCACGGTCAGCATTGGCGTGGCGACGATGAGCGGGGGGGAAGAGGGGGAGCCGTCCGCGCTCGTGCGGCTGGCGGATGGAGCGCTCTACCAGGCAAAAAGGGACGGCCGCAATCTCGTGCGCATGGCAGAGACTGCGGCCGTATGAAACTTCCAACGCCCAACTCGCCAACTCCCAAATTAATTGGGAATTGGGCTTTTGGGAGTTGGGATTTATCGGGTTGACACCCGTATCGTCGTCGGCTGCGCGAGCGTGGCGGTAATCTCGGCGCCGTTGGCGACCTCGACTTCCTTGCCGCGCGTCGCCAGCACGGTGCCTGCGCCGGCCGCCCCACCAATCGCGGCGCCTTTGGCCGCGCCGTCGCCGCCACCGAGGATCCCGCCGATGACCGCGCCGATGCCGGCGCCCGCACCAACCTTGGTCGCGTCCTCACCCTTGGTGGCCTCGCCTTCGAACGACACCGGGTTGGTCCGCAGATCCTCGCGACCCCCGTTCATCTGGACTTCGTTGAACGCGAACGCGAGCCTGGAGCGCCCGCGAACGCGGCCGGCGCGATCCACGTCGGTCACCGTGCCGGTCACGATCGAACCGGCAGGGATCGCGGTGTAGCCGTCAACGATGATGTCCCGGCTGACACGCGCGCGGACGGCCGTTTCAATCTGAGCGGTCTCTGACGACAGGGCCGTCATCAGCTCCATCGGGATCGCCGTCCCCGCTCCGATGGTCACCTCACGCCACTGCGGCAAGCGGGGGGCCGGGGCTGCATCCGCATTGCGGACGGGGCGATCCGCCGGACGGGTCCGTTCAACCGGGCTATAGGCCGGCTCGTCCGCGTCGGACCTCATCGATGGGGCAGGCCTGGGAGCCGCCCTGGGTGCGCGAGCGGGGGGCCGCGTGTCGCGAACAGCCGGGGCGTCCACTCGCGGGGACGTTTCGAGCGGTGCAACCACTTCGTCGGCGGGAACGGTGCCCGCACCGGGCGACGCCGTCATTTCCTCAATGTTTGCCGAGTTTTCGTTGCCGCGCCCGTTGCAGCCCGCAATCAACGCCGAGCTGAGCAGGGCCGCCATCGTCCAATGCGTGGTCATGTTTTTCATCCTCTGCGAGGGTGTTTCAACAACCGGACCACTTATTCAGGGGTCAGACCCCGGTGACGAGTCGTTCCGGGGTCAGACCCCGGTGACGGGGCGACTCAGGGTTGTATGCCGTTTGCTTATCTTCTAGGAACCACTATCAATTGGACTGATAGGGTGGCGGCAGGGCACACTGGCAGACATGCCTAAACGCACAGGCGCACAACTGATCTGGGAATGCCTTGTACATGAAGGGGTCACCACCGTTTTCGGCTACCCCGGCGGGGCAATCCTCCCGGCCTACGACGCCATCCTCGACTACCCGATCCGTCACGTCCTGGTCCGGCACGAGCAGGGCGCGACGCATATGGCCGACGGCTACGCCCGTGCGAGCGGCAAGGTGGGCGTCGCGATGGCCACCTCGGGGCCAGGCGCCACCAACATGGTGACGGGCATTGCCACCGCCATGATGGATTCCTCGCCAATGGTGTGCATCACCGGGCAGGTGCCCAGCAAGCTGATTGGCTACGACGCGTTCCAGGAAACCGACATCACCGGCATCACCCTCCCGATCACCAAGCACAACTACCTGGTGACCCGGGTCGAAGACATCATGCCGATCATGAAGGAGGCGTTTCACCTCGCCAAGTCCGGGCGGCCCGGGCCGGTCCTCGTAGACATCACCAAGGACGCGCAGCAGGCCTCGATCGAATGGGAGTGGGATCCGCGCCCGGTCAAGATGCGCGGCTACCATCCGCTGAAAGGGGCCAGCAGCGCCGAGCTCGAGCAGGCGGCCGACCTCATCCGGCACTCACGGCGTCCCGTGATTCTGGCGGGGCAGGGCGTGATCCAGAGCGCCGCGATGAAGGAGCTGATCACGTTTGCCGAGCGGCTCGACGTGCCGATCGCCATGACGCTGCTCGGCCTCGGCGGCGTCCCGGCCAGTCATCGGCTGAACCTCGGCATGATGGGGATGCACGGCGAAGCGTGGGTCAATCATGCGATCCAGGAAGCCGATCTGCTGATGGCGTTCGGGATGCGGTTCGACGACCGCGTCACCGGCAACACCAAGACCTACGCGCCGCACGCGAAGAAGCTGCACATCGACATCGACCCGTCTGAGATCAACAAGAACGTCCACGCCGACGCCTTTATCGTCGGCGACCTGCGCGAGACGCTCAAGGACCTGCTCGACGTGCTCGAACCGGCCGACCACGCCCCCTGGGTCGCCTACATCGAGTCGATGAAGGGCGATGCCGCGGTGCGCGACATCCAGACGCTGCCCGACACCGGGCACCTCTACGCGGCCCATGTCATCAACGACATCTGGCGAATCACCGGGGGCAAGGCGATCGTGGTCACCGATGTCGGCCAGCACCAGATGTGGGAAGCGCAGTACTACCACCACGAGACGCCGCGTTCGCTGATCACCTCGGGCGGCCTCGGCACGATGGGGTTCGCCGTCCCCGCGGCGATCGGGGCGAAGATGGCCATGCCAGACGCGGAAGTCTGGGCGATTGTCGGCGACGGCGGCTTCCAGATGACGCAGTGCGAGCTGACGACCGCGGCGCAGGAAGGCGTCAAGATCAACATCGCGATCATCAACAACGGCTTCCTCGGCATGGTGCGCCAGTGGCAGGAGTTCTTCTACGAGCGCCGCTATTCGGCGACGCCGCTGCGCAGCCCTGACTTCGTCAAGCTCGCCGACGCGCACGGCCTGGCGGGCTACCGCGTCGACAAGCGCGGCGACGTCGAGGACGTCGTGCAGCGCGCGCGCGCGGCCGAGGGCACGGTGCTGATCGACTTCAGGGTCGAGCAGGAAGACAGCGTCTACCCGATGGTCCCCGCTGGCGCGGATCTCGACGCGATGATCCGGCGTCCGCAGCCGTCCGTGCTGGTCGAGACATCCGCGGATCCGATCTAAGGAATCACATGCACCATACTCTCGTCGCGCTCGTCGAGGACAAGCCCGGTGTACTCAATCGCGTCGCCAACCTGTTCCGCCGGCGCGCCTTCAACATCGAGTCGCTCACCGTTGGCCGAACCGCCGATCCCGGCGTCTCCAGGATGACCGTCGTCATCGACAGCGACCAGGCCAGCGCGGAACGCGTCACGGCGTATCTCTATAAGCTGGTGAACGTGCTCGAAGTCGAGGACCTGGGCAGCGTTCCGGCGGTGGCCCGGGACCTCGCGCTCGTCAAGGTGGCCGTCGCCGGTCACGATCGCGCCACGCTGCTGCGGGTCGTTGACGAAACCCGCGCCCACATCGTCGACACGGGCGAGCAGACCATGACGCTGGAGATTACCGGTGAGCCGCCGCACGTGGACGCCGTGATCGCCCGGCTCGCGCCGCTCGGGATCATCGAAATGGTGCGCACCGGCCAGGTGGCGATGCGGCGCGGCGACACGGCGCTTACCGCCGCGCAGTATTCTTAGGTCCGGCTAAAGCATTTAGGTCCGGCTAAAGCCGGACACTACGTACGGGGTTTCGTAGTGTCCTGCTTCGTACTAGGTATTCGTAGTGTCCGGCTTCAGCCGGACCGTTTCAGGAGACAGCAATGGCAGCGACGATGTATTACGACCGGGACGCGGATATCGATCTGATCCGTAAGAAGAAGGTGGCCGTCATCGGCTACGGCTCGCAGGGTCACGCCCACGCGCTCAACCTGAAGGACAGCGCCGTCAACGTCGTTGTCGGGCTGCCCGCGGCCAGCAAGTCGATTGACAAGGCGCGCGCCGCCGGACTCCAGGTCATGACCATCGCGGATGCCTCGAAGTGGGCCGACGTGATCATGATCCTGATCCCGGACCAGCACCAGTCCAAGGTCTACAAGGCGGAGATCGAGCCGCACCTGACCGCGGGCAAGACGCTGATGTTCGCGCACGGCTTCGCCATCCGCTTCAACTGGATCGTCCCGCCGAAGAACGTCGACGTCTCGATGATCGCGCCGAAGGCGCCGGGCCACCGGGTCCGCGAAGTGTTCATCGAGGGCGCAGGCGTCCCCGGCCTCGTGGCCGTGTACCAGGACGTCAGCGGCAACGCCAAGGCGCAGGCCCTTTCGTACGGCCGCGGCATCGGCTGCACGCGCGCGGGGGTGATCGAGACGACTTTCAAGGAAGAGACCGAGACCGACCTGTTCGGCGAACAGGCCGTGCTCTGCGGCGGCACCAGCGCCCTGGTCAAGGCAGGCTTCGAGACCTTGATCGAGGCTGGCTACCAGCCGGAGATCGCCTACTTCGAGTGTCTCCATGAGCTGAAGCTGATCGTCGACCTGATGTACCGGGGCGGCCTCCAGTACATGCGCTACTCGATCAGCGACACGGCGGAGTACGGCGACTACGTCGGCGGCTCGCGCATCGTGACGGCCGAGACGAAGGCGACGATGCGGCAGATGCTGAAGGAGATCCAGGACGGCACGTTCGCCAAGAAATGGATCGACGAGAACGAGCAGGGCCAGCCGAACTTCAAAAAGCTGCGCGAGGCCGACCGCAACCACCCGATCGAGCAGGTCGGCGGACCGCTGCGGAAGATGATGCCGTTCCTCGATCCCGTGGGCGTGCCGCAGCCGATGTCGGTTTAAGCCCGCAGATTATTGATTAGCGATTCGTGATCTCTTAATTCGTTGTTGATGGTCGAATTCGGATTCTTGAGTCAATCCTGAATCACAGTTCCTCAATCAACAACGAATCCCTAATCCCCAATCACAAATCACCAATGAACAAGTATTCCTCCCGCGTGACCCAGCCTCGAAGCCAGGGCGCGTCGCAGGCGATGCTGTATGGCATCGGCCTGACCGACGCGGACCTGCAGAAGGCCCAGGTGGGCATCTGCAGCATGTGGTACGAGGGCAACACCTGCAACATGCACCTGGACAAGCTCGCCGCGCACGTCAAGGAAGGCGTGCAGGCGGCGGGCCTGGTCGGGCTTCGTTTCAACACCATCGGCGTCAGCGACGGGCTCTCGATGGGCACCGACGGCATGAGCTATTCGCTGCCGTCGCGCGATCTGATCGCCGACTCGATTGAAACGGTGATGGGCGCGCAATGGTACGACGCGCTGGTGACCGTGCCGGGCTGCGACAAGAACATGCCGGGTTCGGTGATCGCGATGGCCCGGCTCAACCGGCCGGCGTTGATGGTCTACGGCGGGACGATTCGCGCCGGGCACGCGCTCGGCAAGCCGCGCGACATCATCTCGGCGTTCCAGTCCTACGGCGAATACATCGCCGGCGTCGTCACCGATGAGCAGCGGCTCGATATCGTCCGCCACTCGTGCCCGGGCGCCGGGGCGTGCGGCGGCATGTATACCGCCAACACGATGGCGGTCGCGATCGAGGCGCTGGGGCTGTCGCTGCCGTACAGTTCGTCGCTGCCCGCTGAAGATCCGGGAAAGCTGGACGAGTGCCGGCGCGCGGGCGCCGCGGCGCGTCTGCTGCTCGAACGCGACCTGAAGCCGCTCGACATCCTGACGCGCGCGGCGTTCGAGAATGCGCTGGTGATGATCATGGCGGTCGGCGGATCGACCAACGCCGTCCTGCACCTGATCGCCATCGCCAGGGCGGCCCGCGTGCCGCTCTCGCTGGACGACTTCCAGAAGGCGAGCGACCGTGTGCCGCTGCTCGCGGACCTGAAGCCGAGCGGGCAGTTCGTGCAGGAGGATCTGCACGCGGTGGGCGGAACCCCCGCGGTGATGAAATACCTCCTCGAGCGCGGCTACCTGCAGGGCGACTGCATGACCGTCACCGGCACGACGCTGGCGGAGAACCTCGCCAACCTTCCTGGGCTGAAGTCCGGCCAGCAGATCATCCAGTCGATCGAGAACCCGGTCCTGCCGCGCGGCCACATCCGCATTCTTCGCGGCAACCTCGCTCCCGACGGCGCGGTCGCCAAGATTACGGGCAAGGAAGGGGAGCGGTTCTCGGGCGTCGCAAACGTCTACGACTCAGAGGAAGACATGCTCGCCGGGCTCGAGCGGGGCGAGATCGCCAAAGGCTCCGTCGTGGTCATCCGGTACGAGGGGCCGAAGGGCGGTCCCGGTATGCCGGAGATGCTGACGCCGACCTCGGCGATCATGGGGGCCGGCCTCGGCAAGGACGTGGCGATGCTCACCGACGGCAGGTTCTCCGGCGGTTCGCACGGCTTCATCATCGGGCACATCACCCCGGAGGCGCAGGACGGCGGGCCCATCGCGCTGGTCCGCACCGGCGACCGCATCACCATCGACGCGAACGGCTGCGAGCTCACCATGCACGTGAGCGACGAGGAGCTCGCGACGCGGCGGAAGGCGTGGAAGACGCCGGCGCCGAAGGCGACGACCGGCGTGCTCGGAAAATATGTGCGGCTGGTGAAGTCCGCGTCAGAAGGCTGCGTCACCGACGAGGCGTAGGCGGAAGAACGCGATCGTCTTCTGCCACGCGTCCGCGGCGGCCGCGGCGTTGTGGACTTCCGGACGGGTGTCGTTGAAGAACGCGTGATCGGCATCAGGGTAAGTGTGGAACTGGTGCGGCTTCCCCAGCTTGGTCAGGGCCTCGTCGAGGCCTGCGACCACCTCCGGCGTCACGAAATGGTCCTTGCCCGCCCAGATTCCCAGCACCGGCGCCTCCAGCTTCGCGAGGTCCGGCTTCGCATTCGGATGCCCGCCGTAGAAGACGACGGCTGCGCCGACCTTGGGATTGACGGTGGCGACATAGAGCGACAGCGCGCCGCCCATGCAGAACCCGACGGTGCCCACCTTCGATCCGGTCACGCCCTTCTGGGCCTGCAGAAAATCGATCGCGCCCGAAATGTCCTTGGCGGCGTGCTCGATGTTGAGCGCCATCATCAGCTTGCCGGCCTGGTCGGGTGAGGTGGCCTTTTCGCCGTGATACAGGTCCGGCGCCAGCGCGACGAATCCTTCGGCGGCGAAGCGATCGGTCACGGTTTCGATATGCGGAACCAGCCCCCACCATTCCTGGATGACGATGACGCCGGGCCCGGAGCCGCTGGCCGGTTTCGCCAGGTAGCCGTTGGTGGTGTGGCTGTTGGATTGAAACGTGACGCGCTCGCCCATGCTTAGCTCCTCGAAGTGTGAGAGTTTTGTGGGGCAAGCCTTGTCAGGCTTGCCCGGCCGGCCTGACAAGGCCGGCCCCACAACGCTATAACAACAACGTTTCGACCCGGTGCGCGTGCACGGCGCCGTCGCACGGCGACCAGGCGAAGATCGTGAAGCGGCCGTCCTGCGACGCGACCAGCGCCAGCGCGTCGCGCTGATCGTGGACGAACTGCGCGGCCGAGAGATGACGTGTGCCGCCAAGCTGTCCCGGGTGCATCCATTCCGCCGACGACCCCTCGACCGGCTCGGTGACCACGATCTGCTCGATCAGCTGCGCGCCCTTGCGGCGGTTGATCTTGGCGCCGAATGCGAGCACGTCGTAGCGGTTGCTCATGACCAGCGCCCCGTCGACCGCGGTCAGCCCGGCGAGCGCGTCAACCGCTCGGTTGACGGCGTCCAGCCAGTCGTCGTTCGGCGCGTTGGCGCGGCCGGCGGCCACCAGGTCCGCCAGCTCCGTGTACGGCGGGCTCACACCGTAGGCGATCGGATGGACGATCGATTCGCGCCAGGTGCTGCTCTCCGCCGGCACCGCGAGCAGAATGCCGCCGCGGCCATGCTTGCGCATCGAGAGCGCGAGCTGCACCAGCACGTTGATCGTGCCGTCCTCGGCCTGGGTGTCGAAGCCGATCATCGACGTCAGCAGGGCGGGGCAGTCGGCGATGCGCGACCCCGCCTCGTCGACGATCTTCATGCGATCGCCCTCGAGCACCGCCACGTTGATGAACTTCCGGGATTCCTGCCGCGGCCGGTGCTTCAGCACCAGCAGGCCGGGCGCGATGACTTCGACGACGAAGCAGAAGGGCGGCAGGGCGTGGGTGGTGCCCCAGACCATCAGCGGACCGTCACCGGCCTGTCCCGCCGAAGCCTTGGCGGAGGCGGACCACACACCGAGGTGGATGCCCGGGCGCTCGACCGCGGCAGCCAGCTTGGTGAGCGCGCCCGGGTCGAGCGACATCGCGTGCTCGAACAGCAGCGGCAGGATCTCGGGACGGGGCGGGACGTAGGCAAGAGAGATCTTGGGGACGTACCCTTCCTCGCGGCGCACGCTCGCCCAGAACGCGGCGTCCACCAGCGCCTCGATCACCGGCGCGTCCGGCAGCAGGTCTCCCGACGCCTGCTGCGCGTCGAGCGGGGCGGTGGTGCGGTGCAGCCGCAGGTGTTCCGCGACCTTCGGCGCGACCAGGGCCGCCACCGCGTAGGCGTGTTGAGCCATCGTACTCAGGCGTCGAGCACCGGCAGATCGCTGGTCGGCGGCAGGGGAGTCGTCTCGGCGAGCGCCTCGGGCGGCGGCGGCGGAACCCCCATGATGCGGCGCAGCTCCTCGCCCTCCATGACCTCTATTTCCAGCAGCCGCCGCGTGACGGCTTCGAGCATGTCGCGCTTGTCGGTCAGGATGCGCGTCGCCCGGTCGTGCGCGTCGGTCATGATGCGCTTCACCTCGGCGTCGATCAGCCGCGCCGTGTCGTCGGCGTAGACGCCGCGCTCGGGGCCCATCTGCATCTCGAGGAACTTGTTCCGCTTGTGGCCGTCGTAGTTGATCGCCCCGAGCACCTCGCTCATGCCCCACTCGGTGACCATGGCGCGCGCGATGTCGGTCGCCCGCAGCAGGTCGTTCTGCGCGCCGGTCGAGATCTTGCCGAGCGCAATCTCCTCCGCCGTCCGGCCGCCGAGCAGGACGGCAAGCTGGTTGAGCAGATCGACCTCCTGCATCAGGTAGCGGTCTTCAAGCGGCAGCTGCATCGTGTAGCCGAGCGCGCCGAAACCCCGCTGGACGATGGAGATCTTGTGGACCGGATCCATGTCGGTGATCAGGGTCGCGACGATCGCGTGTCCCGACTCGTGATAGGCGACGATCTCGCGCTCCTTCGTGTTCATCACGCGCTTGCGCTCGAGGCCCGCGATCAGCCGGTCGATCGCTTCGTCGAAATCCGACATCTCGACCGAGGTCTTGTCCTTGCGCGCCGCGAGCAGCGCCGCCTCGTTCACCAGGTTGGCCAGGTCGGCGCCCGCGAAGCCCGCCGTGCGGGCGGCGATGATCCTCAGGTCGACGTTCTCCGAGAGCTTCACGTTCTTGGTGTGGATCTTCAGCACCTGCTCGCGGCCGTTGATGTCGGGTTTGTCGACGAGCACCTGCCGGTCGAAGCGGCCCGGCCGCAGCAGCGCCGGGTCGAGCACCTCGGGACGGTTGGTGGCGCCCATGATGATGATCGCCTTGCGCGAGTCGAAGCCATCCATCTCGGCGAGGAGCTGGTTCAGCGTCTGCTCGCGCTCCTCGTGTGAGCCCATCGGGTTCTGCCCGCGCGCCCGGCCGAGCGCGTCGAGCTCGTCGATGAAGATGATGCAGGGCGCCTTCTGTTCGGCCTGGCTGAAGAGATCCCGCACGCGCGCCGCGCCGACGCCGACGAACATCTCGACGAACTCCGAGCCGCTCATGCTGAAGAAGGGGACCTTCGCTTCACCGGCGACGGCGCGGGCGAGCAGGGTCTTGCCGGTGCCGGGCGGTCCCACCAGGAGCACGCCCTTGGGGATGCGCCCGCCGAGCGCCGTGTATTTCTTGGGCGTCCTGAGGAACTCGACGATCTCCTTGAGCTCCTGCTCGGCCTCGTCGACGCCCGCCACGTCCGCGAAGCTTACCTTCACATCGTCTTCGGCAAACACCTTGTGCTTGCTGCGCGCGAAGGACATGACGCCGCCCTCGGCGCCGCCCATCCGCCGGAAGAAGAAGCTCCAGATGCCGAAGAGGAGCAGCAGCGGAAGGACCCAGCCCAGGATCTCCGGCAGCCACCGGTTGATGAGCTCACCGGTGTACTTGACGCCCGCGGCGTCGAGCTCCTCGAGGAGCTTGGGATCCTCGATGCGGTTGGTGTTGAAGTTCAGGCTGCCGCCGGTTTCGGTCTTGAAGCTGCCGCGGATGGTCTGCTCCCCGACGGCGACCTCGGCGAGCTGCCCCCCCCGCACGGCCTGCTTGAACTCGGAGTAGGAGATCTGGCGGCCCGAGGGCGCCAGGAACCAGGCCTGGGCGAGCGCCATCAGGAACAGGAAGCCGAGCACGTACCAGACGGCTCCTGCCGGCCGGCCGCCCTGGCCGAACGTCCGGCGCTCGCCTTGCCGCTTGTCGCGGGGGTTGGTCCCCGGCGGTGTGCGTGGAGTCGCCATCTACGCGGACACCGACTGTGCTTTCTCGAACATCAATCCATTCTCTCCGACATCGACCAGGATCCGATCCCCCTCGGCAAATTGCCCCTCGAGCACCCGGACGGCCAGCGGGTCGAGGACCCGGCGCTGGATCGTCCGCTTCAGCGGCCTGGCGCCGTACATCGGATCGTAACCCTCGGTCACCAGGAACTGCTTGGCGGCGTCGGACAGCTCGACGCGGATTTTTCGGTCCTCGAGCCGTTTCAGCAGCCCCCGGATCTGGATGTCGATGATGTGCTTCATGTGCTCCAGCCCGAGCGCATGGAAGAAAATCACCTCGTCCAGCCGGTTGAGGAACTCCGGCCGGAAGTGCTCCCGCAGCGTCTCGCTCACCTGGCGTCGCACGCCCTCGGTGATATCACCCGCGTGCTCGGCGATGTGATGACTCCCCAGGTTCGACGTCATGATGACGACGACGTTCTTGAAGTCGACGGTTCGTCCCTTGCCATCCGTCAGCCGGCCGTCGTCCAGGAGTTGCAGCAGGACGTTGAGCACTTCCGGATGAGCTTTCTCGATTTCGTCGAACAGGACGACCGAGTACGGGCGCCTGCGGACGGCCTCGGTAAGCTGGCCGGCCTCCTCGTAGCCGACGTACCCGGGAGGCGCGCCGATCATCCTCGAGACGGTGTGCTTCTCCTGGTACTCCGACATGTCGATCCGGATCATCGCGTGCTCGTCATCGAAGAGGAACTCCGCGAGCGCACGGGCCAGCTCGGTCTTGCCGACGCCGGTCGGCCCGAGGAAGATGAAGCTGCCCAGCGGGCGATTCGGGTCCTGCAGGCCGGCGCGCGCGCGTCTCATGGCATTGGACACCGCGGTGATCGCCTCGTCCTGTCCGATCACGCGCTGGTGCAGCCGTTCTTCCATGTGAATCAGCTTCTGGATCTCGCCCTCCATCAGCCTGCTGACCGGGATGTGGGTCCACTTCGCCACGACGTCGGCGATGTCTTCCTCGTCCACCTCCTCCTTCAGCATCTTCTGCGCCTTCTGGAGCTCCGCGAGGCGGGTTTCCTGGTCGTGAATCTGCTTCTCGAGGTCGGGAATCTTGCCGTACTGCAGCTCGGAGGCCCTGGCGTAGTCGCCTGAGCGCTGCGCGCGGTCGATCTCGAGCCGCGCCTGCTCGAGCGACTGCTTGAGGGTGCGCGACGCCTGGATGGCGCTCTTCTCCTGTTCCCAGTGCGCCTGGAGGCGGCCCTGCTCCTCCTTCAGGTCGGCGAGCTCTTTCTCGAGCTTGCCGAGCCGCTCGACCGAGGCCTTGTCCCGCTCCTTGCGCAGCGCCTCGCGCTCGATCTCGAGCTGCATGATGCGCCGGCGGACCTCGTCGAGCTCCGCCGGCATCGAGTCGATCTCCATCCGGAGCTTGGAGGCCGCTTCGTCGATCAGGTCGATCGCCTTGTCCGGCAGGAAGCGGTCGGTGATGTAGCGGTGCGACAGCATCGCGGCCGCGACCAGCGCCGAGTCCTTGAACTTCACGCCATGGTGGATTTCATAGCGCTCGCGCAGCCCGCGCAGGATCGAAATGGTGTCCTCGACGGTCGGCTCGCCAACCACGACCGGCTGGAAACGGCGCTCGAGGGCGGCGTCCTTCTCGATGTGCTTGCGATACTCGTCGATGGTTGTCGCGCCGATGGTGTGCAGCTCGCCGCGGGCGAGCATCGGCTTGAGCATCTGCGACGCGTCCATCGCGCCCTCGGCGGCGCCGGCGCCGACCACGGTGTGCAGCTCGTCGATGAACAGGACGATCAGCCCCTCGGAGTCGGTGATCTCCTTCAGGACCGCCTTCAGGCGCTCCTCGAACTCGCCGCGATACTTGGCGCCGGCCACCAGCGCGCCCATGTCCAGGGCGAAGATCTTCTTGTTCTTCAGCCCTTCGGGCACGTCGCCGCGGATGATGCGCTGGGCGAGTCCTTCGACGATCGCCGTTTTGCCGACACCCGGCTCCCCGATCAGCACGGGATTGTTCTTGGTCCGGCGTGACAGCACCTGGATCACCCGGCGGACCTCTTCGTCGCGGCCAATCACCGGATCGAGCTTGCCCTTGCGCGCCAGGTCGGTCAGATCGCGGCCGTAGCGGGTGAGCGCCTCGTAGGTGGACTCCGGGTTCTGCGACGTCACCCGCTGGCTGCCGCGGACCTGCGTCAGGGCGGCGAACAGCGTGTCCTTGCTCACCCCGGCCTTCTGCAGCATCTGCGCGGCGGGGGAGCGGCCCGCCTCGGTCGCCAGCGCCAGCAGCAGGTGCTCGGTGCTCACGTACTCGTCCTGCAGCCGCGTCGCTTCAGCCTGCGCGGAGTCGAACACCAGCTTCATGCGGGGCGAGAAGCGGACCTCGGCGCCGAATGCCTTCGGGCTGTTCTCGAGCATCGTCCGCGCGTCGCCGGCGATCTTCGCCGGGTCGAGAGCCATCTTGCGCAGGATCGACGGGACGATGCCGCCCTGCTGATCGGCGAGCGCGACGAGCAGGTGTTCCGGGGTGATTTCGGAGTGCGTCAGCTCGGTGGCGAGGTTCTGGGCGGTCATCACCGCCTCCTGCGCCTTTTCGGTGAATTTGTTGAGATTCATGATCACGCGGCCGAGGTGTTGGCCGCTCCTCCAGCGAGTTTTGCCAGGGCCTCCCAGTGTTCACGTTCCGACGGTGAATTCTCAGTCGGCATCTGCACCTCGACGCGGGCGTACAGGTCGCCTTTTTCGTCCGGTTTGCCCACCTTGGGCATCCCGTAGCCCTTCAGCCTGAACACCTGGCCATTCTGCGTGAGCGGCGGGATCCGCAGGCGCACCGCCTTGCCGCTCAGTGTCTTCACTTCCGCTTCGCCGCCCAGCACCGCGGTGGTCACCGGAATGGGTACTTTGACGTACAGATCGCGTCCCTTGCGTTCGAATTCCGGATGCACCGCGAGGCGGACGCGCAGATACAGGTCGCCCGACTGCGCCCCGGCGACGCCGTGCTCGCCCTCGCCGGCGACCCGCACCCGCGAGCCATCGCCAACGCCCGCCGGGATGCGCACGTCGACGGTGCGCGCGTGACCGTCATGCTTCATCGACAGCCGGCGCGTCGTGCCGTCGTAGGCGTCCTCGAGCGTCAGCTCGATCTCGTGCTCGACGTCGCGGCCGGGTCGCTGCCGCGAACGGGCCCGTCCACCGGCCCCACGCCGCGGGTCGGCGCCGCCGCCACCGCCGAAGAATGTCGTGAAGAAGTCGGAGAAGGGGTTCTGGTCCCCGAACATCTCCGCCATCTCTTCCTGCGTCATCCCGCGGAAGCCGCCGCCCTGGCCGCCGGCGCCGGGATTCCACTGGCCCGCAAACGGGTTGGGCCCGCCCTGCGCCTCCGCCTGCTCGTAGGCCCGCCAGTTCGAGCCGAGCTCGTCGTACTTCTTGCGCTTGGCCGGATCGCCCAGGACCTCGTAGGCCTCGTTGATGTCCTTGAACCGCGACTCCGCCTGCTTGTCGCCCGGGTTGACGTCCGGGTGATGCTTGCGGGCCAGCTTCCGGAAGGCGCCCTTGATCTCCTTCTCGGTCGAGGCCTTGGTCACGCCAAGCGTGTTGTAGTAGTCCTTGAATTCCATAGTCTCTGGCCTTTGGCCTCTAGCCTCTGGTCCCTACCAAAGACCAAAGGCCAGAGGCACAAGGCATCTCACAGCCCCAATGCGTCGCTGAGGCGGCGCATCTCGGTGACCAGTTGCCGGCGTCCCGCACCGGTGGCGAGGGCACCCTCGTCCATGAGGGGGCGGATCCGCTGCATCACTTCAGCAATCGACAGCAGCCGCTGCACGCCCGCGAGGTTGATCCCTCCGTCATCCACCAGGCTCTTGATCAGGCGGATCTTCTCGAGTTCCTCGCTCGAGTAGAGACGCATGCTGCCGATCGTCCGCGACGGCTGGATCAGCCCCAGCCGCTCGTACTTCCGCAGCGTCTGGGGGTGCATCCCCAGCATTTCCGCCGCCACGCTGATCAGAAATTGCTCCTGCTGCACTGCCATGGGGCCCAACCTTGATACAGATCGAGTCTAGGAAGTGATATGGGTCGTGTCAAGGTGAGCCGCGGTCGCGAGAGGCGCTGAGGTAGGATTGAAGGCTGCTTGGATATTCAATCCGCTGATCTCGTCACCGTCGCCCTGCTGGTCGCCCTCGAAGGACTCCTGAGCGCCGACAACGCGATGGTGCTCGCCGTTCTCGTGCTGGGGCTTCCCAAGCACGAGCAGCGCAAAGCGCTCCAGTACGGAATCATCGGCGCCTTTGCGTTCAGAATCCTCGCGATCCTGCTCGCGGTCTACCTGATCCAGCTGAAGTTCGTCATGCTGATCGGCGCCGCCTACCTGCTGTGGCTGCCGTATACGCATTTCTCGGGACATGAAGACGCCGCCGCGCGGCGCCAGCCGAAGAAAGCCACGTCGTTCCTGGGGATGTCGCCGTTCTGGTCCACGGTGGTGAAGGTGGAGCTGACCGACATCGTCTTCGCGATCGATTCGATCCTGGTCGCCGTGGCGATGTCCAACAAGACCTGGGTGATCATCACCGGCGGGATTCTCGGCGTGATCGCGATGCGGCTGGTGATCGGGCGGTTGCTGGTGCTGGTGAACAAGTATCCCGCGCTGGTGGACGGCGCCTTCGTGATCATCGCGTGGGTCGGCATCAAGCTGGTGCTCGAGTACCTGCACAGCGCGGGCTACGTGCACTACGAGGTGCCACGATGGCTGTCGCTCGGGTTGATCGTCGTGATTTTTGCCGTCGCGTTCATCTATGCCCGCATTCAGGGTCCGGTTGAATCGGACCCGCTGGCGGAAAAGGCGGAGGCCATCCTCGGCGTCGAGGACAAGGAGATCGCGGCAATCGACGGGGACGTTCAGAAGTAATTCCCAACCCCCAAGACGCCCAACTCCCAAGCGTTGGGAGTTGCGGGGTTGGTAGTTGGGAGTCAGCGGCGCGCAGCGGGAATCATCTGCGTCTCGCGCTTTTCGCCGGCACGGGTGTAGACGACCTTCACCGCCTGATCGACCTTCAGGAGCTCCAGCGCGTAGGTGTAGTCGTAGATGTTGGCGATCGTCTGGCCGGCGATCTCGATGATGATGTCTCCCTTCATCAGGCCGGCGCGATCCGCCGGTCCGCCGCCGGTCACCCCGCCGAGCAGCAGTCCCTTCACCTCGGTCGCGTAGTCGGGAATGGTTCCCGTCGTCACGCGCACCCCCGCGATGCTGCCCCGTGAGATCGGCTGATCGACCTTGGAGAACTGCGGCGCCTGGTCGGCATCCGCGGTCGCGCGCACCAGCGCCACGGCCATCGTGACGATGCGATCGAGGTCGGCGTAGTTGATCTTGTCAGCCGTGTCGGACGGCTTGTGGTAGTCCGCGTGCGCGCCGGTGGAGAAGGCCAGGCTCGCGACGCTCGCCTGGTTGAACGTGGCGACGTCGGTCGGCTGATACGGGTCGGGCTGGATCACCAGGTCGAACCCGGCGGCGACATTGGCGCGCTCGAGCAGCCGTGCCCACGTCGGGCTCGTGCCGGTGGCCTGGACGATCAGCTTGTTGCCGCTCATGCGCCCGACCATGTCGAAGTTGAAGTACGCCGCGACCTGGGCGATCGGCACCGGCGGCGCGACGACGAACGCGTTGGATCCCACCAGGCCGATCTCCTCAGCCGACCAGAGCGCGATGAGCACGTGACGGCGTCTCGGCTGCGAGGCGAGCGCCTGCGCGATCGCGATGGCGGCGGCGGTGCCGGAGGCGTTGTCATCGGCCCCATAGTGGATGGCGGAGGCGTCTGCCTGGGATGCGAGCGAGTGGCCTTTGCCGCCGCGACCCAGGTGGTCGTAGTGCGCGCCGACCGCCACCCACGCCTTGTCAACGCCGGTCAGCGGCTGCGTGGCGGGGAGGTAGGCGATCACGTTGCGTCCGGTCTGCTTCTCGCGGACGACGGCTGTTGTGAGGGTGACCGTCACGCCCGGCAGCTCGAAGCCGGCGACGTGCGGGTTGGCCGAATCGAGCTCCTGCTGCACGTCGCGTAAGGATTTCGACCCGGGCGAAAAGAGCGCGTCGGCTATTGCGCCGCTGACGCTGGCGGCGGGAATGCCGGATCCGGCGATGGCGGTATCGAAGGTCATCGGCACGAGCGTGCCGGCGTTCGGAGAACGCGGGCCGGTGACCACCAGCAGCGCTCTGGCGCCGCGCTGCCGGGCGGCCATCGCCTTGTAGCGCAGGTCGGCATAGCGGGCGAGCACCGCGCGCGTCTGCTGGTCGGCGTCTTCGGGAAAGTAGCGAAGGACGACGACGATCTTGTCCCTGACGTCGAGCGTGGCATAGCTGTCGTAGCCGAAGTTCTGGGACTCGGGAACCACCAGACCGTAGCCGGCAAATACCACGCTGCCGCTGACCTCGGCATCGTCCGAGAAGGACAGCGCCTGGATGTCGGAGCGCGAGGCGAATGCGCGCGCCGTTCCCCCTTGCGTGATCGTGACGCGCGAGCCGCCGTCCCGGCTGCCGGCGGTGAACTCGAACGGCACGAACATGTCCGCCCGGCCCGGCAGCGGCCTGGCGCCGATGCGCGTGAGCTGGGCGGCGATGTATTCGGCCGCAAGCCTCTCGCCCGCGGAGCCCGCCTCGCGACCCTCGAGCCGATCCGAAGCCAGCACCTCGACGTGCGCCCTCGTCTGCGCGCTTGCCGACCCCGCACATGCGAGCCCTAGAAGAATGTAGAGCGCAGGCTTCAGCCTGCGCGGCCAGATACTCATTTCTTTCTCTCCGGGGAGCGCTTCAAGGCATCGAGCGCGGCCTGATGATTCCAGTCGGCCAGGAATATCTGCCCTTCGCGGCCGCCGGCGCGGTTCGAGGTCCACGCCAGCCGGCGGCCGTCCGGCGAGGGAACCGGGAGGCCGTCGAATCCGTCGGAGTAGGTGATGCGGACGGGCTCCTTCCTGCCGTCGACGTCCACCATGAAGATCTCGAAGTTTTCGAACCCGAGCTTGTTCGACGCAAACAGGAGGTATTCGCGCGACGGGTGGATATAGGGCGCCCAGCTCATCGAGCCGAAGTCGGTGACCTGACGCTGGTCGGTACCGTCGATCTTCATCGTCCAGACATTCGCGATCAGGCCCTGCTCGTCGAACCGGCGCCACACGATGCGGGTGCCGTCGGGCGAGAAGAAAGGACCGCCGTCGTAGCCGGTCACGCTGGTCAGCCGCTTCTGTCCCGATCCATCGGCGCGCATGATGTAGATCTCGCCGAAGTAGCTGGGATCCACGTCGAGCAGCTTCTGGTCGGCGGGAGAAAGCTGGCGGTTGTACGCGTCGCGCATCGACGAGAACGCGATCCACTGGCCGTCGGGCGAATAGCTGGCCTCCGCGTCATAGCCGCGCGCGTTGGTCAGGCGGGCATACGACCGGGCCTTCTCGGCATAGGCGTAGATCTCGAACTCGGGGTCGTAGTCCCACGAATAGCGCCGTTCCTTGCCCGAGGCGCGGAAGTCCATCTCCTCCTGCTGCAGCGCCTTCGACCGCGGATCGTGGTGCGTGGAGGCGAACAGGATCTGATCCGTTCCGGCTCGGAAGAACGCGCAGGTGGTCTTGCCGTAGCCGGGCGAAATACGCGATGCGTCACCGGTGGTGAGGTCGAGCGTGTAAATCTGGTAGAAGGGATTGCCGGGCTCGCGCTCGCTCTGAAACACGAGCCGCTGCCCGTCGGGCGCCCAGTAGCCTTCGCCCGCGCGGCGCCCCTCGACCGTGAGCCGGCGGACCCGTGAGAGGAAGTCCTGCTCAGCCGACTGGGCGGCCGGCTCTGCCGTCATAACGGTGAGCAGCAGCGGAAAAACGAGGAGCCATCGAGCCATTCGCGAAAGGTTACCATCGAAGTCGTGCGGTTCTCAGACCTCCGCGCCCTGACGATCCGGGACTGGCTGATCGCCGTCGCCGGCGGGCTCGCCATCGTGCTGGTGGTGATGGCCGCGGCCTGGACCGGACGCCACGGGTGGACGATCTACAAGCTGAATCGCGGCGTCGGGGACACGGTCTTCTACGACGCCGCCGGCCGGCCCTGGTTCCGCCTCGACGAGCAGCGCAAGGACGTCCCGTTCGAGCAGATCTCCACGCACTTCAAGGACGCGGTCGTGGCGGTCGAAGACCACCGCTTCTACATGCATCCCGGGGTCGATCCGATCGCGCTGACGCGCGCCATGTATTACAACCTGCGGTCCGAGGACGGGCGGCAGGGGGGCAGCACGCTGACGCAGCAGCTTGCGCGCACGCTGTTCCTGTCCAACTCGCGGACCTACGCCCGCAAGGTCAAAGAGGCGGCGCTCGCGGTGATGCTCGAGATCTTCCTGACCAAGCGGGAGATCCTGCAGCTCTATCTCAACCGGGTCTACCTGAGCGGCGGCATCTACGGCATCGAGACGATGTCCGAGAAGATGCTCGGCAAGAAGGCGTCGCAGCTCACCATCGGCGAAGCCGCGCTGATCGCCGGCATCATCAGGGCGCCGGCGTCCTACTCGCCCTGGACGCACCTGGACGCGGCGCGCCGCCGCAGCTTCGTCGTGCTGCAGCGCATGCGCGAGGAAGGGAAGATCACGGCGGAGCAGGAGTCGGCCGCGCGCGCCGAGCGGATTCGCGTCAGGCCGCAACCGCGGATCACCAGCGCCAAGCACGGGTTCGCGAAGGAATACCTGCGGCAGCAGTTCCGCAACGTTTACGGCGGCGACAACCCGCCTGACTGGCAGGTGCACACCACGTTCGTCCCGGAGATCCAGGATGCCGCCGAAGCGGCGGTCCGCGACGGCCTGCGCCGGCTCGGCATCAAGGAACTGCAGGGGGCGCTGGTCGCGATGGATCCGCAGACCGGCAACCTGCTGGCGATGGTCGGCGGGTCTGATTTCGCCACCACCACCTTCAACCGTGCCGCACGAAGCCGCCGGCAGCCCGGGTCCGCCTTCAAGCCGTTCGTCTACGCGGCAGCGCTCGAGCAGGGGCTGTCGCCCGTGTCAACGGTCACCGGCCTGAAGCAGGTGGCGATCGAGCAGGCGGAGGGCGTCTGGATTCCCCGCGACGAGCAGGCGGGCGGCAAGGACGAGATGACGCTGCGCGCGGCGCTGCTCGAATCCAACAACGCGGCCGCGGTGCTGCTGCAGCAGCGCGTCGGAACGGGATCGATCCTGCGCCTGGTGGCGGACCTCGGCGTCCGCGATCAGCCGGACGTGCCGTCGCTGGCGCTCGGCAGCGGCCTCGTCTCGCCGCTCGACCTGACCGCGGCGTACGCCGTCTTCCCGACGCTCGGGTACCGCGTGCGGCCGCGCGCCCTGACGTCGGTCCTGGACGGCTCGGGCGAACTGGTCCTGCAGGTTCATGCCGAACGCGAGCAGATCCTCTCCCCGCAGGTCGCGTATCAGATGGTGACCATGCTGCAGGACGTGGTCGACCGCGGGACCGGTGCCTCGGCGCGGCGGCTCGGCGTGAAGGGCCCAGTCGGGGGCAAGACCGGATCCACCAACGACTACCACGACGCCTGGTTCGTCGGGTTCTCCTCATCGGTGGTCGCGGGTGTCTGGGTCGGCTTCGACCAGCCGGAGCGAATCCGGAACACCGGCTCTGGCGCCCGCGTGGCGCTGCCGATCTGGTCCGACTTCATGCGCCGCGTCGCGCGCGCCCGTCCGGCCGAGCCCTTCGCACGGCCCGGTGACTTGCAAGGCGAGGAGTTCTGCCTCCTCTCCTACCAGCGGCCGGTCGAAGGCTGTCCGACCTACGTCGAGTACTTCAAAAACGGCGACGAGATCCCCACGCGCCTGTGCGCGATCCACAGCGGGAGCCTGAAGCAGCGCGCACAACGCGCCATCCAGGGACTGTTTGGCGCACTTGGCCGGGGCATCAAAGGGATCTTCCGCTAGCCGTCTTACGTCTTAGGTATAGTTGGAAGGCCCCCGGATCACGCTGAGTCCCGCCTGCGCGGATACCCCTATGTGTCGATACGTTACGTCCAGATTTCTCGTCGCGTTGATCTTCGCCTCGATAGGCAGCGCCGGCTGCGGCGGCGCCCCGGAGGCCCCTGAAGGTGGTGGTCCTGGCGGCCCTGGCGCCTTTCCGCCGATGGACGTCAAGACCATCACGCTCGCGCCCAAGCCCGTGGCGCAGGCGTCCGAGTTCGTCGCCACGATCCGGTCGCTGCGCTCCACCACCATCCAGCCGCAGGTCGAGGGCCTGGTGCGGCAGATCTTCGTGAAGGCCGGGGACCGCGTCTCGGCGGGACAGCCGCTGGTCCAGATCGATCCTGACCGCCAGCAGGCAAGCGTGACGTCGATCGAGTCGCAGCGCGCGGCCCGTGAGGCCGACGTGTCCTATGCGCGCCAGCAGGTTGCGCGGCTGCAGAAGCTGCATGCGGCCGGCGCCGTCAGCCTCGCGGAGCTCGAACAGGCCGAAACCGCCCTGAAGAACGCGGAGGCGCAGCTCGCGGCCGTGCAGTCGCAGATTCGCGAGACGCAGGTGCAGCTCCAGTACTACCGCGTCACCGCGCCCACCTCGGGCATCGTCGGCGAGATCGCGATCCGCCAGGGCGACCGCGTGACACCCTCGACGGTGATTACGACCATCGATTCGCCGGAAGGCCTCGAGGCCTACCTCAACGTGCCGCTCGAACGCGCCGGCGAGCTGCGGGAGGGCCTCACGGTCGAACTGCTCGACAGTAGCGGCCAGGTAATCGCGTCGAACCCGGTGTCGTTCGTGGCGCCGCGCGCGGACGACGCCACCCAGTCGGTGCTGGTGAAGGCGACGCTGCGGCAGATGCCGACCGGCATGCGCGTCATGCAGTACGTGCGAGCCCGCCTGATCTGGAGCAACGATCCGGCCCTGACCGTGCCGGTCGTGGCCGTGAACCGCCTTGGTGGCCAGTACTTCGTCTACATCGCGGAGCAGGGGGAGAAGGGGACAGTCGCCCGCCAGAAGCCGGTGACGCTCGGCGAGGTGATCGGCGAGGACTACATCGTCCGCATGGGCCTCAAGGAAGGCGAGCGCGTGATCGTCTCCAATATCCAGAAGATAGGCGACGGCGCGCCGGTCAACGCCTCGTAAATGTTCGTCGACACCTTCATCACACGCCCGATCCTCGCGACCGTCTGCTCGCTGGTGATCGTCCTCGCGGGCGCGCTGGCGATCCCGACGATGCCGATCGCGTGGTACCCGACGGTCACCCCGCCGACCGTCTCCGTGGTCGCCGTCTACACCGGCGCCAACGCCGAGACCGTCGAGACGGCGGTGACCACGCCGCTCGAACAGGCGATCAACGGCGTCGAGGGCATGCAGTACATGACCTCGTCGAGCACCAACAGCGGGTTCAGCCAGATCAACGTCACGTTCGACATCACGCGCGATCCGGACATCGCCGCCGTCGATGTGCAGAACCGCGTGAACCAGGCGCTCGGCCGCCTCCCCGGCGAGGTGCGCCAGATCGGGATCACCGTCACCAAAGGCGGCGGCAACTTCATCTCGGTCGGGGCGGTGTACGCCAAAAACGGGGAATACGACTCGCTGTTCACGTCGAACTACGTCGACGTCTACATCAAGGACGCCCTGAAGCGGATCCCCGGCGTTGCCGACATCGTCATCTTCGGCGAGCGCAAGTACTCGATGCGCGTCTGGCTGGACCCGAACCGCCTGGCCGCGCGCCGGCTCACGGCGGGCGACGTGGTCAACGCCTTGCGGGAGCAGAACGTCAACGTCGCGGCCGGGAGCGTCGGCGATTCGCCGGCGCGCGAGGGGCAGACCTACCAGATCAGCGTGCGGGCCGCCGGACGCCTTCGCGAAGCGTCGGAATTCGAGAACGTCATCATCAAAGCCGGCAGCAATGGCAACCTCGTGCGGCTACGTGACATCGGCACGGTCGAGCTCGGGGCGGAGACGTATGCCTCGCAGCTGCGCTTCCAGGGGCTTGAATCGGTCGGGTTCGCGGTGATGGGGCTGCCGACTTCCAACGCCCTCGACATCCAGCGCGCCGTGACCTCGGAAATGGCGCGGCTGGAGGCGGAATTCCCGCCCGGGCTCGTCTTCGACACTGCGTTTGACACGACCACGGTGGTCCAGGAGTCGATCACCGAGGTGATCATCACCCTGGCCGAGGCCGTGGGGCTCGTCGTCCTGGTGATGTTCGTGTTCCTCCAGAGCTGGCGCGCGACGATCATCCCGGCGCTCACCATGCCGGTGTCGCTGATCGGCACCTTCGCGTTCGTCAACCTGCTCGATTTCTCGATCAACACGCTGACGCTGTTCGCGATCGTGCTCGCCACGGGCATCGTGGTGGACGATGCGATCGTGGTGATTGAGAACATCGAGCGCCACATCCAGGAACACAAGAAATCACCGCTGCAGGCGGCGTCGGACGCCATGCGCGAGGTGTTCGGCGCGGTGATCGCGACCGCGCTGGTGCTGATCGCGGTGTTCGTGCCGGTCGCGTTCTTCCCGGGAACGACCGGGCGCCTGTATCAGCAGTTCGCGCTGACCATCGCCTTCGCCGTGGCCATTTCCGCGTTCAACGCGTTGACGCTGACCCCCGCGTTGTCGGCGCTGCTGCTTCGTCCGCGCAGCGCCGAGTCAGGGTTCTTCGGTCCGATCGAGCGCGTGCTGCACAGGAGCACCGACCTGTACGTGATGGCGGTGCGGGGACTGATGCGGGTCCGCTGGCTGGTCGTCCTGGTGTTCATCGGGCTGCTCGGCGCGACCTACTACGTCTACCAGCTGGTGCCGCGGGCGTTCGTCCCCGAGGAAGACGCCGGCTATTTCATCACCATCGTGCAGGCGCCCCCGGGGGCGTCGCTCGAGTACACGAGCAACGTGGCGCGCGAGGCCGAGCAGATCCTGATGAAGGTCCCGGAGGTCCAGTCGGTATTTACCGTGGTCGGCTTCAGCTTTGCGGGAAGCGCGCCAAACCAGGGGCTGATTTTCACCCTGCTCAAGGGGTTCGACGTGCGGGACACGCCGGAGGAACGGGTCGCCGGCCTGCTGCCGCGAATCCGGGGAGCGCTCTTCGGGATCCAGGGCGGAATCGTGATCCCGTTCGCGCCGCCCGGGATCAACATCGGCAATGTCGGCGGGTTTACCTTCGAGGTCCTCGACCAGAGCGGCAGTCCCAACGTGCAGAATCTTGGCGGCGCGACCGCGGCGCTGATCGGCGCGTCGCAGCAATCCACGCAGGTGGCGGGACTGTTCAGCTCGTTTACGGCGAACGACCCGCAGCTGGCGGTCGACATCGACCGGGAGAAGGCGCAGAGTCTCGGCCTGCCGATCAGCGAGATCACCAACGCGATGCAGATATACCTGGGATCCGCTAACGTGAACGACTTCGATTTCAACAACCGCGCGTACCGCGTCTACGTCCAGGCGGACAAGGCGTTTCGCTCCGACCCGCAGAGCCTCGGCCAGTACTACGTGCGATCCAATGGAGGGGCGATGGTGCCGCTCGCCAACGTCGTGAAGGTCCGCGAAACGACGGCGCCGCAGGTGATCAGCCACTTCAACCTGTTCCGGTCGGCCCAGGTCAGTGGATCCGCCGCGCCCGGGGTCAGCTCGGGGCAGGCGCTCGCCGAGATGGAGCGGCTGGCGGAAACGTCGCTGCCGGCCGGGTTCGGGTACGCGTGGTCCGGGATCTCGCTGGAGGAAGTGAGGGCGGGAGGGCAGTCGGCGGCGATCTTCGGGATCGCGCTGTTGCTGGTCTACCTCGCGCTCGCCGCGCAGTACGAGTCGCTGGTGCTGCCGTTCATCGTCCTGCTGGGCGTACCGCTGGCGGTGCTCGGTGCGCTGTCGGCCCAGTGGGCCCGGGGACTGCAGAACGATCTCTACTGCCAGATCGGGCTCGTCATGCTGATCGGGCTGGCCGCCAAGAACTCGATCCTGATCGTCGAGTTCGCGGAGCAGCTGCGGGCGAAGGGCATGTCGGTCGTCGACGCGGCGATAGAATCCTCCCGCATCCGGCTGCGCCCCATTCTCATGACATCGCTGGCCTTCATCCTCGGCGTCATGCCGCTCGTCCTGGCATCGGGAGCGGGGCAGGAGGGACGCCACTCCGTCGGCACGACGGTTGTCGGCGGGATGCTCTTTGCGACGTTCCTGAACATCCTCTTCATCCCGATCCTCTACGTCATCGTCCAGAGCATGCGAGGCGGCGGCGCGGCACGCGCCACGGCGGCCCTCCTGGCCCTGCTGCTGGTGCCCGGCGTCGCCGGCGCCCAGGTGGTCGAGCGCGTGACGTTCGAGGAAGCGGTGCGGCGCGCGGTCACCAACAATCCGACTGTCCAGCAGGCGGCGGCCGGCATCGTGCGGGCAGAAGCGCTGATGGACCAGGTGCGGTCGCTGTCCAGGCCGACCGTGGATGCCGGGTTCAGCGCCAACGTGATCGATCCGATTACGGAGTTCTCCGGCACCAGCATCACGCCGAGAACCCAGACGGTCACCTCGGCCGGCCTGACGGTACCGCTGCTGACCCCGGTCAACTGGGCGCGCAGGGCACAGGCGGCCGACCAGGTCTTCGTCTCGCAGCGCACCGCGGACGACGTCCGGCGGCAGGTTGGCGTGGCGGCGGCAGAGGCGTATCTGGCGATCATCGCGCAGCGCCGGGTCGTCGAGCTGAACGAGCGCGCGACCGAGAATGCCAGGGCGCACTACGACTTCGCGCAGCAGCGGTTCGAAGGCGGGATCGGCAGCCGCCTGAACGCGCTCCGCGCGCAGCAGGACCTCTCGAGCATCCAGGCCCGCGTCGAGGAGGCGCGCCTGGCCGTGCGGCGGGCGCAGGAAGCGCTGGGTGTGCTGATTGCCGCCGACGGCCCGGTCGACGCCGCGAATGAGCCCGACCTGGCCACGCCGGCCGACCCACTCGCGCTCGACCTGTCACTGCGGACCGATCTTCAGACCTTGATCGCGCGGCAGGCGGCCGCCCAGCGGGTGCTGGACGACTCGTGGCGGGACCGTCTGCCGTCTGCACAGGCGATGTTCAATCCGCAGATACTCGCGCCGTCGGGGCTCTTCAGCGAGGCCCGCTCGTGGCGCCTCACGTTCGCTCTGTCGGTACCGCTCTTTGATTCAGGCCAGCGCCAGGGCCTGAAGCGCGAGCGCCTCGCGCTGGTGGACGTCGTGCGAGCCGAGCGCGCCAACGTCGAACGCCAGGCGACGTCCGAGATCCGAACCGCGCGTGAGGCGATTCTCTCCACCGAGCGCGCCCTCGCCCGCGCGCGCGAAGCCGCGCAGCAGGCGAACGAAGTGGTCCAGATCACCGACGTCGCGTTCCGGGAGGGAGCGACCACCAACATCGAGGTGATCGACGCCCAGCGCCGCGCGCGCGACGCGGAAACAGCGGCGGTGATTGCGGAGGATGCGGTCAGGCGGGCTCGGTTGGAGTTGCTGGTCGCGTCGGGACGGTTCCCGCAGTAGCTGCAGTCCAGATACGACGCCCCTGGCACGTTGTGGGGCAAGCCTTGTCAGGCTTGCCCCGGCGGGCCTGACAAGGCCCGCCCCACGCCGTTAATCGGTAATCCGCAGCCCCTGTCTCACACGCCGGAACGTGGTCTCGTAGGTGTTCGCCTCGGGCTGCGGGGCGACGCCGATCACATACAGGATGCTGCCGTCCCTCAGCTGCGCCGTTGACAGCGCGATGTACTCGCGCTGGCCGGTGACCTCGGACGTGTTCGACAGCTGGGTCGTCAGGCCTGCGCGCCCACCCAGGTTGTCGCGGCGCGCGTTACCGGCGGCACGCAGCTCGGGATTCGACCGCGAGAGCGACTGGACGAACTGCTGCGTATCGCGTGCGAGGTTACCGGAGCCCGGCGCGACGCCGACCTCGATGCCGTGAGTGAAGGCGCTCCCGCCGTTCTGGCCCTGGAAATACGCACCCTCTGGCACATACGTCACAGTTTCCTGGCCGCTCATCGGTTACCAATTGGACGGTACGGCGATCTGCAGGAAGTTGCCGGCGTTATGCGTCCGGTACTGGCCGGAGGGCGCCTGCACCTGCACGCTACGCCCGCTGTTGGTCCCGACAGGGCGCGTCTGCCCACCCTGGCCTTGCCCCTGGCCCTTGGCGATCTGCTCTGCGGTGTACGCCGGAGACATGTTGCCGAGCCGGTTCCGCACCGACTGGAACTGGCCTGAGTCCCGAATGGGGTTTGTGACGCGCAGCATTGCCGCCTCGCGGTTGATCGCGTCGAAGCGGTTGCCCGGGTTCGGGTGGCTGCTCATCCATTCAGGCCCGCCGCGGCCCCCGCCCTGCGCCTCGATCGTCTTGAACATGTTCGCCATCTGGCGCGGATCGTACCCCGCGCGCGCCATCATCTGGGCGCCCAGCAGGTCGGCCTGACGCTCGTATTCGCGACCGTACTTCATGAAGTAGGTGCCCAGTCCGAGCTGCGAGCCTTGCGAGATGACGCTACCGGCGGTGCCGCCGACGATCGCTCCGAGGATCTGCCCGGCCATGGCGCCGATCTGGAATTTCTGTCCCTTGGTCGCTTGCGCGGTGCCGTGGCGCAGCGCCACGTGTGCGATCTCGTGCGCCATCACGCCGGCCATCTCGGCTTCACTCTTCGAGGCCTCGATCATGCCGCGGTTGAGAAACATCGGTCCGCCTGGAAGCGCGAACGCGTTGATTTCCTTCTGGTTGATGACGTCGAACGTGTGGCGGAACTCGCGGTGCTGGAATTCAGGCGGGATGGCGTTCACCAGTCGTCGTCCAACGTCCTCGACGTAGCTGTCCACGCCGTCGTCGTTCAGCATCGGAAGCTGCTGGCGGGCTTCGGCCGCCGCTTCCTGACCGAGTTTCACGTCCTCCGCAGGCGAATATTTGTTGTTGTCCGGGATGATTTTCGTCTGCGCAGAAGCGGACGAAAGCGCCATCGTGAGCACAAGTGCTGACACCAGGGCGCCGTAGCGGTGACGAGCTGCTGGTCCAGTCACAGAAGATGGAGGCAGTGGGCCGGCTGGCCGGCGGCATCGCCCACGACTTCAGCAACGTGCTGACGGTGATCACCCAGGCGTGCGAGCGGCTGCGGGATCGCATCGAGGCCGGGATCGCGTCGACCACCGAGATCGACATGATCCTGCGCAACACCGAGCGGGCGGCGTCGCTGACCCGGCGGCTGCAGGCGTTCAGCCGTCAGCAGGTGCTGGCGCCCAGGCCGCTGGATCTCGGCCGCCTGGTCAACTCGGCGAGCGAGCTGCTCGAACAGTTCATCGGCGAGGACATCCACCTGTCGATCGAGATCGCGCCGGACCTGCGCCCCGTGGAGGCCGATCCCGTCCAGATCCAGCAGGTGCTGATGAACCTGGCGATCAACTCCCGGGACGCGATGAAGGACGGGGGCTGGCTGCGCTTCCGCGCCTGGAACGTGACGGTCGACCAGTTGTTCAGCGAGACCCACCCGCCGATGAAGCCGGGAGACTGGGTGCTGCTCGAGGTGTCCGATACCGGGCACGGCATGGACGCCAACACCAAGGGGCGCGCGTTCGAGCCGTTCTTCACGACCAAGGATCCCGTGCGCGCCGGCGGCCTCGGCCTCTCCACCGTCTACGGCATCGTCAAGCAGAGCGAGGGCTTCGTCTGGATCGACAGCGTGCTGGGGCATGGCACCTCGATCAGCATCTACCTGCCGCCGACAGACCGGCCGGTGGTGGAAGCGGAGGTCAAGAAGCCCGCCGCGAAGAAGCGCGGGGTCAAGAAATACGCGACCATCCTGCTGACCGAGGACGAAGACGACGTGCGGGAGCTGCTGGGCGACATGCTCGGGTCGCAGGGGTTCAAGGTGCTGCCGGCGGCCAACGGGGCGGAGGCGCTGACCCGCGCCGCCGAGTTCGACGGCACCATCGACCTGCTCCTGACCGACGTCGTAATGCCCGGCGGCACCGGCCGGGATCTCGCCAGGCAACTGACGGCCGTCCGGCCAGGATTGCGGGTGTTGTACATGTCCGGCTACCCCGAACACGGGGCCGCCCCCGGCAGCGTCCTGGAGCCCGGCGTCCCGTTCATTCCCAAGCCGTTTACCAGGGACGTTTTGCTCGAGAAAATCAGGGAATTGTTAGCGTAGGACAGTACGTGGGGCCGGCCTTGTCAGGCCGGCCTGGCAAGCCTGACAAGGCTTGCCCCACAGGTGGAAGTTCCTCAAGATCCTCGTCCCGCGGACGATTGGATCTTCATGAACAGTGGTCTCCTGGATAACCTCACGACGGCAGAAGCCGTCATCCTCGCCCTCAAGGAACAGCTCGCGGAACAGATGGATCCGAACCGCCGCTTTGACGAAGAGCGGATGTCGACGCTGGTGCGCGGACTCGACGTGATGACGCTGCTGGTGCGCGACGCGGGACGCCGGATGCAGGGATGCCCGCCGGCTCAACTGGACGATGCGGTGCAGTCGCTGCTCGAGCAGATCGGGCGGGTCAATAACGTATCGCTACACCAACACTGAAGCGCCAGAAACTGAGTCGGGAGAGGCCCGGGCGCGCGAGCGAGCCCGCTTCTCCCGATATCGCCTTGACGTGGCGCAGATCGAACCGGACGCCGGCGTCTGCGCTGAGAAACCCCACCGCGCCGCCGCCGACCGTGAGGCCGAGCAGATCCTTGCGGATCGCCCGCAGGCCGATCAGATCGTCCGTCCTCGCCTGAAGCAGTCCCAGACCCCCGACCAGATACGGCCGCAGTGATTCGCGCGTGAGCGCGATCGGCGCCGCGACGATGACGTTGCCGCTGAGCGTCGTGATCCGGCTCTTGAGCACGATGCAGCCGACGCAGCCCGGCGTGTCCCCCTGGAAATAGCGGGGGGAGTGCGCGACGTCCGCTTCGAGCCCGAACATGCCGGTGCCGAGCAACGCCACCGACGCCCCGAACATCGCCTTCTTCTGTCCCGCGCCGGGGTCGGCGACGAACGTCGTCTCACCGGAAAAGGCGGTGCCGAGAAAGGGGGTGATCAGCCAGTCGGCCGAGGCCGCGGCGGGAGCGATGAGGGTAAGGAAAACCGCGAGGATGACCCGAGCCAAGGGTCAGGGAACGAATATGCGCAGGAAGGTGCTCGCGAAGGGCGACGCGTTCACGTCACCGGAGTGGAGGTTGTATCGCGCGCTCAGGCCGTCGCTGTTGGCGAGCAGGATCAGCGTCAGGTCTTTGCCGGGGACCTTGAGGATGAGCGAGGAATACGAATCCTTCTCGAGCCCGAAGTGCCACACGACCTTTTCGCTGCCGTAGGACTGGACGAACCAGCCGAGGCCGGTCGGCCGCGAGCCGGAACGGGACCAGGCCGCGGCCAGCGTGCCGGAGTCAACCAGGTCGCCTTCGCTGAGCGCGGCATCAAAGCGCGCGAGGTCGCGGACGGTCGAGACGACACCGGTGGACGCGGTCAGCGTCGTCGCGGAATTCTCCGAGCGCACCGGCTTGCCCTTCCTGTCCACGCGGTACGGCACCGCGATCCGTTTCAGGACGCTCGAGTATTGCGCCAGGCGATCGGCCGGGTGGAAGCGCCGGTTGGGTGACGAGGGATCGTCGAGGTCCTGGCCGGGCACCGTGTCGGTCATGCCGAGGCTGTCGAAGATGGTCGCGACGAGCCGGACCGGATACCGGGCGCTGGTGCACTGGTCGAGCACGCCGGTCAGATCAGCGAAGCGCGACGCGTCGTACTTGAAGCCGGCGGGTGTCGTGTGCGCGAGGAGCTGGCCGACGGTCGCGTCGGCGTCCGGATACTGCGACACCCAGCGGCGCACGCGGTCCGACATTTCCAGCGTGCCGCGATCCACGCACTGCCCGAGGAGCAGGGTAGACGCGAGTGTCTGCGACAGGTCCGCCACCGCGTACGGCGTGCGTGGGGTGGCGGCGACCGTGCGATCGACGTCCTCGAGGCCGAAGCCTTTCTCCCACACGATGCGTCCGTCCTGCACCACCGCGGCCGACATGCCGGGAATGGCGGTCTGCACGCGCAGCGATTCCACGTATCGCTCGAAGAGCGAGAAGGAAAGGCTCTGCGCGGACGTCGGCTGCCCGAGAGCAGCGACCGCCAGCGACACGACGACGGCAATGCGAAGGATGCGCACCTGTTGAACTGTTTGGACTGTTACTGAACCCCTGAGGTCCCACGGTGTTTATCGGGACCAGCTCTTCAGAATCTTAGCACCTGATGAGCCTGACGTGTGCTAGAGTGACCTCGCAATCAGCAAATGCGTCCCAATTCAGGACATTCCGGCGGCCGCTCAACGAAATCCCTGTCTTTATTGACCTGGGTGGGGTTGACGCTGCTGTCATTGACCGCCACCCTGGCGGCTGCGGAACAGCTCCGTATCGTCCCGCTGGTCCGGGATGACAACGTCCTCGTGACATTCGAGCTCGCCGACGGCTTTACCGACGAGGTGAAGGCGGCCATCCAGAGCGGGCTGAAAACCACCTTTACCTACACCGTGGACCTGCGGCTCGAAGTGCCCGCGTGGGTTGACCGCACGATTGCCACGACCGTCGTCAGCAACAGCGTCCAGTTCGACAACCTGCACCGCCGCCACACCATCGTCCGCATGCTCGACGGCCGCGTCGATCAGCAGCAGATCACCGAAGACGATGCGGCCGTGCGGCAGTGGATGACGACCTTCCAGCGCCTGCCGCTCTTCAAGACGTCAGTCCTGCAGCCGAACCGCGAATACTACGTGCGCGTCAGCGCCGTCGCGCGGCCCAGCAACGGCGCGTTCCTCTGGCCCTGGGGCAGTGGAACATCCGGCCAGGCCAAGTTCACGTTCATCCGTTAGCTCTCCCGTCTTTCTACCCCCTTCCCCCTAACCCCTATTTAGCTCCTACTTCCCGCTCGCAGTTTTTTTGTGCAGAGAGCGGGCTGCCGTAGCCCTATCCTGCGCGGATGCCGACATCACGCGCCTCGCGCGCCCAGCAACTTCCGAAAACCACCCGTCCCTCCGCGAAGTCCCGTCGATCGTCCACTCCGGCCCTGCGTCCCGCATCCCACAAGGGGCGGACGCTGGATGCGATGCCGGATCGCGTGGACCTGCGCGACTGGCTCTACCGTCCGACCCTCGAGCCGCTGCCGCGCCGCATCGTCAACTGCGATCGCGTGCCCGAGATCCTCGACCAGGGGAATGAAGGCGCCTGCACCGGCTTCGCGCTCGCGGCGGTCATTCAGTATCACCTCGGAAAACGAATCGGTCGCGGCCGCGTCAGTCCCCGCATGGTCTACGAGCTTGCGCGCCGCTACGACGAATGGCCCGGGGAAGACTACGAAGGATCCTCGGCGCGCGGCGCGATGAAGGGGTGGGTGGCGCACGGCGTCTGCCGCCGCGCGTCGTGGAAGGACAAGGCGCACGGCATCGAGCATTTCACCACCGATGTCATGCAGGAGGCCCGGGCAATTCCTGGCGGCGCCTATTACCGCGTTCGCCACCGCGGCGTGCGCGACATGCATGCCGCGCTCAACGCCGCCGGCATCCTGTACGTGACGCTGATGGTGCACGACGGCTGGGACGCGCCCGACGGCCGGGCGCGCCAGGTGGCGCCGAAGTGGAAGCTGCCGACCATCCAGCGGGTCGGCCGCGCCGACAGCGGACACGCGGTGGCGTTCGTCGGCTACACGGAGGAAGGCTTCCTCGTCCAGAACTCCTGGGGAGACGGGTGGGGCGAAGGCGGGTTTGCGCTGCTGCCGTACGAGGACTACCTGATTCACGCCACCGATGTCTGGGTGGCGCAGATCGGCGTCCCGATCACCGTCGATCTCTGGGAGACGAGCGGCGCGAGCACGGCGGGGATCCACCGGGCCACGCCGTCCATTCCGCTCGCCGACATCCGTCCGTACGTGATCAACTCCGGCAACAACGGCCGCTTGTCCGGGTCGGGCGAATACTGGACGACGGAGCAGGACATCGAGCGGATGTTCACCGAAACGATTCCCGCGGCGACGCGCGGCTGGTCGGCGCAGCGCGTGATGCTCTACCTGCACGGAGGCCTCAACAACGAGCGCGACGCGGCGAAACGGGTGGTCGCGTTCCGCGACGTCTGCCTCGCGAACGAAATCTATCCCGTGCACCTGATGTGGGAAACCGGCGCCGCCGAGACGCTGCGCGCGATCATCCGTGACGCGTTCGGCAGGGACGACGGGCGGTCGGGCGGCCCGCGCGAGTGGCTCGACGAGTTTCGCGATCACCTGATCGAAGCGAAGGACCGGACGTTCGAGCTGACGCTCAGCCGTCCCGGCACCGGCATGTGGAACGAGATGAAGGAGAACGCGCGGGGCGCGTCGCACGATCCGGCCGAGCGCGGCGTGATCCAGCTACTCGTGAAGCACGCCAGGAAGGCGCTCGCGCGCGTCCCTGCCGCCCGGCGCCAGAAATGGGAGCTACACGTCGTCGCCCACAGCGCCGGGAGCATCTTCGCGGCGCATGCGCTGGAGCAGCTCACGGCGCTCGGCGTCAACTTCCGATCGCTGTCGTTCATGGCTCCCGCGATCACCGTGAATGACTTCAAGAAGCACGTGGTGCCGCACGTCCTGGGAGGAAAGGCACCGCAGCCCTCGCTCTTCATGCTCAGCGACCAGGGCGAGCGCGACGACGACGTCGGTCCGTATGGGAAGTCGCTGTTGTACCTGGTGAGCAACGCCTTCGAGGGGCGGTTCGACACGCCGCTGCTCGGCATGCAGCGCTACGTGCAGCAGCTCGAGGCCGTGGCGGCGCCCGATCGGGACGTGGCGAGAATTTTCGGGAGACACGTAGACGGGCGTCCCAGCATCGTCGTCGCCGGCGCGCCGGGCGGCGCGGGCAGCGTGTCGCGGAGCAACTCGCACGGCGGGTTCGACAACGACGAGTGGACGCTGAACTCGATCCTGCACCGCATCCTCGGCGCCGAACCCCCGCGCCCGTTCACGATGCGCGACCTGCAGTATTGAGGGTAGAGGAGGCCTTCAGGCCTCCGGTTCGTTAGGAGTCGCGCTGCCGCCCTTCACCGAGGATGGTGATCCGCGTGATCACGTCCTCGTGAAGGACGCGCATCTGCCTTGAGGTGAGCTCGTACAGCTCACCCATCCGGGTCATGGCGGTTTCATTCAGCTTGTGCATCTCAACCCTGACGGCAGAAAATTCACCGCGCGTCTCGTCGCGAAATTGCAGAAATTCCGATCTGAAGGTCCCGACGTCGTCGGTAAGCACTCCGACATTTACGGTCAGCGCGTCGAGGTCCCCGGCGAGTACGTCGACTTTCCTCGTGAGCGCATCGAGGTTGCCGGCGAGTTGGTCTACTTTTGCTGGCAATTCTTGCAAAGAAGCCCCGTTACGCTCCAAGGTATTGATGCGTTCTTCCAGCGATCGTCCGGCCATTTGTCTTCCTCCAGCCCTTGCGCCGTCGTTGGCGGGCCGAAGTAGACGTGCGACGACGATACCATCGTCGATGGCTTCCGTTCGCTAGGAGTCGCGCTCCCGGCGGATCGTGACTTTCTGGCCGCGCAGGTTGGCCTTTTTCATGGCGGCGATGATGTCGTCTGCCATGTCCTCGGGCACTTCGACCAGGGAGAAACGCTCGCTGATCTCGATCGCGCCGAGCAGCTTCGCCGGGATCCCCGCTTCGCCGGCAATGGCGCCGACCAGGTCGCCCGGCCGGATGCCCGCCTCGCGGCCAGCCCCGACAAAGAGCCGCACCACGTTCGGGTCGCTGCCACGGGATGACCGGCCTCGCGGACCCCGGTCGCCTTCCGACATGTGGGGCGAGCCTTTATGGCTCGCCGATCGAGGCCGAAGGCCTCGATCAGAACCACCTCCTTCGTAGTGTCCGGCTTTAGCCGGACCGGCCGAGGGAATCTCCTTCTCCTCGCCGTCGCCGATCGTCGCGAGGTGCGCGACCTTCACCGCCGCGGCCGCGACGTCGATCAGATCGAATTCATCCGCCAGTGCCTGCACGACCACCTTCACATCGTCGAAGCCACCAGCGACGAGCTGCTCGCGGATGGACGACTTGGTGATCTCGATCCTCCGCGCGCGGAGATCGGCGACCGTCGGCAGCGTGTTGACCTCGATCTTCTGCTTGGTGAGCTGCTCGATGGTCTTCAGCAGGCGATGCTCGCGCGGCTCGACCAGGCTGATCGCCGTGCCCTCGCGTCCCGCGCGGCCGGTGCGGCCGATGCGGTGCACGTAGGACTCCGGTTCAGGAGGGAGGTCGTAGTTGACGACGTGGGAGAGGTGCTCGATGTCGAGCCCGCGCGCGGCGACGTCAGTGGCGATCAGCAGATCCGTCTTCTGCGCGCGCATCCGGGCCATCACCCCGTCACGCTGGCGCTGCATCATCCCGCCGTGCAGCGCTTCCGCCCGGTAGCCGTGCGCGTTGAGCGTCTCGACGAGCGTATCCACCTCGAGGCGCGTGCGGCAGAAGACCAGCGCCGACGTGGGACTCTCCATGTCGAGGATGCGATCGAGCGCCGCCGGCTTCTGGTCGCGGCGGATCACGTAGGCCACCTGGCGGACCCGCGGCATCTTGCCCGCCGCGGTTTTCTCGTGCGCGACCGTCACGCGCGTCGGGTTGTTCAGGTGACGCTTCGCGATCGCCAGGATCCGCGCCGGCATCGTCGCGGAGAAGAGGGTCGTCTGCCGCGTCGTCGGCGTGCTCTCGAGGATCGTGTCGATGTCCTCGGCGAATCCCATGTCGAGCATCTCGTCCGCTTCGTCGAGCACGACCACCTGCATCGCATCGAGCACGAGCGTCTTGCGGCGGATGTGATCGAGCGCCCGGCCAGGCGTGGCCACGACGATGTCGGCGCCGCGCTCGAGGGCGCGGATCTGCTGCTGCATCGAGGCGCCGCCGTAAAGCGGCACGACATAGAGGCTCGAGCCCCGCGCGTACTTGTGAATCGCCTCCGCCACCTGCATGGCCAGCTCGCGCGTGGGCACCAGCACCATGCCGCAGGTCTTTGGCCGGCCGCCCTTTCTGATCAGCCGCGGCGTGCCGGTTTCACTTCCGCCTTCCAGTTTGCCTTCAGCCTTCTTGCCTTCTGCATTTCCGTGGCCCCCCTTCAGCGTCTGGATCATCGGCAGCGCGAAGGCCGCCGTCTTTCCCGTGCCGGTGGCAGCCTGGGCGAGGAGATCCTTACCTTCCAGCATGAGAGGGATCGTCTGGCGCTGGACCGGCGTGGCCTCCTCGTAGCCGAGGGCGGCGACGACGGCGACGAGGGAGTCTGTCAGGCCGAGGGAGGAGAAGGCATTGTCAGGGGAGGTGGATTTCGAGGGAGACATCCAATGATTGTCGCACGTACCAGCTATTCTTCGCCGTCTCCGCGCTGCACCGAGACATAGCGCTCTCCGCCGTCCCACCAGACCGTGACCTGCCAGGGGTTGCAGCAGACCTCGCAGTCCTGCACCAGCGTCCCGTGCACCTCTGGCTCGACGTAGATCTCGGCGTCTTCGCCGCAGTACGGGCAGGTCACCGGGAAACGATCTTCCACGCTGCGATCATATTCCCTCGTCTGGGGAGATTGGCGTGTAGCCGGGGCAGGCGATGACCGGGAGGGTCGGGTAGCGGGGGAAGCGGGGATCCGTCAGCGAGAGCTGGCAGAGGATGAAGACCGAGCCGCGCGACGATTCGATGGTTTTCGCGTGAGCGCACGAATCACACAGTCCCGCCGGCCGCACCCTCGTAGTGTAGGGCGGGTCCTGTGGACCCGCCTACGGCGCGCGTTCGAAAATCACGTTCTGCGCGAGGATGTTCGGCTTCGCGGTCATCTCCGCCTGCGTCCACGCCAGCGCGTAGCGCGCGTCGGAACCGCCGGGCGACCACCACGCGGCATCGGTGCGGGCCGGGGCCGGCAGGGCCGACTCCAGGAGATCCTCGATCTGCTGGAACGTCAGGACGACCGTGTTCGCGTAGCGGTGCTCAAGGTAGTTGAAGAGCGGCAGGTACTTGCCGTCCATCCGTCCTCCAGCCTTCTTCGGCGCCGCTTTCGGCTCCGGGGCCACCGAGATCGGGGCAGGCGCCGGCGTGTTCCTCTTGAACCAGTCAAACATCCATCACTATCGTCGTCTATCCTGATGCGGAAAAGTGTCTCTTATTGAACAAGCGGGGAAGCACAGCTGTAGGGTTGGTCTTATTGGAGGCGCCGGGGAGAAATCATGGCAAACGCGTTTGTGCACGTCGAGCTGAATACCAATGACCTCGAGAAGGCGAAGACCTTCTATTCGCAGCTCTTCAAGTGGCGGTTCGAAGACCTGCCGATGGGGTGCGTCAGTAGGTGGGGCCGACCTTGTGACAAGCGCAGTCAGTACGTGGGGCCGACCTTGTGAGGTCGGCCAGGCGCCGGAACGGCGCCTACTTCCAAGGCCAGTGGACCCGCCTTATCTATCGCTATCGCTTCGCGCGGGGACTGCGGCGCGGTCGCGAAGGGCGAGGCTCGTCCAGCCGGGCGAGTATCGCGCGTAGATCGGTTTGCAGCGTCGCCTGAAGTTCCCGCGTCGCGGTCATCGCGATGCCGTGCAGGTGCTCCATGCGCGCCATCGCCTCGTCATGCAGCCCGAGGGCGTGTGCCTTTCCGGCGTCGTGGAACTCCAGCGATCGGGTCATGGCGACCTCGTGGAGACCGTCCATCCGGGCGATTGCCTTGTCGTGCAGCCCCAAGGTCTGCGCTGTCCCAGCCTCGTGAAGCTCCAGCGACCGGGTCATGGCAATTCCGTGGAGACCGTCCATCCGGGCGATTGCCTTGTCGTGCAGCCCCAAGGTCTGCGCTGTTCCAGCCTCGTGAAGCTCCAGCGACCGGGTCATCGTGACCTCGTGGAGCCCGCCCATCTGGTTCCGGATGGCAGAAAATTCAACCCGCACCTCGGCGCGGAATTGCGAAAATTCCTCCCTCAGCGTGCCGACGTCCTTGGTCAGGGCCGTGACCTTGGCCGGGAGTGATGCCAGCGATCCCACTCTTTGCTCCAGAATTTCTACGCGTTCCGATAAGTCGCGTCCCGCCATCTGCTCCTCCCGCGTCGTGGCCGATTCGCCGGCGAGACGATGAAGTGCGACGACGATACCATCGTCCTCTTTGTACGTGGGGCCGACCTTGTCAGGTCGGCCAGGCGCCGGAACGGCGCCTACTTCTTCATTGGCCAGACCGCTCGTCCATCCACCGTGATCGAAGAGACCCAGCGCGGGTCCAGTGTCATTCTGTGGCTGCGCGCAGGGGAGAGCTCGCTCTCCGGGTGAAGCTCGCGGACGCGGATGAACACCAGGCGGCCATCGTCCATGCCCTCGAACCGCATGCCTCCGAATCCGACCGTCGCGGCGCCATGTGTGTCGTCCGCGTAGACGATTTGATCGGTTGGGAGGGAGACCCTCAGGTCGCCCGGGAAGATGACAAACGTGCCTGGGGGTCCGTTCCTGACGATCGGCAGGTCGGATACCCGGTCGCCCTCGCGCAACAGGGATGTCCCAGGGGCGAACTCGATGAGTAGCGGGATACTCTCCATGTCAGGCGACGACCATACCATCGACCGAAAAAGGCCCTGTACGTGGCGAGCGGGAGGCAAATTGCACCTCCCGTCGATGGGATTGGATGTTTGTCGTCCCGCCAGAGTGGGGAACGAGCGTAGCGACCATAGCTAGAGCAATCGTGGTGCCAACTGTGTTACAACCAGCCGCGCCGACAGTACGTGGGGCAAGCCTTGTTAGGCTTGCCGACCAGCGCAGTCGTGTAGGGCGGGTCCTTGGACCCGCCGAAAAAGAGAGTACCCAAATGCCAACCATCCTCAGAACCTCCGCCGCGCTCGTGTGCGCGATCCTGCTTCCCGCGCTCGCGTCCGCCCAGGGCGAGCTGAAGATCTTCACCGGCGGGGCGATGACCGTTCCCGTCCACGAGGTCGGCGCCGCGTTCCAGCGCCTCACGTCGGTGAAGCTCGTTTACACCACCGACACCACCGGCGCGCTGACCAAGAAGCTGGCCTCCGGCGAGAAGGCCGACGTCATCGTCGTCACCGGCGCCGCGATCGACGCGATGGAGAAGGCCGGCCAGGTGGTGAAGGGCAGCAAGGTCGAGCTCGCGCGCGGGATGATCGGCGTCGGCGTGCGTGCGGGGGCTCCCTCGCCGAATCTGTCGACGACGGAGACGTTCAAGGCGGCGTTGCTGAAGGCGAAGACCGTGTCGTACGTGAACCCCGCGGCGGGCGGCACCTCCGGCACCTACTTCGAGGGGCTGCTGAAGAAGCTGGGGATCGCCGAGCAGATGAAGTCGAAGACCGTCTACCGGAAGCAGGGGAGCGAGGTCGCCGACGCCGTCGCAAAGGGGGAAGCCGAGATCGGCATCACCTTCACGAGCGAGCTGGCGCCGAACAAGGGCGTGAAGGTGGCCGGCCTGCTGCCAGCGGCGATCCAGTCACCAACGATCTACGCCGCGGCCCTCGTCGCGCGCGCCGCGAACGAGCCCGCCGCGCGCGCGTATCTGCAAGCGCTGGAGGGCACCGAAGCCCGTGCGGCCGTCAGGAGGGCCGGACTCGAGCCGCTCACCGACGCGCGCTGACCGTTGAGGAGTTGCCTAGCGTTCCTGCGCCTGATCGCGGTCGAACGTAAAGCCGTCGGGTAGGGGACGACGCAGCCGGCGGAGGCGTTCGAGCGCCTTCTCCCGGCTGCGGTCGTGGCTCACCTCAAGCTCGCGGGCGCCCTCCACCCGAAGCTCGATCTTGTCCCCTTCATGGAGCCCCAGTGCTTCCACCGCCGCGCGGGGAAGCCGAACAGCCAGGCTGTTTCCCCACTTGGCAACTTGCACAAGGTAGCGTGTGAAGGAATCCACCTGACTAGTGTAAGCACGGCGTCCAGCCTCCCGTGCGTGCCAGGGCAAAACGCCCTTCACCAGGCGAAGGCAGGGCGTATGACCTGAGCTGTCCCGGGGTCCCGATACCGTCCGCATATGGGAGGCCGGATGATGTCAGCCACAGCCATTCACGAGAGCAAGCAGCACAGGCACCTCTGTCAGCGGTGCCGCGACCGGAAGGCCAAGTTCCAGTACCGGGGCGTCGTTCGCGCCGATCGCGACCACACCTTGTGCTTCGAGTGCTACCGAGCTGAGCGCAACCGCGGCCGCGCGCGGGTACTCGGCGGACAGCAGTGCCGCCTCCGGGCGCTGACACCCGCGGAACTCGACCATCGCCGGCTGATGCTCGCCCACCTCCAGCAACGCGCCACCAGCCCGGGATGAACCGCCTTTGGGATAACCTGTGCGCGCAATCAGTCTGATGCGATGCAGAGCGTAGCCGGCCAACTGGTGTTTTCACCGAGTGACCTCAATCACTTCCTCGAGTGCGAACACCTGATTCAACTCGAACGCAACCGCGGAGAGCGCCCGCGGCAGCCCCGTGACGCGCACGCGGAGCTTCTGGCCGCCAAGGGGCTCGAACACGAGGGCGCGTGGTTGGCGCGGTTCCGCGCCGAAGGCCGGCGCATCGTCGAGATCGATTCTCTTCCGGGCGAGCGGAACTGGGATCGCGATGCGGCGCGAACGCTGGCTGCCATGCGCGAAGGCGCCGATGTCATCTACCAGGGCGTGCTCGCGGAAGACGACTGGCACGGCATCAGCGACTTCCTCATAAGGACGGAGACGCCCTCCAGCCTGGGCGGGTGGAGCTACGAGGCGTGGGACACCAAGCTCGCTCGCCACAGCAAGCCGTACTTCATCCTGCAACTCTGTTTCTACAGCGGCCAGCTCGCGCGCGCGCAGGGGAGCGACCCGGCCCATATGCACGTGATCCTTGGCACCGGCGACGCCGACCACTTCCGATACGCGGACTTCGCCGCCTACTACCGCGCCGTCCGTCGTCACTTCCTCGATATCATGCGCACCAACCGGCCGACCTCTCCCTACCCGGTTGCGCACTGCGCCCTGTGCGAGTACGAGCACGCGTGCGACGAGCAATGGGAGGCCGAGGATCACCTGAGCCTGGTCGCCGGCATATCTCGCGCGCAGGTCCAACGCCTGAACGACATCGGCGTGCAGACGGTCGCCCAGCTCGCCGCGCTCGACGCAGCCGTCCCCGTGAAGATCGGTCGCGCGGCGCTGGACCGCCTCCGGCATCAGGCGATGCTTCAGACTCAGTTTCGCCGGACTGGCAAGCACCGCTTCGACCTGTTGCCACTCGACGAGCGGTCGGGGTTCCGGCTGCTTCCAGCTCCGTCCGCCGGCGACGTCTATTTCGACATGGAGGGTGATCCGTACTTCGAGCCTGGCTATGGCCTCGAGTATCTGTTCGGAGCCGTGACGACCGACGGCGGGGCGTCGAAGTTCCAGGCCTTTCAAGCGCTCGACCGAAAGGCCGAAAAGGTCGCCTTCGAGCAGTTCATCGATTTCGTTCACGCCCGGCTCGTCGAGTGGCCGGACCTGCACGTGTATCACTACGCTCCGTACGAGGTCACCGCTCTCAAGCGTTTGATGAGCGAACACTCGACGCGGGAGGACGAGGTCGACGACCTCCTGCGACGGGAGGTCTTCGTCGACCTGTATCAGGTCGTGCGCCAGTCGCTGCGCATCTCCCACCCTAGCTACTCGATCAAGAAGGTGCGGACCTTCTTCATGGAAGGGGCCGGCCAGGGCATCGTCAGCGACGGTGCCGATTCCATCCTCGAGTTCGAGCGTTGGCGTGTCAGCGGCGACCCGGCGATTCTGGACGCGATCGTCACGTACAACGAGGAAGACTGCGTCTCCACCGTCAAGCTCCACGAATGGCTGCTCGAGCAAAAGCGTGACGCCGAGAAGAGCGCGGGCGCAGAGATTCCGTGGAAGGGTACTGACCCGCCGAAAGACAATCCGAAGCGAGCGGAAGAGGATGCCCTGACTGCCAGACGCCGTGAGCAGCTGGCGGTCCTGGGGTCACCGGCTGCGAGGGTGCTTGGGCCTCTGCTCAACTACCACCGGCGTGAAGCCAAGCCTGAATGGTGGGCCTATTTCGACCGGCAGAAGAAATCGCTCGACGATTTGCTGCTCGACACCCAGGCCATCGCCTACCTGCGGCCTGTCGACGGCATTGCTCCAGAGCCCGTGCAGCGGTCTCTCGTCTATACGTTGGAGTTCCCGGACCAGGAGTTCAAGCTCGGTGCGGACGCGCAGATTGAAGACCCGTTCCGACGCGAATCCGCCGGCACAATCGCGTGGATCGATGAGGAGAATCGGCGCCTCGGACTGAAGCGAGGCCTGAAGCGATCGGACGAGCCGTTGCCATCTGCGATTGCGGCAGGGAACCCGTTGGACACCAAGTCCCAGAGGGCCGCCTTGGGCCGTGTCGCTGACGCTGTGATCGCGGAGGGGACTGGATACTCGGCCGCCCGCGCCCTGCTCGCTCGCGATCTGCCCAGCGTCCGTGGACGTGAACCTGGCGCTGTCCTACAGACACTCGACCTTGGCGCCCAGAAGGCGCTGGTCGCGGCTCTGGATTCGAGCTACCTGTTCATCCAGGGCCCTCCAGGGTCGGGCAAGACATGGACCGGAGCTCGAATGATCGTGTCGCTCATTTCCCAGGGCCGCCGGGTCGGCGTCGCGGCCAACAGCCACAAGGCCATCAACAACCTCCTCACAGAAGTTGAGAAGGTCGCCACCGCCGAAGGCGTCACTTTCCAAGGTCTGAAGAAGGGGAGTGACGACGATGCGTTTGGGGGCGAGTTCATCAAGGACACTGATGACAACGAGGAGTGCGAGACGTCGGACGCGGCGTTGATTGCGGGTACGTCGTGGTTGTTCACGCGGCCAAGGATGGATCAGCGACTGGATTACCTGTTCATCGATGAAGCAGGACAGGTATCACTGGCCGACGCCGTCGCCATGTGCACGGCCGCACGAAACCTCGTGCTCCTCGGCGATCCCCAACAGTTGCCGCAGGTAGTGCAGGGAGTGCATCCCGATGGATCCGGCTGCTCCGTGCTGGAGCACCTGCTCGGCGAAACGGCGACAGTCTCAGAAGACCGCGGGCTGTTCCTGGCGCAGACGTGGCGGATGCACCCAGACATCTGTCGTTTCATCTCCGACCTCGCCTACGACGGCCGCCTCGCCAGCGCACCAGGCCGCGAACGGCAGCGCGTTGACGTAGTGTCCGGCTTCAGCCGGACCGAACGTCGAACCGAACGTGATTCGAATGGCCTGACAGGCACTGGCCTGCGGTTGATTTCTGTCGAACATGACGGCAACGCGCAACGCTCCCCCGAAGAGGCGGCTGCCGTTGCCGCCCAGGTGCGGCTACTCCTTGCAGGCGGGACGTTTACGGACGACGAGGGGAGGACACGACCGTTGAGACCAGCAGACATCCTGGTCGTCGCGCCTTACAACATGCAGGTGCGTTGTCTTCGAGACGTACTGCCGGATGGCGTGCAGGCAGGAACCGTTGACAAGTTTCAGGGCAGGGAAGCCCCCGTCGTGTTCTTCTCAATGGCCTCATCGACCGGTGAAGACGTGCCGCGCGGCCTCGAGTTCCTCTTCAGCCGCAATCGCTTCAACGTCGCCATCTCACGCGCGAGAGCGCTGGCGATCGTCGTGTGCAGCCCACGCCTGCTGGACGTCCGCTGTTCGAGCATCGAACAAATGCGGCTCGTCAACACGCTCTGCGCGTTCGCCGAGAGCGCCTTGCGCGAACTTGGCAATTCATAGCGGCGTCGCGTGGCTGTCTTCGTCGAGCGCTGAGATTGCGCGCGCCCGAGAGGTCCTTAAATCCCTGACACCGGGAGGGGTCATCGATGAACTCGGGTTTCTGGTCCTTCAGGGTGCCTTCGCCGATCACTTCTATCCCGCGGTCACCACCCCGATGACGCGCGCGCGTTACCTGATGTTTGTTCCTGCGATCTATCAGTACCTGGAGCAGTCGAAGAAGGCTCTTGGCAAGGACACAGACCGCCTGTCCCGTGACCTTCAGTTCGAGCTACTCAAGGCACTACTAAGAAACGAAGCACGGGCCATCGGTATGGAGAGCGGACGCAACATCGTTCGCACACCTTCTGAGATCTATTGGAACGCGCTCGGTGCGCTTGGCATTGCGACTCAGCGCCTGTCCGAATCCAGCTATAAGAACCGGCTCTCTGCCGGAGCGTTGGGGCCGCAGGTCTGGCGCGACGACGACGACGCCGCCCACACAGATGGCGTGGAGTCACTATGGAACTCGTCGCTTCGCCTCGGGCACATCATGCCTGGTGGACTGTTTCCCGACGGCACTGACTTTCGCCTGCGCAAGGCTGAAGCCGTTTTCCTACAGAGGAGGTATGCCGACCTGAAACCCGGAGGCCGCGATTCGCTGATTACCCATCTCGTCTCGCTCTCGGTTGGGAGACAGTATGTTCCTCGAGGTGAGTGCCGATGTTGTCGAACACGTCGATCCGATTTTCTACGGGGACCCGAAGACGGCGATGTTCAAGGTCCTTGGGCTGAGCTGAGTCAATGCTCTGACGCCCATCCAGCCGATGCTCAGCGCGATGCCTGAGCTCGCGCGCGGGCAAGTCCCTTCACCGACGGCGTGCGGTTCGGCGTTCGCAGCAGCGCCTGCTCATACGCGATCGCGGCATCGTTCAACCGCCCGGCCTCGAGCAGCACGTCCGCGTACAGCTCGCGCGCGGGCTTGATCGGTTCCGGCGGGCCTGACGGCGCGGCCATCGTCGCCTCGATCTCCGCGGCTTCCTTCGCCAGGCGCACGGCCTCGTCCTTCTGGCCCTCCGCCAGCTTGGTCACCGCGCCGACTTCCTTCTCCATGATCGCCACGGACTTGGCGGCGTAGGCGTTCCCGTCAGCCTCGATCCGCTGGCGCATCGCGCGGAGCTGGCCCTCGGCCTTCTGCGCGGTGGGGATGTCGCCAAGCTTCGCGGCGCTCATCCCGGCGATGAACGTCCACGTGCCATTCACCTGCGGCGCCATGCCGGGCATCCCGGGCATGTTGGCGTGCTCGGCAGATGACGCCGGAGCCGCATCCGCGACGGGAATCTTCTCCCACTTCCCGGTCTCGAGGATGTAGCGCGCGCGCATCCCGAGATAGCCGTTCTGCACGGCCGCAGCGGTGGGGTTGCGCTCGGCCGCGGCCTTCGCCACGGCGACGTTCTTCGCCGCCTCGTCGAACTTGCCGGCCATCAGGTTGCCGTAGAGCAGCCACGACAGCGTGTGGAAGTCCTCGCGCCCCTCGGGCAGCTTCAGCCGCGCATTCACCTCGTTGGCGGCGTTGTTGGCGACGACGTTGGACTTGATGACGTCGTCCCACATCCCGAGCTGGATGAAGGTATGCGACGGCATATGCAGCGCGTGCGCGGCGGACGGCGCAATCTTCGCGTAGGAGCGCGCGGCGGTCAGGGCGAGCGGCGCATGGTCGGGGTCGTCGAACGCGTGGATGATGAAATGCGCGGCGCCGGGATGATTGGCGTTGGCCTTGAACACGGGCTCTACCAGCGAGGCGGCCAGCGCCTGGCGGCGGAAGCCGGTCTCGCCGGGTCGCACGGTGCCCAGCAGCGACAGCGCATAGAAGGTCGCGATCTCGTGATCCTCGGGCCACTGCGCGTGCATCCTGGCCATCGCCTGCGAATAAGCGTTGTCGCGCGCCAGCTTGTCGCCGGGCGCAAAGAACAGCAGGTGCGCGGCCTCGAAGTACGCCTTCTCCTTGGGCGTCCCGGCCTTGGCCACCTGCGCCTGGGGCGTCGGCGCCAGCTTCTCGAGCGCGGCCTTGGAGGCGGGCACGTCCAGCTGCGCCCAGAGGGGATGGTTGTGGCTCATCGCCTCGCCCCAGTAGGCCATCGCAAAGCCAGGGTCGGCCTTCTGCGCGCGCCTGAACGCCTCGGCCGCCTCCTCGAACTGGAAGCTGTGGAGATACTTCACCCCCTCGAAAAACGCCGGCTGCGCGGCGGCCGCGCCGGAGGTGGGGAAGTTGATGGTGCCGAGCGTCTGCGCGTGCGGCCGGGCGATCGCAAGGCAGGCAAGGATCGCCAGCGCCGCGGCAAGGTGTTTGGTGCGCATGCCGGGTATATTACCGGGGTTCGAAGGGAGATTGTTGATGCGAAGACTATTGATGTGTGCCGTCGCCGTTGGAGTGGCCGCCGCGGGGTTGTCGGGCCAGGAACGGGAATTCGCGCCGAGCTGCACGATGTGCCCGGGGACGTATATCCCGAAGAGCGAGATCGATGCCTACACGGCGCGCGCGAAGGCGAACGCGCTCACCGACCAGCAGGTCCGGCAGGTCAGCATCGGCAAGGCCAACGTCGGCGTCGCGGTCGTCCATCGCGGCAAGATCAACAACCCCACCGCCGTCGTCGCCGAGCATGACCTGGTGAGCGAGGTCTACCACGTCATCAGCGGCGCGGCGACGCTGGTCCTGGGGCCGGAGCTGGTCGGTAAGCAACGTCGTCCGTCCACCGAGACGACGGTGCGGCTGCTGAATGGACCGGGGAACAACGCCGCGTCGATTCGCAACGGCGTCGCCCACGAGATCAAGGCCGGCGACGTGATCGTCATTCCCGCCGGCACGGGACACCAGTTCACGAAGATCGACGACCACGTTACCTACCTGATGATCCGGGTCGATCCGGACAAGGTGACGCCGCCAAAGACTGCTGAGGATTCCGCGGCCGACCTGAAGACCGATGGACGCAACAGCGCCGGAGGCGGGGCAGGCGCGGCGCCGAACTCGCGGACCGGCCGTTGATCCAGATCACTGACACCATCGCGCTCGAGGACCGGGAGGTCGAAGAGCGATTCGTCCGCGCGTCGGGGCCGGGCGGGCAGAACGTCAACAAGGTCGCCACGGCGGTGGAGCTGCGCTTCAACGTCAAGGGCTCGTCGCTGCCGGCAGACGTCAAGTCGCGGCTCGCCGCGCTGGCGGGCACGCGCATGACCCAGGAGGGCGTCCTGCTGATCGACAGCCGGGAGCACCGAACACAGGCGCAAAACCGCGAGGCCGCGCGGGAACGGTTGGTGGCGCTGATCCAGAAGGCGCTGGTCCGGCCGCGGAAGCGGCGCCCGACCAGGCCGAAGGCGGCAGCCAAGGAGAAGCGACTGACGAGCAAGAAGAAGCGGGGGACGGTGAAAGAGCTGAGAGGACGGGCGCGCGGCGAGGACTAGCGGGGGCCCCGCCGCTTCATCGGACCGAGCCTGAGCTCCACCAGCCGATTGGTCTCAGTCTGCGTGTCGATGAACTGATCCAGCTTGCGCTCCAGACGGGAAAAACGGTCGTCCATCCGCGCGAAGCCGGCATCCATCTTCGCTTCAAACTTCGAGAAAGCGATCTCTGTGTACCGCCGCTGTTCGATAAACACAGCGTTCACGTCCTTGCACCGCTGGTCAATCGATGTGGCGAGCGTGTCCAGTTTCTTCTCGAGAGGATCAACCCTGGCAGCCATCGCTTCGTCTTCGGGTGAGTCTGCCATCGTCCCCGGGTGAACGGTCCGGCTAAAGCCGGACACTACGTACGTCGGCGACGGTTAGTGGTGAGCTACGTCGGCGACGCTAGTGGGTGACGGGCTTCGAGCAGAACTGCTCGAAGGCGGAGGTCAGCGCGGCGGCGATCTGTTCGGCGCCCTGGCTCTCGATCTGGCGGCGCTCGAGCATCCATACGAGCTTGCCGTCACGCAGCAGGCCGATCGACGGAGACGAGGGCGCGTAGCCGGTGAAGTAGCCGCGCGCGCGTTCGGTGGCTTCCATGTCGGCGCCGGCGAAGACGGTGGCGACGCGGGCGGGCTTGACGGCATTCCTCAGCGCGAGCGCCACGCCTGGGCGCGCCTTGCCGGCGGCGCAGCCGCAGATCGAGTTCACCACGATCATCAGCGTGCCGGAGGTCGTCTTCACGGCCTGGTCGACGTCAGCCGCGGTGCGCAGCTCCTCGACGCCAAGCTGAGTCAGCTCGGCGCGGAAGGGAGCGACGAAATGTTCTGGGTAGGTCATGAGGTGATTCTAGTAGGTCAAAGGGGAAAGGTTAAAGGGCAAAGCTACCTTTTACCTTTTACTGCGCGCTTCTGATCAGCTGGCGCGCAAGTCGCGGATGAAGGGGAGGGCGCGGGTCATGATGTGGTTCTTGCCGGAGTGCTTCGCTTCGTAGACGGCTTCGTCCGCGCGCGTGAGCAGGGTCTGGGGCGTGTCGCCGGCGGAGCACTCGGCGATCCCGCAGCTGATGGTCACGTGCGTCTCGCCCATCCCGGCATTCGCCGCCCCCAGCGTCGTCAGCACGGCGTGCATCCGGCGCTCGGCCTGCTGGAGGGTTAAGCCCGTAGCGATCAATGCGAACTCGTCGCCGCCGATGCGTGCCACGACGTCGTCTCCGCGGACCGCGGCCTTGAGCGTGTCGGCCACCATCTGGAGCACGACGTCACCCTTGGCATGGCCGAAGGTGTCGTTGATGCGCTTGAAGTCGTCCACGTCGAGAACCGCGACGACGAAGTTGCGTCCCCGCACCTCGAAGCAGTCGCGCATCGCCCGGTCGAACGCGCGGCGGTTGGCCACGCCGGTCAGCGGATCCACCGACGCTTCTTCCTGGCTCTTACTGAGCTGGTCCTCGAGCTGCGCGACGCGGCTTTCGAAGACGCCAACGGTGGCCTTCCAGCGCTGCTCGCGCTCGCGGGCGACGTGCTTGAGCTCGCGGACCTCGCGCGACAGGCTCGCCTTCAGGTCCTGGATATCGGGGATCAGCCGCAGGGCTTCGAGCCGGGTGGCGGCATCGCTTATCTCGGAGGAGAACGCGCCGCCCTCGCCGACGAGCAGCGCCATGGCGTCGCGCACCTGGATGATCAGCGAGGTGACCTCCTCTCGCGTCCCCTCGCGCTGCCGCTTCAGGCGATCGAATGTTTCCTGGCAGACGGCCAGCAGCGGACCGGCAATCGCCGCGATCTGTCCCTGGTCCACCGCCGCCGCCAGCTGGCCGCGATAGTGGCCGACCTTCTCGCACAGCTTCTGGCCGTCGAGCCCCTCGTCCTCGGACGAGAGGACCTCATCAAAGAAGTCCAGCAGCTCGCAGAGGAGCGCACGGAAGGTCGCCAGCGACTGGAGCTGCGACGCGCTGTTCATGTCCCGCAATCCGAGGCCGACGAGATTAGTAGGCACTGCGGTCCTAATCGGCGCACCTTGGCAGATCTTGAAGGTGCGAGGGTGCGACGGTGCGCGGGGTGCGAGGGTGCGTCCGAAGGTGCGAAGGTGCGAGGGTCCGGGGTTAGGCGAAGGAGCGGTCAAACAGTCCGTTAATGGCCTTCTTTGCGTTGGCTTTGAGGGCGCGGGTGCCGGTCCCGGTGAAGTGAGGGTGGGTGATGACCGGCGGGTTGGCGGTGGCGTCTTCGAAGGTGGCGCTGTTCCAGCGGAACCAGCCGTCGCGCTCCTGGTCGAACACGAACAGCGGCTTGTTGCACAGTTTGGCGAACTCGGCGCCCCAGCCGGTGCCGCCCTTGACGGTGTCGTCCTCCAGGATCGACCCGATGACATAGATCTCCTGGCCGCTGTTCACCTGATACCAGAGCGTCTGGAGCACCTTCCGCAGCGTCGGGCCCTCGGTGTAGCGGCGGTGCATCAGCTTCGACAGGTATTCGAAGCTCACGTCGCCGGCGAGCAACTCCTCGTGGTTGAGGACCCGCACGCCGCGGTGACGCTCGATCCGGTGGCCGTCGAACGTGAAATTCACTTCCTCGACGCCATGCTCTTCCGCGCAGGCGCCGAAGGCCGCCTCGGCGCCGGGCGCGCCGCCACTGAACAAGATGCAGTCGGAGGGTTTCATCGTGGGAACATAGTAAATCAATGGTGACGCCGTCCGATCCCCACAAACCGCTCCGGGAGGACGTGCGGTTACTCGGCGAACTGCTCGGCGACACGCTGCGCCGCCACGAGGGGGAGCCGCTCTTCCAGACGGTCGAGCGCGTCCGCCGGCTCGCCCAGAGCCGCGACGATGCGAGCTTTCGGGAGCTGGCGTCGCTGCTGGCGGGACTGCCGGTGGATGCGGCGCTGCCGCTGGCGCGCGCCTTTGCCCACTTTCTCAACCTCGCGAACGTGGCGGAGCAGCATCACCGCATCCGGCGGCGCCGCGCCTACCTGCGCGATCCACAGGCGAAGCCGCAACGGGGGTCGGTGGCGGAAACCTTCGCCCGCCTGGTCGCTGACGGCATCTCGCCCGACGATCTCTACCAGGCCGTGCGCGCGCTGCGGATCGAGCTGGTGCTCACCGCGCACCCGACCGAGGTGTCGCGCCGCACGCTGATCCACAAGTACAACCGCATCGCCGCGTTCCTCGCTGAGCGCGAGCGGACCGACCTGACGCTGCCGGAGCGCGAGGACTGCACCAACGCGCTGCGCGCCGAGGTGCTGTCGGCGTGGGACACCGACGAAGTGCGCCACGAGCGCCCGACGGTGCTGCACGAAGTGCGCACCAGCATGGTGGTATTCGAGCAGAGCCTGTGGGACGCGGTACCGCACCTGGTCCGCAGCGTCGATCGCGCGCTGCAGGCGTCCACCGGACGCACGCTGCCACTCGAAGCCACGCCGGTGCGCTTCGGGTCATGGATTGGCGGGGACCGCGACGGCAACCCGAACGTCACGCCGGAAGTGACGCGACAGGCGTGTCTCATCTCGCGCTGGGAAGCGGCCGACCTCTATCTGAAAGAAGTGGATGCGCTGCGCGAAGAGCTGTCGATGACGCGGGCGACGCCGGAGCTGCGCGCGGAGGTGGGCGAGACGACGGAGCCGTACCGCGAACTGCTGCGCGAGGTCCGCACGCGACTGGCGGCGACGCGGAGCTGGCTGGAGGCCTCGCTGGTGGCCGAGACGCCGCCGCCCGCGGATGTCTATCTCGATGCCGAGTCGCTGACCGCGCCGCTGCGACTCTGCTACGACTCGCTGGTGGCGATCGGAGACGGACTGATCGCCGCGGGACGGCTGACCGACGTCCTCCGGCGTCTCGCTGCGTTCGGCGTCGTGCTGGCGCGACTCGACGTACGGCAGGAAGCGGGGAAGCACGCCGCGGCGATCGACGCGCTCACGGGCGGCGCATACGCGAAGCTGGATGAGGAAGGACGCATAGCCCTGCTCGTCACGCTCCTGAACGACGGCGACCGTTCGATGGCGCGACGGTGCGAGGGTGCGACGGGGGAGGTTCAAGACGTTCTCGACACGTTCCGGATGATCGCGACGATTCATCCGGAATCGCTCGGGGCCTACGTCATCACCATGACCCAGCAGGCGTCGGATGTGCTCGCCGTGGTGCTGTTGCAGGAATGGGCGGGCATCGAGACGCCGCTGCGGGTCGTGCCGCTGTTTGAAACCGCCGCGGACCTCCGGCGCGCATCCTCGGTCCTGGATCGCCTGTTGACCATCGACGCGTATCGCCGCCGCATCAACGGGCGCCAGGAGGTGATGGTCGGCTACTCGGATTCGGCCAAGGATGCCGGGCGTCTCACGGCGGGCTGGGAGCTCTACAAGGCGCAGGAAACGATTGTCGCGGCGTGCGAGCGGCACGGCGTGCGGGTGACGCTCTTTCACGGGCGCGGCGGCAGCGTCGGACGCGGCGGCGGTCCGACCTACCTGGCGCTGCAGTCGCAACCGCCCGGGTCGATCAACGGCGAGCTCCGCGTGACGGAGCAGGGCGAGATGATCCAGGCGCTGTTCGGATTGCCGGACATCGCGCTGCGGACGCTCGAGGTGTATGCGAGCGGCACGCTGGAGTCATGGCTCAAGCCGACGCCGCCAGCCAAAGCGGAGTGGCGCGAGTGCATGGAGCGGCTCTCGGCCGACGCCACGCGCGCGTATCGCGGCTACGTGCACGAGAACCCTGCGTTCATCGACTACTTCCGCGCGTCCACGCCGCTGCGGGAGCTGGAAGAGGTGAATATCGGCAGCCGTCCCGCGAGGAGGAAAGCCGGGGGAGGGATCGAAACACTGCGCGCCATCCCGTGGCAGTTCTCCTGGACGCAGACGCGGCTGCTGCTCGGATCCTGGCTTGGAGTCGAGGAGGCGTTCGAGTGCGCCCAGGCGCGGCAGGAAGGCGAGCAGCTCCGCGAGATGTATCGCGACTGGGCGCACTTCCGGTCGGCGGTGGACCTGGTTGACATGGTGCTCGCCAAGACCGAAGCGCGGATCGCCGCCGAATACGATCGCCAGCTCGTGCCGGAGAACCTGCAGGCGCTCGGCGCCGAGCTGCGCGGGCGCCTCGGGCGCGCTATCACGGCGCTGCTGGCGGTGACGGGGCACAAAGAGCTGGTCCAGGCGAACCCGGTCCTGCGGCGCTCCATCAATGTCCGCAACCCCTATGTCGACCCGATCAACCTCGTGCAGGTCGAGGTCGTGCGGCGGCTCCGCGCGGGGGACGAGGACCCGCGGCTGCGGCACGCGTTCATGGTGACGGTCAACGGGATCGCCGCGGGGATGCGGAACACGGGCTAGAGACTGCACATGAGATCGTGGGGCCGGCCTTGTCAGGCCGGCCGGGCAAGCCTGACAAGGCTTGCCCCACTTACCTCTGCCGTGGCGACGGCATCGATCGTGCGGTGGATCCTCTCAGCAGGAGGATTTGTGATGTCCCGTGTGCTCACCCTTTCGGTCGCCATGTTGTTTCTCTCGTCCGCCGCGTGGGCCCAGCAGCCCTGCACTACGGACGCCCGCCGCGTTGTCGATGAGCTGTACCGGCACATGCTGGAACGCCCGGCCGACGCGGGAAGCGCTGGATTCGTCCAGCGGCTCCAGAACGGTCAAGCCAGCGTTCGCGACATCGTGCGCGACATCGCCAAATCAGCCGAACACGACCAGCGGTTCATCAAGCAGGAGAACGGCGAGGAGACACCGTACCTCCGGTCGGTGAACACGCTCTATCGTCACATCCTTGGCCGGCAGCCCGATGCGAACGGTGCGCGCGGCTACGCGCAGATGACGGCGCAGCGCGGCGTCGACCCGGTGATCGACGAGATCGTGGGCTCGGCGGAATACACGCAGCAGTACGGCGACTGGAGCGCACCCGGTTCGGGCGGCGTGTCGTTCTGCGCCCCGCGAAACTTCAATAACAACGGTAATAACAGCAACAACAACAACGGCAACTACAGCGTCGTCGACAACGCGCCGGTCAACGCCCGCGCGCGGGGACGCAACAACAACGTGAACAACAACCCGATGCTGCCGCGCTTCCAGAACATGGACAGCAACGGCGACGGCGTCATCACGCGCAACGAGTTCCAGGGCAACGCCAACGCGTTCACGCAGCGTGACTGGAACGGCGACGGCATCCTTTCAGGGACTGAGGTCCGGGACGGGAGCGAGAATCAGGGCGGCTACCCCGCGGCCACGGCTGGTCAGGGAATCTACATCAACCCGACGCAGCGCTGGACCGATTCGGGCATCGACGTGGTGGCGGGCGACGTGATCACCTTCGATGCGCAAGGCACGGTTGAGCTGAGCGCCGACTCCAACGACGTGGCCGAGCCGTTCGGCTCACGCAGCGGCCGCCGGGCGATCGACTCGCCGGTGCCGTCAGCGCCGGCTGGGGTCCTGATTGCCAGAATTGGGAACGGACAGGCCGTGGCGGTCGGCAATCGGCGCACCCTGCGGGTGCCGTCCAGCGGCCGGCTCTACCTTGGCGTCAACGACGACCACCTGAACGACAACGCCGGCGAGTTCCGGGTCAACGTCAGCGTCCAGGGCAGATAGACTGCACGTGGGGCCGGCCTTGTCAGGCCGGCCGGGCAAGCCTGACAAGGCTTGCCCCACAAGCGAACACAACCAGCGCGCCCTGATAACGGGCGCGCTGTCCCACCTTACCTCTGCATTACCGCTATAATCCTCGCTTCCCCGAATGCGTGTCGCACGCCGGTTCGTCATCAGTGGACGCGTCCAGGGTGTGGGTTTCCGTTACTTCACCCAGACAGCCGCGCACCGCGAAGGCGTCACGGGATGGGTGCGGAACCTGCCCGACGGCCGGGTCGAGGCCTACGTAGAGGGCGAGGCCGAGGCCGTGGATCGCGTCGAGCGGGCAGTGCGGCAGGGGCCTGGCGGGGCACGAGTGGAGTCGGTCCACGTGTGCGATGAGGATGTGCCAGCCGGGACGAAGGATTTCCGAATCAGGTAGCCATGGACCTTAAACAACATATCCGCTCCGTTCCCGACTTTCCGAAGCAGGGGATCCTCTTCTACGACATCACCACACTGCTGCGCGACCCGCAGGGGTTCAAGATCACCGTGGACCTGCTGTCGACGCCCTACATCGGGCAGGGCATCGACGCGGTGATCGGGATCGAGAGCCGCGGGTTCATCCTCGGCGGGGCGGTGGCCGAGCGCATTGGCGCCGGGTTCATCCCGATCCGCAAGCCGGGGAAACTCCCCGCGAAGGCGATCAAGGAGACCTACGATCTCGAGTACGGCACGGACGCGCTCGAAATCCACGAGGACGCGGTCCAGAAGGGCCAGCGCGTGCTGATCGTGGACGATGTGCTGGCGACAGGCGGGACGGCCGCCGCAGCAGGGCAACTGGTGAAGACACTCGGGGGCGACCTCTATGGGATGGCGTTCCTGATCGAGCTGCTGTTCCTGAACGGAAAGGCGAAGCTCGCCGGCGAGCGCGTCTTTTCGGTGCTGCAGTACTAGGTCCGGCTAAAGCCGGACACTACGTACGTCCTTTAAGGGGCATCAGTCGTAGTGTCCGGCTTTAGCCGGACCGGCAGTTAGAATAAGTCAGGTCCCCGTAGCTCAGCTGGATAGAGCGCGCGCCTCCTAAGCGCGAGGCCGACGGTTCAAATCCGTCCGGGGACGCCACGAACAAGAAGGGCCCAGGGCTCAGGCCCCAGGGCCCAGACGAAAGACGATATGAAACGCAAAGAACGTCATCATCTGAAAGAAAACGAACTGGCGCACTCGCTGGGTGCGGCGCGGGATTTCATCGAGCCCCGCAAGGCTCAGGTCGCCGGGCTCGTCGTGCTGGTGCTGGTGATCGTCGGCGCCATCTTCGCCATCACGGCGTGGCGGCAGGGCGACGACTCGCAGGCGCAGCAGGCGCTGGCCGAGGCGATGGTCGTCATGGACGCGCGCGTCATCCCGCCGTCGTCTACCGCGGCGACACCGGGAGAACTGCCCGCCGCCGCCACAATGGGCGCGGTGGGGTCCTTCCCCTCAGAGGCGGCGAAGCTCAATGCCGCGCTGCCCAAGCTCAAGACCGCAGCCGATACCTATCCCGACACGGAGTCGGGCATCACCGCGCGCTATCACTACGCATCAGGACTCGCCGCGCTCGGCAAGAACGACGAAGCGGTCGCCGCGTTCGACGCGGTCGTGCAGCGCGCGGGAGCGGAGAGCCTCTACGGACGCATGTCGCGGCTCGGGAAGGCTGACACCCAGATGAACGCGGGCCAGCACGACGCCGCGATTGCGACCTGGAAGGAGCTGGCGGCGAGCACCGACGACACGCTGCCGAAGGACGCGATCCTGATGGAGCTCGCCAAGGCGTATCAGGCGAAAGGGAACCAGGAAGAGGCGAAGAAGACGTTCACGCAGATCGTGGACGACCACCCGACGTCGCCCTATTCCGCCGAAGCGCGCGCGGAGCTCGAGAAGATCTGAAGTCTAAGTGGGGCAAGCCTTGTCAGGCTTGCCCGGCGGACCTGACAAGGTCCGCCCCACACAAGGTCCGCCCCACGTGCTGTTAGTTCGTCGCGCCCTTCTTCACATCCCTCAACACGGCGAAGTCGGGCTGCGCGGACATCCGCATGCCGGTGATGTTCGCGCGCGTGACGGCGATGTTGGTCTTGTACCAAAGGCTGATGTACGGCGCGTCCTCGGCCACGATCTTCTGGACCTCTCCGTAGTACTTCCTGCGCTCGTCATCGGTCGGCGCGGCTGACGCGAGGTCGATCAACCGATCGACCTCGGGATTCTTGTAGTAGGTCCGGTTGAAGCCGACCGGCGGCACCTGCTGCGAGTGGTAGACGCGCCGCAGCATGTCGGGATCGGTCACCCCCACCCACTGCAGCGTGTACATCTGCACGGCGCCCTTCAGGACGTCCGCGTAGAAGGTCGCGAACTCATACGACCGCACGTCGGTCTCGATCCCCACCTTCTTCAGATCCTGCTGGATGACGGTCGCCTGCAGCCGGATGAACTCGTCGGTGGATGTCTTGAGCGACAACCGCAGCCGCGGCTGTGGACCGTCGCCGTCCGGATCCCGGTAGCCGGCCTCGTCCAGGAGGCGCTTCGCCTTCTCGATGTCGTGGGTGAACTGGTGCACGTTCGGCTCGAACGCCCAGGCGACCGGCGAGAGGACGCCGACCGCCGGCCTCGCGAGCCCGCGGCGGAGGTACTTGACGATGGCGTCGCGGTCCACCGCGTAGCCGATGGCATGGCGCACCCGCTTGTCGGCGAAGATCGGGTCGCGCATGTTGAGGCCGATGTAGCTGTAGTCCACGCCGAGCGACTGCGCGATCGTCAGCCCGCCGCGCTTTTCCAGCTCGTAGGCGATGTCCGGCGACACGTCGTTCACCGCCATGTCCGCCGTTCCCTTCCGCAGCTCCAGCCCGCGCATCGTCTCGTCGGGGACGATGCGGAGCACGATGCCGGCGTTCTGCGGCAGCCCATCCCAGAAGCCTTCAAACGCTGACAGCACCACCTGGTCGTCGGTGGCGTAGCGCACGAAGCGATACGGTCCCGTGCCGATGGGGAAGGTGCGGAGCGAATCGCCCGAGTCGGCGGGGACGACGGGCATCACGAGCTGGATGGGGAAGGAGCCGAACGGTTCCTTCAGCTTGAACTCGACGGTGTAGTCGTCGAGCGCCTTCACCGACTCGAGCACCCGGTACGCGCCCTTGCGAGGCGATACGAAGTCCGGGTCGAGGAAGCTGCCGAAGGTGTAGACGACGTCTTTCGACGTGAGCTCGCGGCCGTCGTGAAAGCGCACGCCGGTGCGCAGGTGCGCGATGTAGGTGAGCGGATCCGGGTTATCGAGCCGCGCGGCGAGACCGGGACCGACGCGCAGGTCGGGACCGTTGACCATCAGCCGGCTGTAGACCAGCTCGTGGACGCGCTGGGAGACTTCGTCGGTGCCGATGCGCGGGTCGAAGTTGTTGGGCGATGAGCGGACGATGACGTTGAGGACGTCGTCACTCTCGGGTGCGCTCGACGACCCGCACCCGATAACTCCCAACGCCCAAACACCAAACCCCAACACAACCACGACGCTACGAAAGCGCGCGCGCGCTTGGGAGTTGGGAGTTGCGGAGTTGGGAGTTGTCATTCCTCGGTCAACTTCTTGAGCTCTGAAAGCAGCTCCAGCGCCTGGCGTGGCGTGGTGTCATCGATGTCCAGCGCCTTCAGGCGTCTGGTGATCTCATCATCGCTCCCGGCGGTGAAAAGGCCAAGCTGTTCGGTCTCGAGATCGCCGGGCGCGCCCGACAGCGTGGGACGGCCGCCGCGGAAGAGCTCGTCGCGCTCGAGGCCCCCGAGGATCTCCTTGGCACGTGTCACCACTGCCTGGGGCAGGCCTGCCAGTCGCGCGACCTGGATGCCGTAGCTGCGGTCGGATCGGCCGGGGACGATCTTGCGCAGGAAGATGATGTCGTCCTTCCACTCGCGGGCCGCGACGTGCGCGTTGACGACGCCGGGGAGCGAGTCGGCGAGGTCGGTCAGCTCGTGATAGTGGGTGGCGAAAAGCGTCTTGGGACGGGCGAGCGGGTTGGTCGCGAGATGCTCGGCCACCGCCCAGGCGATGCTCAATCCGTCGAAGGTCGAGGTGCCGCGGCCGATCTCGTCGAGCACGACCAGGCTGCGGGACGAAGCGGTGTGGAGAATGTTGGCGGTCTCCTGCATCTCCACCATGAAGGTGGACTGGCCGCGCGCGATGTTGTCGGAGGCGCCGACGCGCGCGAAGATGCGGTCGATCAGCGGCACCTTCGCGTCCTTCGCCGGGACGAATGAGCCGATCTGCGCCATCAGCGGGATGAGCGCGGTCTGCCGCAGGTAGGTGGACTTGCCGCCCATGTTCGGCCCGGTGAGGATCACCAGCTGGCGGGCGTTGCCGTTGAGATCGATGTCGTTGGGCACGAACGGGTCGGTCGCGAAGCGCTCGACCACCGGATGCCGGGCGTCAGTGGCCACGTACTCGTCGCCGTCGTGCACGTGCGGCTTGGTGTAGTTGCAGACCGCCGCCGTCTCCGCGAGCGCGGCGAGGACGTCGAGCGTGGCCAGGGCGCGCGCCGTGTCCTGGATGCGCGGCGCTTCCGCTCCGACCTGGACTCGAAGCCGCTCGAAAATCTCCAGCTCGCGCGCGAGGATCCGCTCGTCCGCGCCGAGCACCTTCTCCTCGTACTCCTTGAGCGCGACCGTCGTGAACCGCTCACCGCCGGCAATCGTCTGCTTGCGGTGGTAGTCGCCCGGGACCGCGTGCAGGTTCGACTTCGAGACCTCGATGTAATAGCCGAACACCCGATTGAAGCGGACTTTCAGCGAGGCGATCCCGGTTCGCGTCCGCTCGCCCTCTTCCATCTCGGCGATCACCTGGCGTCCCGAGCGGCTGATGGTCTTGATCTCGTCGAGCTCCGGATCGATGCCGTCGCGGGTGAATCCGCCATCCCGCGCGAAGGCGGGCGGCTCGTCGATCAGCGTGCGCTCGATCAGGTCGCGGACGTCGGTGAGGTCGTCCAGCTCGGCGATCAGGCTGCGCAGCAGCGGCGCTTGGACGTCCTGCAGCACCGTTTTCACACGGGGGACGGCGGCCAGCGACTGGCGGAGGGCGACCAGGTCGCGCGGTCCGGCGCTGCCGAGCGCGGCGCGGGCGACCAGGCGCTCGAGGTCGTGCACCGTCTTGAGCGTCTCGCGGAACTTGCCTCGATCGGTCGCGCGGAAGGCGAGCTCTTCGACCGCGTCCAGGCGGTCGCGGATCGGCTCGAGCGCCAGCAGCGGCTTGAGCAGCCACGACCGCAGCAGGCGCGCGCCCATCGACGTCGCGGTGCGGTCGATCTCATGGAGCAGGGAGCCTTGCGGCGTGCCTTCGGCGCCGATCACCACCTCGAGGTGCTTCAGGGTGATCGGATCGATCACCAGGCAGTCGGCCGCGCACTTGAAGCTGACCGTGCGCACGTGGGCGAGATCCGCTTTCTGCGAATCGCGCAGGTAGGCCAGCAGGCCGCCCGCCGCCTGGATCGCGGCGCCGTGGCCGTCGAGGCCGAAGCTCTCGAGGCCGTGCACCTTGAGCTGGTCGAGCAGCGCGCGCCGTGCCGTGTCGGGCTCGAAGCCCCAGCCTTCGGTCCGCGTCACCGGCATCTGCAGGCGGGCGATCTCGGGGAAAGTCTCGACGATGGTGGAATCGGTGGTCAGGACGAGCTCGCGGGGCCGGAGGACGGCGATCTCGTCGGCGAGGGCGAGGATGCCGTCCGGGCCGCGATACTCGGCGGTGGTGAATTCGCCGGTGGAGAGGTCGATCAGCGCGACGCCGAACACGCTGTCTGCGCGTGTGGGGCCGGCCTTGTCAGGCCGGCCGGGCACACCTGACAAGGTTTGCCCCACAGAAGCAGCAGTTCCTGACAAGGCCGGCCCCACGATCCCCCGCCCCACGATCGACATCAGGTAGGCGGGCTCGCGGGCTTCGAGGTAACTGCTGTCGGTCAGCGTGCCCGGCGAAACGACGCGGACCACCTCGCGCTTGACCAGGCCCTTGGCTTTCTTCGGGTCTTCCACCTGCTCGCACATCGCGACGCGGAAGCCCTTCTTCACCAGCTTCGCGAGGTAGCCGTCCACGGCGTGGTAGGGCAGGCCGCACATCGGGATGCTGGCGCCGCCCGCGTCCTTGGAGCGCGACGTCAGCGTCAGGTCGAGGGCGCGCGCCGCCACCAGCGCGTCCTCGTAGAAGATCTCGTAGAAGTCCCCCATCCGGAAAAAGACGATGGCGTCGCGGTGCTGGCGCTTGGCGTCGAGGTACTGACGCATCGCCGGGGAAACGGAGGTGGTGGAGGACATCAGATAAGTCCCAAGACCCAACGCCCAAGACCCAAAGCCCAGACGTTGGGAGTTGGAAGTTGGGGAGTTGGGAGTGGGACCGCTATTATCGCGTAACTCATGCTCGTCCTCTCCCTGGACACCACGACGCGCGCCGGCAGCAGCGCGCTGACGCGCGATCGGCGCGTGCTGCGCGAGGCCGCGAGCGAGGCGAACGGCGCACCGGCGGCGCGGCTGCCGCGGGAGCTGATGGCGCTGCTCGAGCAGGAAGGCGTGGAGCTGGGCGACGTGGACGTGTTCGCGGTGGCGACGGGCCCAGGCTCGTTTACCGGGTTGCGAATCGGCATCGCGACCATGCAGGGGCTGGCGTTTGCGACCGGCAAGCCGCTGATAGGGGTTTCAGCGCTCGATTCTCTTGAGGTCGTGGGGCGAGCCCTGTCGGGCTCGCCGGGCAAGCCTGACAAGGCTTGCCCCACAGGCGGGACTGCACTTGACGCGCTTACACGCGAGACACGCGAGACACGCGTTGCCACCTGGATCGACGCGTGGCGTGGCGAGGTGTACGCGGCGCTGTATCAAGACGGCAGGGAAGTCGAGCCGCCGATTGTCGCGCTGCCGGAGGCGGTCCTGCAGGGCCTGGACCAGCAGCCGACGCTGTTTGTCGGCGACGGGGCTGGCACCTTCCGCGACCTGATCGTGGCAACGCGTGGAGCAGGGGCGCGCATCGCGGATCCGGCCTCGCCCCTCATCGCCGGCATCATCGGACAGCTCGCCACCGACGCCGCGCGCGCGGGCGAGAGGCCGCCACCGCACGCCATCCGGCCGCTGTATGTCCGCCGGTACGACGCGGCGCGGCAGACCGGGTCGCCCGCGTAGATGCCGCGCTACTGGATCGAACGGCTGGATGGCGAGCCGGACCTGGCAGGCGTCCTCGAGGTCGAGGCCGAGTCGTTCACCAACCCCTGGACCCGCGACATGTACACGTGGGAGCTGCAGAACCGCGCCGTCTGCCACATCTACGTCGTGCGCACGCAGGACTGTCCCGTCGCCGGCTTCTGCGCCTTCTGGCTGGTCTTCGACGAGATCCACATCAACAACCTGGCGATGCGCCCGGCCTACCGGACGCAGGGCATCGGCACGGCGCTGCTGCACCACATCCTGGCGGAAGCCAAAGACCTCGGCGCGCGGCGGGCGACGCTCGAAGTCCGCGCCTCCAACGAAGGAGCGCGGCGCCTGTACGAGCGCCTCGGTTTCTATGTCGCCGGCACACGCCGGAATTACTACTCCAATCCGGTAGAGGACGCGCTGATTCTGTGGCGGGACGAGGGAGCTGAGCCACCCCAGCCGTCGACCTAGCCACCCAGCAACCCTGTGTGCTATGGTTCGCCTAGTTGTAACAAACGTTCTCACCTTTTCATTGACGAAAGGAGGGGCGGCCTATGAATGCAGTGGAAGCGCAGCACACCAGGACCCAGTTGCTGCAGCGCGATGACACCTATCGCGAGCTCGCAACCCAGCACCACCAGTTGGACGACCGGCTGCACGAACTCACCGAAAAGCACTACCTCTCAACCTCCGAACAACTCGAAGAAGTCACCCTCAAAAAACGAAAACTGGCGCTGAAGGATCGCATGGAAGAGATTGCGCGGGGGTATTCGCCCGCCCACGCCTCGTAGTTTCTTCACGGCGATCGCTGACGACATCCGGGCCGGGGATTTCCCGGCCCCTTTTTCTGTACGATAGGCGGATGCGGATTGACCCCGCGGGCTGGCCGTTCATCGGCGGCGCGCTTCTCCTCGCTCTGATTGCCGCCTTCGCCGTCAACACGCTGCTCGGCGTGATCCTGCTGATCCTCAGCGGGTTCTTCCTGTTCTTCTTCCGCGACCCTGACCGCATCATCACGCAAGCCGATTCGGCAATCCTGTCGCCGGCCGACGGCCGCGTCCTGGTCGCCGGGGCGCCCTCGGGCCAGGCGTTTCCGCCCGGACAGTGGCAGCAGATCAGCATCTTCCTGTCGCCAACCGACGTTCACGTGAACCGCCTGCCGATCGGCGGCACGGTCACCAAAGTGGAGTATCATCCCGGCCGCTTCCTCCCGGCGTACCGGGCCGACGCGGGCGACCTCAACGAGTTCACCGAGGTCTGGATCGACCACAACGGCCAGACCATCGTCGTCCGGCAAATCGTCGGCATCCTCGCCCGGCGGATCGTGTGCCGGATCAAGGAAGGCCAGGTCGTCAAGGCCGGGGACCGGTTCGGCGTCATGAAGTTCGGGTCGCGGATGGACATCTTCCTGCCGACGACCGCCACGGTGACCACGAAGGTAGGGGACAAGGTGCTCGGCGGCGTGACGGTCATCGCCAAGCTGGCCTGATGGTGAATCACAACACCGACGCGAGACGGTCGCGGATCCGGATGCTGCGCCCGCTGCGGCGGCGCACCGACGGCGCACAGGCGCGCCGCTTCCGCCGCGGCGTCTACCTGCTGCCCAGCATGTTCACGATGGCGAGCATGTTCTGCGGCTACGCCTGCATCGTCTATGCGATGCGCGGCGAGTTCGCGACGGCGGCGCCGTTCATCGGCTGGGCGATCGTCGCCGACATGTTCGACGGCCGGATCGCGCGGATGACTGGAACGGAGAGCGAGTTCGGCATCCAGTTCGATTCGCTGGCGGACATCATCTCGTTCGGCATCGCCCCCGCCATCCTGTCGTTCGCGTGGGGACTGCACCCGCTGGGACGTCTCGGTTGGGCGGTGGGATTCGTCTTCGTCGCCGCCGCGGCCATCCGGCTGGCGCGCTTCAACATCCAGTCGGCTTCTCCGGCCCAGGACAAGCGCTACTTCGTCGGCATGCCGAGTCCCGCGGCCGCGGGTATCCCCGCGGCCACGGTGTATATGTATCCGTACGGCTTCCAGACCTACACCGAAGCGCTGCCCGTGCTCGCGATGGTACTGGTGCCCGCCGTGCTGATGGTCAGCACGATCCGCTTCCGCGGCTTCAAGACGGTGGACCTGCAGACCCGCCGCAGCTACGCCATCCTGGTGCTCGTCGCGATCGGATTGGCGCTGTTTGTCGCCCACCCCGAGATCGTCCTCGTCGTCCTCGCCTATGGGTATCTGGCTTCAGCGTTTATCGAAATGGGATGGCACAAGTTCCATAAGAAATCTGTCGATCTTGAAACCACGAAGGACACGGAGGTCACGAAGACTCTAAAACAGGCAGAGTGAGAGTGACCTTCGTACCTTGACCTTGCACGCTGTCCACCGCGATCCTCCCGCCGCTTAACTCAACATTCCGCTTCGCAATCGGCAGCCCTAATCCCGTTCCCGTGCTCTTGGTGGAGAAGTACGGCTCGAAGGCGCGGGCGAGGGCCTCGGCGTCCATGCCCACGCCGGTGTCCGCCACCCGGATCGTCACGGACGTGTCTGCGGCGCGCGCCTCGACGCTGAGCGAGCCGGAACCCGGCATCGCGTGCAGCGCGTTCTCGACGATGTTGGTGAGGGCCCGGGCGACGAGCGTGCGATCGACGTAGACCTGCGGCAGGTCGTGAGCCACAGCCACCTCGAAGCGGATGCGATCGCGCAGGGCCAGGCGGTACGGGTCGATGATCTCGTGGAGCATCGCGGCAATGTCGACAGCCGACCGCTTCGCCGTGGGCGACGAGGAGAAGCTCGAGAACTCCGACGCGATCGTGCGCAGGATCTTGACCTGCTGCAGGATGGT
>CANIBQ010000005.1 GCA_947465645.1 Acidobacteriota bacterium | reverse complement strand
GCCGGTCCGCTCCTTGATGATGTCGAAGCTCTTGTAGAGGATGCGCTCGGCGGTGCTGCGCTTGCCGTCGCTCATCACGGTGTTGATGAACTTGCTGACCAGCGCGCTGTTGTAGATCGGGTCTGGAGCAAGTTCGCGCTTCGGGATTTCTCGTCTACGTGGCATCTCGATGAACCTTTTCTGCCTACTGCCTACTGCTTACGACTTCGGGCGCTTCGCGCCGTACTTCGAACGACCCTGCTTGCGGCCCTGGACGCCGACGGCGTCGAGCGTGCCGCGCACCACGTGGTAGCGGACACCCGGCAGATCCTTAACGCGGCCGCCGCGAATCAGCACCAGCGAGTGCTCCTGGAGGTTGTGCCCGACGCCCGGGATGTAGGTCGTCACCTCAATCCCGTTGGTGAGCCGCACGCGCGCCACCTTGCGGAGCGCCGAGTTCGGCTTCTTCGGAGTCTGGGTGAACACGCGCACACAGACGCCGCGCTTCTGCGGGCTGACCTGGAGCGCGGGGCTCTTCGTCTTGGTGACGATCTTCTTGCGTCCCTGGCGTACGAGCTGACTGATAGTCGGCATGAGTCCTCAACGCTGTCCCAAAAATGGCGAGCCGCAAAGGCTCGCCCCGCATCATGCAGTGCAAACTCTCATGATGCGGCGCGGACCTTTACGGTCCGCGAGTACGCGCAGCCAGAAGCCATCCGGCTACGACGTTGTCCCCGGCCTGAAGATGCTTGCGCATCTGGCACCAGGGACTGCTAACCCTATCTGTTTGAGTCGCGATGGGACATCGGCCTGTGCAAAGCCGGTGCGCCCGAGGGGAAAGACCTTTATATATGCGCCGAAACCGGCGCGTGGCCTTTATCCCGTGCGGTATGGAGCTAGATAGGGTGTCCTAGCTCCACCAGAACCTGACAAATATAGCACGCGGCCTGAAAGCTGGGCAAGGTCCGCGCCTTGGTATAAAAGAGGGTGGTGCATCTCCGACCTCGCCTCCGGCTTCCGTCCGCCGCGCTTGGGCTCGCTTTCCTGCTCAGCAGTACGCCCGTTTTCACCCAGGCCGGACCTCAAAACCAGCACTGGGTGGCGACATGGGCGACCGCCCTGGTGGCCAGGCCATCCCAGCCGCTGGCGCCAGCCCCCGGAGGCCCGGGCACGCCGGCCCAGCCACCACAGGCTCCACCCCGGTTCAGCAACCAGACACTGCGCCAGATTGTGCACACCTCTATCGGCGGCGGGCGCGTTCGGGTCGTCCTCAGTAACACCTTTGGAACCGCGCCCTTATCCGTCGGCACCGTCCGCGTCGGCCTTCGGCAGAAGGATTCGGCCCTCGTGGCTGGATCGGCCCGGCCCCTGACCTTCAGCGGCCGCGCGTCGATATCGATCCCGGCCGGCGCGGTGATGGTCAGCGATGCGGTGTCGCTTGCCGTACCACCCCTGTCCGACCTCGCGATCGACGTGTATCTGCCCGACGACACCGGCGCGAGTCCGTCGCCGCTGACGGGCCACACCAACGCCCTGCAGACCAGCTACGTGTCGGCCACAGGCGATCACGCCGGCGGCGCGGAATTTCCGGTCATGTCCACGACGCCGTCGTGGTTCTTTCTGGCCAGGGTCGAGGTGATGGCGCCCACGCAGGTCGGCGCCGTCGCGGCGATCGGCGATTCGCTTACCGACGGCTCCCAGTCGACTCCCGACACCAACAGCCGATGGCCGGATCATCTGGCGCGCGCGCTCAACCAGAACGGCCGGGCGATGGGCGTCCTCAACCTCGGTATCGGTGGCAACCGTGTGTTGAGCGACGGCAACAGCCCCAGCGCACTGGCCCGCTTCGACCGGGACGTCCTCGTCCCGCCGGGCGTCACGCACGTCATCTTCATGGAAGGCATCAACGACCTCGGGCGCGCGGTCAGCGCCGACGACGTCATCGCCGGCCACACGCAGATCATCGAGCGCGCGCACGCGCGAGGACTCACGATCATCGGCGCGACGATTACGCCGATCGAAGACACAACCTTCGCGGGCTACTACACGCCGTCGAACGAGGCGGCGCGGCAGGCCGTCAATCAGTGGATTCGAACGAGCAAGGCCTACGACGGGGTGATCGACTTCGACGCGCTGCTCCGGGACGGGAACCGGCCCACCAGGCTCCAGCAGCCGTTGGCCTCGTCCGACTATATCCATCCGAACGACGCCGGTTACCGGGCGATGGCCGGCGCGGTGAGCCTCGATCTGTTGAAGAAGAACTAGACCGGCCTCTTCGGCGTCGAGTTCCGCCTCAGGCCGACCGGTCGACGTCGAGCTTCCGCGAGTCTCGCGTAGGACGAGCGGGACAGTTCGCTATAGATCACTTCTGCACGCGATCCCAGGCCAGCGTGTCCTCGACGACGGGCGAAATCAGTTCCGGAGTATCGACCCGCAACACCACGCGATTCGGCCCCTGAAATGTAAACCACCGCTTACGAGCCCGACCAACGACGTTCGGTGTCTTCTCAATCTCCACGTGATGGACGACAAATCCCTCTTTCGAATGAATCTCGACAGTCGCGCAGTTTGCACCCAGGCCTGTGATCCCGGAGATGGCTTCTTCCGCTGTCGGCGCAGTCTCGGATTTCCATTTGGCCCGATCAGGATTCATGGCCACGTAGCACATGTGCCCCGAATCGGCGTAGATGATGTACCGGGCACTGATCGGAGATTGCCTCGTCGTTCCATGGACGAGACGCTGCGTCCGAGAGGCCAGCCGCCACATCCCGATGAACTGCTTGGCCACAGGATCGGGCAGCCTGCGCATGCGACGTGCTGCTGAAGGAGCCGAGCACCAGGATGACCGTCGGCGCAAGTCGTCTCGTCACGGCGTTCATGTTTCAGTCCGTTTCCTTGGCGGTGTGAGAGTTGCCATATCAACGTTTCCGAATCAGCCGCCGCCACCACGCAATACGCGTCGGCTGCATTCGGAGCTTAGCCGGCCATTCCGACCGGTGCGATTCACCTCGCACATCCGCTGAAGTCCAGAATGCGGGCATACTGCGTCGGGGGAACGCCTTGTGTGCACGTGGCTGTGCCAACAGTCTTGCGCGTCCCCTCCCGTACTTGTCCACCGCTGCAGACCAACGTCGTCCACTGTGTATAACTAAAGCTCTGCTCCCCGCAAGAGAACCGGCTCGCTGAGTTCTCGCCTGACCGTCCCGGCCATGCGAAGCACTGCGTGTCGCCGTAGCCGACGGGGAAGGCGGTCGTGTTGGTGGGCTCTCCCGAGCACGCCGGGTCTTGCCAGAACCCCACGGTCACAAAACGCCCGGCCGAGCCGCTCATTGCACTTGGCGTAGTCGGCGTCGAACCGGTCGCCGACCCGGTCCCGCCGCAAGCGGCCGTCGTACACAGCAGGGCGCTCAATAGCCACAGAGCCAGCGCAGTTCCAGACGGCGTGCTCACTGTGAGACGGCCCTTCACGGCGTCATCGGGACATTGGTACCGCTCCAGGTTGAGGCATCGAGGCTGATTGGTCGACATGTCCCTTAGTGTGTTGTCCGGCGAGACAGCATGACTTCCGGAGCAGGCTGACCTCCAGGTGTCTCGCGGGTTAGCCTGCACCGGCTAGAGCCGCACCGCTGCATGGTTCGCAGCGCTGTTCTCCCGGAGGTCAGCCATGGCCCAGTCTACGCCGTTGTTCGTCGGTCTGGACGTCCACAAGGATTCGATCGCGGTGGCCCATGCGGCCGGCGGACAGCCCGACCCGCCTGTCTTCGTCGGTGCGATCGGCAGCCGCCACGCCGACATCGATCAGTTGATTCGCCGCTTGCGGAGCAAGGCCTCCGCCCTGACATTCGCGTATGAAGCGGGCCCGTGCGGGTACGGGTTGTCTCGGTACCTCACGGGCAAGGGCCTGCCCTGCCAGGTGGTGGCGCCGTCGCTCATTCCGAAGAAGCCGGGCGACAAGATCAAGACGGATCGCCGTGATGCGGTTGAACTGGCGCGCCTGCTTCGCCCGGGTGACCTCACAGCGGTCTACGTGCCGCCGGTCGAGGACGAAGCGATCCGCGACCTATGTCGCGCCCGTGACGCGGCGCGGGTCACGGGCAAAGACGCAAAGCTGCGCTTGAAAGCATTCCTGTTGCGCCTGGGCCATCACTACGTCGGGCGGGCGACGTGAAACGAGGCGCACCGCTGCACGTCGGCAATGAACGCCGCGCCAAGCCCAACCTGCTCGCGATCGTAGTACTGCGCCGCGTCGTTGAGCTCCTGCTCGGCAAGCTCATGAAAGGAAAGGGTCATTCACGAAGCCGCGCCCTCGCGTCGTGAAACACGTCCACCGCCGGTCGTCCGGCTCCGCCCTTCGCATCCCACGCCGCGTCCCGACGCTCAGCCTCTTCGGCCCAGATTTGCTCGTTCTCCTCATCCGAAAGGCTCTCGAGACTGGCCAGCAGCCGTTCGGCCAATCGGGCGCGCGCTTGAGGCCCGAGCTTCAGGACTTCTGCCTCCAATTCGTCGATGCTCATGATCGGATTTCACGCCTCTCGGATATCGTTCCGTTCGTCGGCCCAACGTTGGCGCTCACCAGCGGCGGCTCGGGATTCGGCGCCGCCGACTGGTGCAGCGCATGTTATGCCGCTGTAACCGTGATCTTCACACCGAGACCTTGCAGCACTTTCAACACGGTGTCGTATCGGGGCTTGGCGCCTGGCGTGAGTGCCTTGTAGAGACTCTCTCTCCCTAGGCCAGTACTCTCGGCGACGGCGCTCATGCCCCGAGCTTTGGCAACCTGCCCAACCGCCGACAGGAACACGTCTGGATTCGAATCCTCGAGAGCGGCGGTCAGATACTCCGCAACCACTTCGTCGTCGTCGAGGAAAGCACTGGTGTCGAATGGCTTGAGCTTGGGCATCGCGTTACTCCTTGCCGAGGTCTGTCAGGATGTGGTACGCCTTCGTGATGTCACGTGCTTGGCTCGCCTTGTCGCCACCGCATACCAAAAGCAGCAGCGTGCGGCCTCGCTGCGCAAAGTAGATGCGATAGCCCGGTCCGGTGTGTATGCGCATCTCCCGAAGGCCATCGCCGATGCTCTTGACGTCTCCGAGATTCCCGAGCTGAGCCGACTCGAGACGCGCCAGGATGCGCGCGGCCCTTGCGGTCCTGTAGGTTGCGCAGCCAATCGTCGAACGTCTCAGTTGACTGCAGCTGATACACGCAGAAGACTGTATCCTTATGGATACTTTTCGGTCAAGGCCGGCTGAACGTATTGCGGCATAACTTCCTTCTGAGTGGACCGCGAGGTCTCGCTCACGGCCATCGCCGACGGCGTGCGGACAGTCTTGTCCGAAAGCCTCGGACAATCAATGCGCCGCGCCTCCCGGACGCGCCCGCGTGACCGTGTTGGCCGCAGGCCGGGTGGGAAACCTGCCGACGATTGCGGCTAACGCCGACGAGAAGACCGCGGGAGGAACGAGGTCAACCTCAATAATGTGAAGCTGATCACAGCAGCACCCGCGCAGACACCGGCGAGCATCGCCGATTAACGCCTGCGGCCAACGCCGGACACCCCGAGCATCGAGTCGCGCCTCGAAGTGCTGAAGGGTCAGAGAATCCGCGGGATTGCGATAGCTCGGCTCACGCCCGGTTAGCCGCCGGCACTTGTGGTTCGCCGCGGCCGGTCGCGGCGAATGCTGAAGGGCGTGCGACGGACCACACGCGGCAATTCCCATGTCATGAGGCAGTTGCAGGCTCGAAGGGGCGCCGTGGCGTGGCGCGGTTAGCCGCAACCCCTCGCGGCTCACGTCGCCATCAGGCCCCCACGGTCGGCGCTCACCGACGGTCGAACGGACTGCGCACGCCGAGCCCGCCGCGGTTCAACACGTGCAAATACCCCATGGTCGTGCTCACGTCAAAATGCCCGAGCAACTCCTGCACCGTACGAATGTCCTGACCGTTTTCAAGCAGGTGCGTCGCGAACGAATGCCGAAACGCGTGGGGGCTTGGTCCGCCGGTCTTTCTGCCCTTTGCCCCGGCGCACGACGATCTCATGCCGGTCGAAGTCGAGATCCTTGACGCGAAGCTCCAGACACTCCTGCAGCCGCAACCCGGAGCCATACAGCAGGGCCACGACGAGCAGCCTGGCCCTGGGCACCTGTTCGATCGCACCAATCTCGATGCGGAGGACATGCCGATAGATAAACAGCACGGCGCTCAGTGCCTGATTCTGTGTCGAGGCGCTGACACGTCGTGTGGTCGCCAGCCACGACAGGAACGCCGCGATCTCCGGCGCTCACATCGTCGACGGATGCTTCTTGCTGTGAAAAACTCTTCCTCTTCGACGCCTTTTTTGATTTTTCAGCGCCACACGCAACTCGTTGGGACTGTCAGGAATTTTGTGTCTGGGCTTTTGTAGCATGAGGAGCTACCGATGCCCCGACGTAAGCGAGCAAGCGACGACCCCGCTCTGAAGCCCGTGCCGGCGGAGATCCTGGACCAGTTCGTGGACGACGGACTGCTGACGGCCCAGGACATCGAGGCGGCGATGCGGCGGTTCAAGAAGGCGCTGATCGAACGCGCCCTCGGCGCCGAGTTGACCCATCATCTCGGGTACCCGGCCGGCACCGCCAAACCGGACGAGGCCGGCAATAAGCGCAATGGCAGCACGCCGAAATCGGTCCTGACCGATGACGGCACCGTCGATATCGACGTGCCCCGCGACCGCGAGGGCTCGTTCGAGCCGGTGCTGATTCCCAAGCACGAGCGCCGGTTCACCGGCTTCGACGAGAAGGTCCTCGCGCTCTACGCGCGTGGCCTGCCGGTCCGCGAGATTCAGAAGTTTCTCAGCGAGATGTACGCCGTGGACGTCTCGCCGGACTTAATCAGCACCGTCACCGATGCGGTCGTCAGCGAAATCACGGCGTGGCAATCGCGTCCGCTCGAGGCGCTCTATCCCGTGGTCTTCTTTGACGCGTTGCGGGTCAAGATCCGGGACGAAGGCGTCGTCCGCAGCAAAGCGATCTACCTCGCGCTCGCCGTGCTGCCCGATGGCACCCGTGACATCCTCGGCCTGTGGATCGAGCAGACGGAGGGCGCGAAATTCTGGCTGAAAGTCTTCGCGGATCTCAAAACGCGCGGTTGCCACGACATCCTCATCGCCGTCACCGATGGCCTCAAAGGCATGCCAGAGGCGCTCGAAAGCGTCTTTCCGCAGACGACACTGCAAACCTGCATCGTCCATCTGATTCGGCACAGTCTCGACTACGCCAATTGGCGGGACCGGAAAGCGCTGGCGGGTGCCCTGAAGCCGGTGTACACCGCGGCAAGTGCTGACGCCGCGGCCGCCGCGCTCGACGAATTTGCCGCCAGTCCGCTCGGCCAGCGATTCCCGACGGTGGTCGCCTCGTGGCGTCGCGCCTGGACGCACGTCGTGCCGTTCTTCGCATTCCCCCCAGACGTCCGTCGCCTGATCTACACGACCAATGCGCTGGAGAACGTCCACCGGCAGCTGCGTAAGATCATCAAGACCCGCGGCCACTTTCCCAACGATGATGCCGCGACGAAACTCCTCTGGCTGGGTCTCCGCAACATCACCCTACAATGGGCCCAGCGAGCGGCCGGCTGGGAGGCGGCGATGAATCAATTTCGGATTCTCTACGATGACCGATTCACCAAGCCCACTACCTAACCCAAATTGCCAGACACAGAATTTCTGACACTCCCAACTCGTTCAGCGCGTTTTTCGATTTTCCGGCGCCGTGCGCGCGTGAATCTGCCCCGGCGCGCATGCTTCGGCGTCGAACACGACCTTGGCGATGCGTTTGTCGATTTTTTCGCCGCGCACACGATTTGTGCGGCGCATTTTCTGTCCTGCGGCGTCCTCCGCAAACAGATCAGCGTCCCAACTGGATTTTTCGGCGTCGCACGCCACGCTCACGACGCATTTTGGGATTTTTTGGCGTCACACGCGACGTGTTTCCTCCCATACGCCACGCGTGGGCGATCTTTTTGGATTTTTTCGGCGCATAACGCCGCCGTAACGCTCCCCGCGCCTCTCACTGGACTGGATTTCGTGGTGCACCATGGCGATTCCATGGCGGCTTGGTGAGACTCAGGCAGGCGCCGCCTGGGCGAACCCGGAGACGCGTCGGAGATCTAGATCTTCTTGACCCGCGCGCCGGGCGGCGCGCTCAGGGCCCGCTCGAAGGCGTCGACCGAGCTGTCGGGCGGATTCTCCACCCCCACCAGGATGTGTCCGCTGGTCACTTCCGGATCGTAGATCCCTCGCCGCCTGCCGCCCAACCCGGCGCTGACGATGAGCGTGATGATTGTCGCGAGGATCGCGCCCAGCATCGTCAGCTCGAACATGATGATCAGGTTCGGCCACCAGGCGAAAATCGGCAGGCCGCCGACGTTGATGGGCCATGACGTCTCGCTGATGTAGGCGAGCGCTGTCGCTGCCGACAACCCGATGACGCCGCCAAGGCAGGCGAAGTACCACATGTACGTGCGCGGATGCATGTGGCTCAATTCCAGATCCTCGCGCGGCTCTGGCGACAGCACCGTGATGTCGCGGTCCGCGACGCCCGCGGCCCTCAGCCGGTCCACCGCGCTCTGCGCAGATGCGCCGTGCGCATACAGGCCATAGATCGCCTTCATGCGTGGGTCTCCCCGAGCGGATGCTCGGCGGTGGCCGGCGGGATCAGCGCCGGGGAAGGATGCTGCACCGCCGTCAGCTCCCAGATGGAGATGATCGGCACGAACTTGGCGAAGAGGACGTACAGCAACGCCATCGCCGCGAACGTTCCAATGGTGATGATGATCTCGACAGGCTGAGGACTATAGGTGCCGAAGCTATAGGGCAGGTACTTGTGCCCCAGCGACGGCACGATGATGAGGAACCGCTCGAGCCACATCCCGATGACGACGCCGATCGAGGCGATGACACAGCCGGTAATCGTCCTGAAACGCGAGATGCCCATGATGATCAGCGGCAGGACGAAGTTGCACACGACCATCGTCCAGTAGAGCGGGGCAAACGTCAGGCGCTGCGTACGCCAGAACACCTGCATTTCGGACGGGCCGTTGCCGTAGTAGGTCACGAGCCGCTCGTTGAAGACGAAGTATCCCCAGAGCAGCGCCATCACCAGCATCAGCTTGCCGAGGTTCTGGAAGTGGACGGGGTGCAGATACAGTTCGAGGTGCAGCACCCGCCGCAGGATGGCCATCGCGATGATCAGGCCGGCGATGCCGCTGAAGATCGCTCCGGCCACGAAATACGGCCCGAAGATCGTCGTCTGCCACATCGGCACCGGCGCCATCGAGAAGTCGAACGACACGATGGTGTGAACCGACACGGCCACCGGAATGATGGCGACGGCCATGATCTGCATCGCCGTTTCGAGCCGGTGCCACTGCCTCGGGGTGCCCCGCCAGCCGAGCGCCAGCACGCCGTAAATGCGGCGCCGCATCCCGGTCGCCCGGTCGCGCACGATGGCAAAGTCCGGCAGCATCGGCAGGAACAGAAACAGCAGGCTACCGGTCAGATAGGTATTGATCGCGAAGAAGTCCCAGACCAGCGGCGACCGGAAGTTCGGCCAGATCATCCGCTCGTTCGGGTACGGGAACAGCCAGAAGGCCAGCCACGGACGCCCGAGGTGGATGAGGGGAAACATCGCGCCGATGATCAGCGCGAACGCCGTGATGACCTCGGCGCAGCGCGTGACCGGACGGCGCCAGCCGGCGTTGACCAGCCGGAGGATCGCGGAAATCAGCGTGCCGGCGTGGCTGATGCCGATCCAGAACACGAAGTTGGTGACGTAGAAGCCCCAGTACACCGGCCACTGGATCCCTGAGATGCCGAATCCGATCGTCATCTGCGTGACCCACGCCGCCAGCGCGGCGACGACGATCGCGGCAAGGATGGCGACGAGCGCGTAGAACTTCCACGACGTCTCCAGCAGCGGCCGCAGCAGGTCGCTGCGAACCTGCTCGGAAGTGGGTAGCGCCGGGCTCGACGTGCTCATACCTGCGTTTGCCTCGGCAGATACGTGACCTTCGGCAGCGTCCCGAGATCCTCGAGGAGCTTCGTGCCGCGGGGCGAGTGCGACAGGCGCGACACCTCGCTCTCAGGGTCGTTCAGATCGCCAAACACCAGCGCCTGCGCCGGGCACGACTGCGCGCAGGCCGGCTTGATCTCACCATCCCTCAGTTCGCGTTCTTCCACGTCGACCTGCGTCTTGACCGCGTGGATGCGCTGCACGCAGAACGTGCACTTCTCCATCACCCCGACCTCGCGCAACGAGACGTCGGGATTGAGCTGCAGTTGCAGCGGCTTGTCCCACGTCGGGTTGAAGAAGTCGAAGAACCGGACGTTGTAGGGGCAGGCATTGGCGCAGTACCGCGTGCCGATGCAGCGGTTGTAGACCTGGGCGTTGAGGCCCTCGTCGGTGTGATGGCTGGCGTAGGTCGGGCACACCGGCTCGCACGGCGCGTTGTCGCACTGCTGGCACATCACCGGGCGGAACTTCAGGCGGACATCCGGGAACTCGCCCTCCCAGTACCGCTCGATGCGAAGCCAGTGCTTGGCGCGCCCACGCGCCGCCTGCTCGGCGCCGACCGTCGAGATGTTGTTTTCGGCGTGACAGGCCACGACGCACGCGCCGCATCCGTTGCAGCGGTCCAGGTCGGCGGCCATCCCCCAGCGGTGTGCCATGTATGCCTCTATGCGGTTGTCAGTTGCCAGTTGTCAGAAGGCAACGAGCTCGCTCGCGGCCACTGACAACTGACTACTGACAACTACCCACGTCCCAACTCTTCGTAAGGTCTTTCACGATCTCCCCCGGCAAACAGAATCAGGCTGCCGTCGGGATCGCCGACGCGGGAGATCTTCACGCGCGTGGCCGCCCAGGCCACGGCGCCGGTCGTCGCCTCCGTGAGCGGCGCAATCAGCGCGATCGGGTTCTGGCCGCGTCCCGACGCGTACCGGGTAAACATCCGGTGTCCCTGGCCCACCGGCATCGCCACGATGTCGGGCGCGAGGCCCGGCGAAAGATACGCGGGCGCGCGCACGGTGCCCTGGCTCGACGCGATCTCGACGACGTCGCCCTGGGCAATTCCGAGGCGCTCGGCAGTGTGGTTGTTGATCTCGACCCAACTGCTCCACATCGCCGACGTCACCGGATCCGGCATTTCCTGCAGCCACGGCAGGTGCGCCAGCGAACCATCGAGGAACGCGGTGGATGGATACGGGAGGAAATGAAATGGATACTGCTGCGCGTCGCCGTCGAACTGGGGCGCCGCTGAGGGCTGAGCGGCCGGCTGCGGAATCCGTTCCGTCACGCGCGGTGGCACCGTCAGGCCGGCGGGCAGCGCACCCCACCATCCCCCTTGCGCCTGTGCCTCCGACCACGCGTCGCCGCCCGCCGCGGCCGGCGGCAGCGCCATGAACGTCGCGCCGATCATCTCGTCGAAGGTCTGCCACGGCAGCGCCGGTGCCAACGGCGTCGCGAGCCGGCGTCCGACGTCGAGCAGCACATCGGGCATCGCGCGCGTCTGATGCAGCGGCCGCATCACGGGTGGCGCGACGCTGGCCACCGCCGCGATCGATCCCGACTCGGGCACGGCGTCGATCCATGACTCGAGGAACGAGTGATCCGGCAGGATCAGGTCCGCCATCCCGCTCGTCTCGTCGAGGAAGCTGCCGAAGCTGGCGATGAACGGGATCTTCTCGAACGCCTCACGCACCTTCCACGCTGAGGGCGTCGCGAACACCGGGTTCGATCCGTCGACAAGCAGCACCTGCACCGGGCTGCTCCCAGCCAGGATGCCAGACGCGAGCGCCTCCATCGACGGCGCTGCTGACGGAGCGGCAGACGCCGCCGCCGATCCGCCACCGAGATTGATCCGCGGCGTGAAGAACATGCCGCCCGGCTGCTCGACGCTGCCGAGCAGTGCGTTGAGCGCATTGACCGCCAGCGCGGTAAACAATCCGTTGGTGTGCGCGAGCGGCGCACCGCCAACCATCGCCAGCGCGGGGGTCCGCTCGGCGAGCCCGAGCGCGATACGCTCGATGCGGCGCGCCGACACACCCGTGACCTTTTCGACCAGCGCCGGCGCGTACTCGGCCAGGCCGGTCGCCCACCCGTCGATCTGCGCGCCCGCGCGTCCCGCCGCCGCGGCCGGCCGGAGGTTGGCGGCGAGGATCGCGTGCGCGAGACCGAGCGCCAGTACGCCTTCGGTACCCGGAGTCGCAGGCACCCACTCGTCTGCGTTGGCGCCGGTCTGCGACATGCGCGCCTCGACCTGCACGAAGGCGCCGCGGATGCCGGGGCGTCCTTGCCGCATCTGGCCGTAGGCGACGCTCTGCCCGACCGGTGAATTCCACGTGCCCAGGAAGTCGGCGCCGAAGCTGATGACCGTCCGCGCGTTGGGCAGATCGAAGGTCGGCAACTGCTCGCGTCCGAAGCTCAGCGCGTTGGCGCGCCTCAGCACCTGATCGCCAAACAACTCGAACGAGACTGCCCCGGGCGCCCCGAAGCGCGCGAGAAACTGCTCGACGAGCGCGTGGCGATGGCTCGAGCCGGGGCGCACCGCAAACGCGAGGGCCTTCTGGTTGCCGGCCGCGGCGAGCCCATCGAGCTGCGCCATCAGTTCCGAGATCGCCTGATCCCAGGTGACGGCTTCGTACCGGCCGTCGCCGCGCGTGCCCGAGCGCTTGAGCGGCTGCGTAATGCGGTCGGGGTGATACGTCACCTGGATGGCCGCCTGACCGCGCGCGCACAGCGTCCCCTGGTTGACGGGGTGCATCGGGCTGCCTTCGAGCTTTTTCGCCGCCGCGATCCGCACTACGCCCTGCTGGCCATCGCGCACCACCTCGGCATCGGCGTCCATCACCCGAACCGTCAGGCCGCAGCCGGCGCTGCATAACGGGCAAACGCTCGGCTTCCACACCGCAATCCCCGGCACGATCTCATCGTCGGGCACGAACCGAATGAGCTGGTTCTCCGGATTGCCGCAGGCCGCCAGCGTCGCGCTGGTGCCGGTAATGGCGGTGAGCTTGATGAAGGAACGGCGGTCCATCAGTTGTGGCAGATCAGGCAGTCGATCGACGCCTTACGCTCGATGTGACAGTTCACGCAGAAACCCATGGTGTGATTGACGCTGCGCTCCGCGACCGTCTGCTCGGCGAGGTTGCCGTGGCACGTCGCGCACTCGACTTTCGCCCGAACGTGCGGCGCGTGATTGAACCTGACGTGGTCAACACTCGAGAAGCCGTAGACGCGCTGCCACGCCAGGTCGATCCCCTTGTCGCGCATCGCCGTGATCTGCTGGATGCGCGGACGATCGGTGGCGATCGACTCGTGACAGATCATGCAGGTCTTGACGCTGGGAAGCCCCGCGACGGGACCGGTGGCCACACCCTCATGACAGGTCTCGCAGCCGATTTCTTTGCCGATGTGGATGTCGTGCGGAAACTCGATCGGCTGCGTGGCCTCTGGGCGGCGGTTCAGGAAATCATCGACCGCGACGGCGAAGGTCGGCCGTTCCGTCGTGAAGACGCCGGTGGATTGACCGGGGAGCGGCGTCGGCGCCGCACCGTCGCTCGACGGTCGGGGATCAAGAACGCGGCAGCCAACGCTGGCCGCGAGGCACACCACAAGAACCCCGATCAGGCGCGTGCAGAATGACAGCGTCGGACTCCCGCTTCAGGATGTCTTCTTGGGGGCCAGGCTACGCAGGTAGTTGACGACGTGCCACATGTCTGTGTCCGGCATCTTTCCCTTGAAGCCCTTCATCACCGAGGTACCGCCCGCGCCATTCTGGATCAGCGCGAAGATCTCGCCGTCGGTACCACCGTGATCCCATTTGGCGTCGGTGAGGTTCGGGGGATTCGAGTCTTTCGGTGCGAGCGGGCCGTTGCCCGCGCCGGCGGGGCCGTGGCAGAAGGCACAGTATTTCTTATAGGCCGCCGCGCCTGCGGTGATCGAGACGGGTGTGGCCGCCACCGGGTTCTTGACCTTCTTCGGGTCGGGGCCTGCGGCCGGGCTCTGCGCCGCGGCCGCGACGGCTACCAGGAACAGAGCGGCCGCTGCGACGATCAGAAATGGGGTTCGATTGGCGGTCATGGTATGTCCCTACTATACGGTACGTCCGGCCCTTCCGTTTACGACTGCCGCCTCCGATGCCAACGCCCAGACCCCCTCACTCGCGCGAGCGGCCAGGGAGGTACCGCTGGTGCTGCACGCGCAGGGCGACGAGATCTGGATGATCGATGCGCAGCTCGGTGGCGATGCGGTGGATTTCGCCTTCTTCGGTGGTCGAAATGGACTGGTCTGTCGCAGCCAGGGCGAACAGACACCGCATGAGCGCAAGCTTCTGGTCGTAGGTGGCGGATGCCGAAAACTCCCTCGCGATGAGGAAGTTGGCGGTTCCGCCAAACAGGAGGTTGCTGGTCTTCGCCAGTTGGGTGACGACCATCGCCTGCTCCTGCGAAAGCTGCCCGTGGTCGCGCACGAGGGCTTCCATCGCGCTGGTTTCCTCCGGTGAGACATGCTGGTCGGCATGCGCCACGCGGCCGAGGAGATACGCAAAAGCGGCGAGGTGACGCGCGCGGTCGGGCTCGAGATGATCGAGGGCGTCGAGCGTCTCGCGGAGCGGCGTATGCTCGCGTTCGTTTCGAGTCTCAAGGCCCAGCCAGCCGCGAATCGACTTCAAGCGGAAAATCCTAGCACGCAGGATGCGGATGCGTCTGCCGGGATCTCGCGAATGCTGACGCCACCTTAGTCGACTGCGCCAACACGTACTACGGCAGGATCTCATGGCCACCAGGAGGCGCCCGACTGCGTGGTACGCGGCGGCGCGGTGGCGCCTTCCATCCGTCCGCCGGCTCCGCATGCCGGGAAATCAATCGCCGCTCATACCCTCACGGTCCCGCCGCGACTAGTGCCCAACTCCCGCAACCGCCGTCGCGGCATGCACCGCCTTCGCCAATTCGAACGCCACGGATCGCGGGTCGCGAAGTCGCGGCGTCGAATCGCGGCGCTGGATTTCCTGCTGCGCGGCGGAGCGGCATGCTCCGAACGGCGGACGGACGGAAGGCCCCACCGCCCCGCCGCGAACCGACTGGCAAGGTCGGCATATTCAACTGCATGCAGGGTCGGCTAGCGTTCACCAGCGGCCGCTCAGGATCGCACCAGCGGCCGTCTGGTGCAGCGCGTGTTAGCGGGCTTCATATTCCCCAGAGCCAACGTACCGTGCCTCGCCCAAGAGCACGAACACGCCTCCGAGGGTTGTGAAATTGCACGTCCCATCACGTTCCAAGTCCGGAAAGTGTTCGGCGAACCATGTCCTCGTGAGCCGACCCGTCCCCTCAAGGACTCGGAATGCCTCGACGAAGGCCGAACTCCTGATTCGCTTCTCAGAAGCCTTCTTGGTGCCTGGTCTCATCGGAAGTCGATACACCAGCGCGTCCTCATTCCGGCTCCGGCCCCATCCGATTACCACATACTCCTCCGTTGACTGCGGCTTCGGGAGAACCGTTCCGGGAGGGATTCCGTTTCGGATCCGAGTCAGAATCATGGTGTCCCCGCAGCAGAGCTAGATTAAGGATCGCGACGTCACTTCATCTCGGAGTATTTGGCAAACCCGCTGTAGCGTTCTCTGCGGACTACTTCGCCCGTCCGTGTGTCAACCACAGTGACGAACACCCAGTTGCCGGCATCTCGATACGACGTTGACAACTGGTACGTGCCCACCGGCGCGGGCCCGTTCTGCGACTGAGCCCGCGCTGCCGCCCCGATGATCAATACGATCGCGGCCAGCAACGTCGTTGAAATCAACAGCCGGTACCGCACCATGTCATTTCCCTCCGTTTTGAGAAGTCGCCACAACAAGCTGTCTAACGATCCGGCTCACCCGCGGCTGCTCAGCGACAGGGCCGCAGCCGTCGGGTGCAGTCGGATGTTATGCCGTCCGTTCGGTGCCGCACCTTTGCGCGAGAGGTGACGCGACCAAGCATGGCAAGGGTGCGCAGTCATCGCCGCGCCAAAATCAGCTGATGATTCTTCGACTTGCACTCAGTCTGCGAGTACTCAAATTCGCCTTCCCACGAAACGGCGATCCTGGATACGCCTGATGTCCCCACCGAAGCGCCGCCCCAACCGTAAAGCTCGACCTGCGTGTTCGCTGCAATCTGCTCCACGAGGGCCGGGTCGGCGAACCAGAAGGTGAGGTAATCCCCGGCGACGCCAATCGGGAAGCTATCGCGGGCAGGAAGGAATGACGCACCGCTGAGCGCGACGTTGAAACTCGTGCTCGACCAAGGCGTAATCGTGGCCGCGTACGTTCGCGTTCGCACGGCGTCGGGGAGGCCGACGCACGCGCTGTCGGCAATGAAGGTCAGCGTGTAGTCACCCGCCATGTTCACAGGCGGGGCGAGCACCTCGAGTGAAAAAGTCACATTCCGTCCGCTGAGGGTCGAGAAGATTCGGGAAACCTGAGTTGCAGCGACGTGACCATCCTTGGTCGCGCGGAATCGGGTCGCGTCGTCAAACGTCCCTGACAATGAGAAGCTGCCGTTCGCGTCGGCAGTCGTCGACATCCCAGCCTGCGGGCCGTCGACGACTTCCACCCGGGCGCCATCGAGAGGTCTGAACGCGGTGTCGGACACACTGCCCCGGACACCGGTGGATGATGGGGTCGCTGGGGTGGGTGCCGTCGGGCTGGTTACTGTGGCCGCGGGTGCGCCGGACCCGTGGTTCCCACATGCCGCGACGGCGAGTGTCATGAGCAGTATGGCAGTGAGTCGGTTCATTCTGACCTCATTTGCAGGACCATGGGCTGGATGATCGGCCTCGTCGTCGGACAACAATGTCCGGCGGGTGGCAAAGAAGGCTTTCGAACATTCCGAAAATCCGATCGGCATAACGAATAGTCGGTCGAACTCGATAGTCCTGTATTCCTACGCGGGCCGCAGTCTATCCCGGCGGTGGCGTCGGTTCAATGTGTTCGGATCCCATGTCGTCGCAGTCACTTGGCGTCAAGAATGACAAGCGAGTCTGCCGGATAGGCCTTTCTCGATAGCGCGGATATTTCTGCGAGCGTCGCAAGATATCCGAGGTCACCGGCGGCCCGCACCAGGCCCGAGCTGATCGAGCGGACTTCGGACGCCCCGCCCGCCTTGATTCAACACGTGCGTGTAGATCATGGTCGTGCTCACGTCGCGATGCCCGAGCAGCTCCTGGATTGTGCGGATGTCGTACCCAGCCTCGAGCAGATGGGTTGCAAAGCTGTGCCGGAGCGAATGGCAGGTGGCTGGACGCGAAATGCCGGCCGCGCGGGCCGCGTCCTTCACCCCTCGCTGAAGCACCGATTCGTGCAGGTGATGCCGCCGCCGCTCGCCCGTTGCCCGATCAACATCAACGGCCTCACGGCGGTCGTGAACGCAGGCCGCCACGCGAGGGCGTAGCGCGGCGCGGTGGTGCCGGACGTCCGCCGCCGTTCGGAGCACGCCGCGTCAATGCGAAGCAGGAAATTGTTCGCCGCGATTCATCGCCGCGACTTCGTGACGCGCGATCCATGGCGTTCGGACTAGCAATGGCGGTGCATGCCGCGACCGCGGTTGTTGGAATCAGGTACTAGTCGCGGCGGAAGCGGCAGAGTTTGAGCGGCGGACGATTTCCCGGCGTGCGGAGCCGGCGGCGGATGGCCGGCACCACCGCGGCGCGACTCTCGTTAGGGCGTGCGCGAGGAAACGTAGGCGGCGATCGAGACGTAGTCTTCGTCGGTCAGCTTGTCGACGACGGGCTTCATGAGGCTGCTCCACTCGCCGCGCCGGGCGCCCACCTGCATGTCGTACATCTGGCGCACGAGATAACTTGGCGAGCGGCCGGCAATGTGCGGCACGGGGCCCATGCCGCGGAGATCGGCGCCGTGGCAGATGCCGCACGCGACTGTACGGCCGTTGCCGCCGGTGGTGACGAGCGCCTCCCCTTTCTCGATGCTGCCGCGCGGTACGTATGCCACGAATCCTGAGCGCGGGTTGCGCAGCGGCTCGCTCTGCTCGTTGTTTTCCGGTACCTCGATGATCCGCATCCCGATCGGCTCGGTCTGCGTTCCGGGGAGGGTGTAATGGATCGACCCGGAGATCCGGGTCTTCGGCACCACGCTCGCCTCGACCACCCGGATCCAGGGAGTCCACTTCATCGAACCGTAATACTCGGCAGCGATCCGCATCTCCTCCGGGGTCATCCCCCTGGCGATGGCGATCATCTGGTTCACATTTGTCTTGCGCGGTTCGCCCGTCTTGCGCAGGCCGTTCTTGAAGTCCTCGATCTGCTGCACGAAGTAGCTGACCGGCAGCCCGGCGACCGAGCCGTTCGACGGCCGGCCCTTGCCGTTCGGCATGTGACAGAAGGCGCAGGCACGGACGGCGGAGCCGGCGCGCCCCCTCGCCACCACCTCGGGCATTGCCGGATGATCTTCCGGAAACCAGTCGGCGGGCTCGTTGGCATTCTCGATCTGCGCGATCGTGAAGCGCCGGCTGCTCCCAGGAACCTGGTGGAGCTCATTGGGATCGTGGGCCGGCTCGGCGGAAGCCGCGGCGCCGCCTGGGGGCGTCGGCGACACCGCGTAGGCCCACGCAGGGGGATCGGTGGCTGCGCGCAGGACACCCGTGATGAAAAGCGGCAACACACCAAGCAGGAGCAGGCCGACCAGTTTGCGCATCCCTACTTGCCGCGGCCCTTGAATCCCTCGGACAGCAACCGGACGCGGTAGATCGCGTTGGCGCCGACGGTATACAGCGTCTTCCGGTCCGGTCCGGCGAACGTCAGGTTCTGCGGCTTGCGCAGCATGTTCTGCTCGCCGCCCCAGATGCCTATCGGGATCACTCCCAGGTGCTCGCCTCGCGGGCTGAAGACTTCCACGCCGAGGTTCGTCGCCACATACACGCGGCCCTCGCTGTCGATCGCAAGGCCATCCGCTCCGTTGTCTTCCGCCAGCAGCGGATCCTTGTGGCCTGGCACGGTGAGGCTCTTGTACTTGCCGAAATTACGGCGATTGGCCAGCGTGCCGTCAGGCTGGACGTCGAACGCCAGCAGGTACAAGCCGTCCTTGTCGTTCGCGTACGCGACCTTCTCGTCAGGGCTCAGGAGAATGCCATTCGGATTCCTGATGCCCTGGATCACCTTCTTCACGGCGCTGCCGGGCGCGCCCGGCGGCAGGTAATACACGCCTTGCGTGTCAGTGAAGTAGACCCCGCCCCTGGTGCTGACGACGAGGTCGTTCAGGCGGTTGAAGGGCTTACCTTCGAAGCTATCCACCAGCGTGGCTTCGCTGCCGGGTGGATAGAGGACGCCGACCTTCTCGTTGCCCGGCGCGCGCTGCACCGAGATGAGACGGCCCTTCGCGTCGAAGCCGAGGCCGTTCGATCCGTTGGATTTTTCGACGAACGTCGAGGTATTGCCGCTCGCGTCGACCTTCGTGATGTGGTCGGCGCGCGTCTCGGTGAAGATGATGCCGCTGCCGTCAGGGAGTCCAACAGGACCTTCGGTGCCCTGCACGGGAAACGTGACGAGTTCGATTTTGGCGCCGGCTGCGACGACGCTGGGAATGGCGGAGGCGATGGCGCTGGCGGGCGGCTGCTGCGCTGCGCCTTCCCCGGCCTGGCCCCGGCCCTGGCCGCGGCAAGGGGCCGCGACCAGCAGGAGCAGCGCCGCCAGCGCGAAGACGAAATGTCGCACTACTGCTTCCCGCTCTTCTCCTGATCCGCGAGGATCCTGAACTGCTCCGAGTTCTGCTCGTTGGTGCAGTAGTTCTCGAGCAGGCTCGCGTCCTGCTGGGCGAGCGTGAACTTCCGCCACCCGGAGGTCCATGACTTGGTGAGGAACTCCGGATCCTCGACGGTGAACTGGTATTCGAGGTAGTTCTTCGAGGGCCGCCGCAGGCGCTCGATGACGCGCATGTTTTCGCTGTGCGGCCACGCATTGGACACCCAGGTGCGCTGGTCGAAGCCGACGGTGTCGACGATCAGCGTGTCGCCTTCCCACCAGGCGCTGGAGTTACCGTTGAAGAGCGGGTCAGGATACTTCGGGTGAGGACGCTTGTCCGTGTGGATCTTGCGCCACTGGTTGCCCGCCTCGACGAGCTGGATGAAATTGCCCGGGTACGTGACCAGCTCGGTCGGGTGCGGGTTCATCGTGAACATGCCGGGGACGCCGCGCGGCAGGCAGTTGACAGTCGGGTCCGCCGCCTCGATCTCGGCGCGGGTCATCGCCTTGAACTTCGCGACAATCTCGGGCTTGAGAGGCACAGGCTCTTCGACGATGCGCTCCGGGCGCGTGCGGCTCCACGCGCTCGGCCGGCCGATGACGCCCGCGAACCAGATTCCCGAGAGGTCCGGTTTGCCGTCGGACATCCGCGGTGCCGGTCCCCCTGGGGGAAGCGGACCCGGATCGGTCGTGCCGATGGCCTCGACCAGCGGCTTCTTCGCCTCGCCCGCGGGTTCCTGCGCCGCGGCGGTGCCGGACAGGAAGGCGATCGCGGCAATCGCCCCCAACACCTGCATCGAACAGCTGACTCGTGGTGTCATGCGGACCTTCCTAATTGTTCGAGCCAAAGATTTTTTCGACGTCCTGGCCGGTTCGGTGAGGAACCTTCTCCTCGGGAAGCTTGACCCACGAGGCGGCAAACCGGTTGTCGGTGCCGTTGATCGAGGCGCAGGCCCGGACGATCACCGTCTTGCCCATGTTCTCCATGAAGTACGCCCGTGGCGTGCCACCGCGAGTCATGTTGGCGATCGACGACGTCTGAAACGTCATCTTCGCGGTTTCGCCCCTGGTGTTCTTCCCCTCGACAAAGAAATACGGGTGCGGGTTCTGCCAGTCGACGCCAACCAGCTTGCCGGTCAGCTCGCTGCACTTGTTCTCGTCGAATTCGGCGCTGAACGAATGATGCGCCGACACTGGACGCGTGGCCGCGCAGGCGAGCGCGGCCACGCCGATGATGATCCCGGACATTTTCCTAGAAGTCATACTTGACCCCAAACTGCATGATGCGAGGCGCGCCGGCCTGCGTGGTGATACGACCGAACTGCCCGTTATTGAAGTTCAACTGGTTCGCCTGCGGATCGCCCCAGTTGAAGTGGTTCAGCAGGTTGAACGATTCGATGCGGAACTCCAGCCGCCGCGTCCCCATCGGGATGAGCCTGGACACCGCGAGGTCGATGTTCCAGAACGCCGGCCCGATCGCGGCGTTACGAGTCAGATTGCCAAGGGTGCCAGGCGCCGGCTGCGCGAGGGCGGCGCGGTTGAAGTAGCTGGTCAGCGTCTTCGCACCGTACAAGTCGTCGTTGACCTTGTTGGGCCGCTGGTCGTTGATGCCGGTGAACGCGTTGTCCAGGCCGCTGATGATGTTGAGCCGGCTGCCAGAACGCGCGTTGAGAATGCCCGACAGCCGCCAGTGCGAGGCGATCGCGCGCAGCGCCGCGTTGCCGAACTCCGGCGTCTCGTAGCCGGTGCTGAGCGTCGCCAGGTGCCTGCGGTCCTGGTCGCAGGGCCCTTCGTCGTACGACGGATTCGACGGATCGGTGTAGCCGGTGCTGGTCTGGTTGAAGCTGTTGGTGGTGGCCGTGCCGGTGCAGCGCGACAGCGTGTAATTGCCGTTGACACTGACGCCGCTGGCCGCGCGTCGCTGGGCCGAGAGCTTGAGGCCGGCATACTTCTGGTAACCGACGTCCGAATTCAGATCGAGCGCGCCGATGAACGCGGCCTCCCGCGGGTTCTGCCGAAACAGCACCCGCCGCTGATTGAGGTTGGCGTTGGTCGAGCAGACTGTGTAGGAGACGCCGTTGATCGCGCATGGCCCGAGCCCCATGAAGACCCCAGGGTTCATCGCGCTCTGCGCCCAGAGTCGATCGGAGTAGCCGCCCAGATAGCTGACCGATACGCCCCAGTTGGTGCCCAGTTGCTGCTCGACGGTCGCATTCCACGATTGCGAGCGCGGCGAGTTGATACCCGGGTCCATCGTGCCGAAGGCGCCAAACGGCACGTAGTTGGTGTCGGGCCCGGTCACGATTGGATGGGGATCGCCGCCGACCTGTCGATACGGATCGTCGAGCAGCCCCGTGGGGTCCGTGATGATCGAACGGTTGCCGAAGGGCGGCGCGCCGGCGTTGATGTTGTGGTACTCACCCGCCATGAAGTCGTACCCCATCGAGTAAGACGACCGGACCGCCAGACGGCCGTCGCCGTGGACGTCCCACGCCACGCCGGCGCGCGGCGAGAGGTTCCACCACTGGACGTCCAACCCGGTCTGGCCGCGCGGGAATCCGGGATCCCCCGGATAGATCAATCCGGCCGGCGCGTTGCGGAACACCGCGCTCTTGACGTTCTTCAGAAAATTGTCCATCACGAAGATCGTCACCGCGTTGTTCAGGACGTTCTGGCCGAAGTACGGCTCCCAGCGCAGCCCCCCGTTGATCGTCACTCGGCTCGACACGCGCCAGGAGTCCTGCGCGTACAGGCCCATGTACCAGTTGTCCACGTTCAGGATGTTGGGCCCGCCATGCTCGAGGCTGGTGACGCGTCCCACCATGAAGTCCGCGAGCCCCAGACCAGTGGCGCGGCCGTCGATGATCCAGTTGCCGCCAGTGCGGGACGACGAGTTGTAGTCACCCTCCCAGTACTGCACGTTGCCGCCGAACCCGAACTGATGGTTGCCTTTCAGCACCGTCATGTCATCGGCAACCCCGTAAGCCGTATTGATTTCTTCCCGCTTCGTCGCCGTCCCCTGTGAGACTCGGAACCCGCCGGTGACGTTCAGCACCATCTGCCCTCCGGGCGGATAGCTGTAGACGTTCGAGCCGATATCCTTCGGGCCGAAGAACGGCGTCTGGTAGCGCTGCACCTTGGTGTAGTTGTAGGACCCGCGAATCGAGTTGACCACCGACGTGCTCAAGACCATGGTGTCACCCACCGTCACGGACTGGAGCATGTTGTAGCTTCCCGGCTGGAACGTCTGCAGGAGATTGTCATCGCCCCCGGAGTACCCGGGCGGGGCGACGTTACGGCTCACCATATACCTGCCGAACATCGAGTGGTTGGAGGTCATCTGGTAGTCGAGCCTGCCGATCGGCTGGTGTTCGTCGGAGCTGTTCTGGAGCTCGAACGTGATCTGGCCGCAGGGGTTGCTGGTCGCCGGCAGCCGCTTGGCGATGTTCACCGCCGCCGGGCTGAACCGCGCCGGGTCGACCCGGTTTCCCACGAATGGCGCGCCCAGGTTGACCTGCCGGCCGCCCTGGCAGGCCGGCGATGCAAACGTCGTGAAGTCACCCGCCAGCATCGCGGGCGTCGGCACGAAGGCGATGTTCGACGCCGGCACCTGGCGCGTGGCGGTGCCCTGGTAGGCGCCGAAGAAGAACAGCTTTTCGCGGACGATCGGACCGCCGAGTGTGCCACCGAACTGGTTGCGCCGCAGGCCGTCGTCCACCCGCTTGCCGTCCGGACCGATCAGGGCAAAGGGGCTCTTCGCGTTGAAATGGCGGTCGCGCAGGAACTCGAATGCGTTGCCGGTGAAGCGGTTGGTGCCCGATTTGGTCACCGCGTTGACGCTTGCCCCCGAGTGCATCCCGTTCTGGGCGGATAGGCCGCTGGTGCCGACGCGGAACTCCTGCAGCGCGTCGGGGAACGGCAGCGGCAGGTTCGCGTTGCTCTGCATGTTGTTGTGGTTGGCGCCGTCAAGCGTGTAGGCCACGCCGTTGACCAGCCCGCCGCCCACCGAAATGAACACCCCGCCCGGAACGCCGCGTCCCGGGACGCCAGTCTGGACCGCCGCGCCCGCGAGCACCAGCAGGTCGGTGACCTGGCGCCCCTGCAGCGGCAGCTCCACGATGCGCTCGTTCTCGACCACCGAGCTGATGCCGGCGCTGCGCACATCGACAATCGGCGCCGCGGCCTCGACCGTCACCGACTCCTCGAGCGATCCGAGCGCGAGCGACGCGTTGATCGTCGGCGTCGCACCCACCTGCAGGACGATGCCGGTCTGCACGTAGGTCTTGAAGCCCTGGAGGGCCACTTCGAGCCGGTACGGTCCGGTGGGCAGGGTGGAGAAGAAATACGAACCGGTGTCGTCGGTCACCGAGCTGCGCGTCAGCCCGGTGGCCGTCTGTACCGCGGTTACGGTTACGCCCGGCAGCACCGCGCCGCTTTCGTCGGTGACGCGGCCGTTCAGTTCCGCCGTTCCCTGCGCGAACGTGGCGGCGCTCGTGAGGAGAAAGATCAGTGAGGCGTGCGACAGGGTCCGAGAGACGCGCGTCATGTGCGTGACCTCTTCCGCAATGAAGAAACGGCCGCCCGTGAGGGCGGCCGCGGATGCCGACGTGTGTGACCTGGTGATCTGCGTGCTGGGCTAGTCCCCCGCTCCGGCCCCGCGTCCGGCGGGTCGCGGCAGCGCGAAGTCGACGTCGGCGTCCGACTTGGCCGCCGGCTTCTCCCACGCGACGGTCCCATGCGGCACGGCGTTGCCGGTCGCGGTCCCCGCGAGCGTGAGCGTGAACTTCTGCCGATCCTTCGGCGCGAACTTGGCGACCTTCCACGTGGCCACGTCGTCGTTCCCCTGCTTCTTGACGCCCGCATAGCCGGTGCCGCCGCCCGAGACGACTTTCTGGCCAGGCGGGACGACCACCGAGATGGTCACGCCTTCAGCGGTCAGGCCCTTGTTCGGCACGGCGCCGTTGGCCACGTCCACGGTGTAGGTCGTGCCGGCCGCTTCGGCAGGCCCCGCGGTGATACGCGCCGAGATCGGGACGAGGATGCCCAGGTCGGCAATCCAGTCGTAGATGTCGCGGAGCATCGCCTCGGTGACGCGCTTCGGATCGTAATTGCCCATGCGGACGCGGCCCGGGCCAGGTGTCGAGGACGGCGCGGCCTCGCGGTCGAGCATCTTCCACTGCTCCGCCATGGCGACGTCATGGTTGTAGACCTGGTGCTTGAACCATTCGAAGTCACCGACAACCTCGCCGGCGCCGTGGCGCGGCGTGGTCAGCGTGAGGCCGTGACACATCGAGCAGCCGAGGACGTTCACCGCCAGCTCCTGCCCCTTCGGCGCATTCAGCACCATGTCAAAGCGCCACTTGCCCAGCTCCTTGGTCTCCGGGAGGCTGTTCCAGTACGCCACCATGTCGATGATTTCCTTGTCCGTCACCTGCGACGGGACGAACGCGGGCATCTTCCAGTACGGCTTGCGAATCGCCTTCACCGCCTGCGCGACCGTGATCCCCTTGCCGGCGAGGTCGGGACCCCACCCTCCCACCGCCCCGGCGCCGTGGCAGTTCGAGCAGGACGTATTGCCAAAGGCATAGACCTTCCGACCGTTTTCAATGTCGGGCGCGTTCGGGTTTGGGGCGGGGGCCTGAGCGGCGCTGGTGCCGCCCTGGGCGACGAGAACGAGAACCACGAAAGCGGCAGCCAGAAGTGTGCGCATGTGCGGGTGCCTCAACTCGATTAACCGTGTTTCCCAGGGGAGCCTGCCCCAAGGCAGCCATACTTTACGCCAGAATGCAGTTGCCCGACTACGCCACGGTCGGCGCGGCGCACCCGGACTACTTGGGCGGGCCGGGGGCCGGCATGGCGAAGAGTGACGCGTTGATCGCCACGTTCGGCTGAATGTCGCTCAGCTCCACGTCCATCCGCATGTACGTCTGGCTGACCCGGCGGTGGAACGGGATCTTGACGCCCGCCACGTCGCGGAAGTCCGAGTAGTCAATCTGCGTCGGCACCATGCCAACCGGAGTCGGGGTCCAGCGCACGAGCCGGACGAGCAGCCCGGAAGGCGCGAAGTACAGGTTCACCACCGGCTGGCCGCCTTCGCTCGCCTGCAGGACGAAATTTTCCTCGTCGTTGAGTACCGCGCGTCCCACGCGCCAGCTGGCGTATGCCTGCGGAAGACTGGTCGGGAACGCGACGAGCGCCTCGAGGCGCGCTCGGTCGAGGTTGCCCGAGGTCAGCGTCACCCGCGGTACGGCCGAGTCGGGCCCCGCGATCCAGCCGCTGCGGCCGTCGAACGTGCGCACGCTGTTGCCCTCGTCCATGTGCACGACCGTCGTGTACTGGTTGGGCGCCTTCGCGTAGACGTCCACGGGCACCTTCTTCATCGTGTCGAACCCTTCGTAGGTGCCCTTGCCCGTGTAGCTCGTGAGCCGCGCGATGCGATCGGCGCCGCCGACCGCCACGATGTATTTGTCGAGAATGTCCCTGGCGACGAGCTTGGGATCGGTCGGGAAGTCCCTGACGTTGGGGTCTTCCACGGGCGTCGCGTACTGCAGCGCGAGATTCGGATCGCTGCGTGGGCTCTGGTTGCCGCCGTGGCACGTGAAGCAGGTGACGCGCGGCTCGCCCTTGAAGAAGTTCTTGTTGATCGCGTTCATCATCGCGATCATCTGCCGCGCGCGGGTCATCCGCGCCGTCTGCACGGCAAAGCCCGCGCGGTCGAGCGAAGACTCCGGCGCGTGACAGTAGGTGCAGTCGTTGCCCATCGCGTTGGCGAACATGCCCATCGCGTCGAGGAACGTGTCAACCGGGATGCCCTTGAGCGTCTGGATGTTCTTGAACGCCTGCTCACTCATCATGGGCGCGTCGGCCCGAGCGGGGGCGGCCTGGGCGGCCATCCGCGCGGCACCCAGCAGGCACGCGACGGCCACCATCGTGGCACCGGCAAATGTTCGCCTCGATCGAAGCTTCATGGTGTCTCAGTTGTCAGTTGTCAGTTGTCGGTGGTCAGTGGTCGGAACGCCGCAGTCTAGCTTGTTGCCTTCCGACAACTGACAACTGACAACTGACAACTGACAACTGACAACCAGGTTTACTTGTTGAACGGATTCTGGTGGCCGCCAGCAACCCCGTACTGGTTGTTCTCCTGGCAGATGTTCTCCATCAGATCGTCGCCCGGGGCGTTGAGCAGTGCCGTGAACGTGAGCGTAAACGGCCTGGAGTACGCGCCGGGGTCGTCGATGGTGACGGTGTTGACGAGCGTGCCCATGTTCGTCCGCCTCCACCGCTCGATGGTGTGCAGTTGCTCGGTGTGCGGCGTGCCCAGCCGGTCGAACCAGAACTTGTCGTTATATCCGACCGTGTCGATCACCAGCGTGTCGTTGCCCTCGAACCAGCCGATCGAGTGGCCGAACCAGGTGGGGTCGAGCTCGGCGGGGTGCTTCCGGCCATCCATGAAAATCTGCCGGTAGCTGTGGATGTTCCCCTCGTGAAGGATGAACATATGCGTCGGCTTCCGGTCGGTGTAGTTCTGCACGAACCGGAACGGATAGGGGACGGATCGCGGCACGCCCATCGGCATGCACCACAGGTGCGGATCGTCGGTGAGGCGCGTCGCCCTCTCCTCCATCACCTTGATTGCCGAGGGCAGCAGCGGCAGCGTTTCACCCTTCGGCAGCCCCACCTTGATGTCGTCGGTTGGGCCGCCGCCGGTCCAGAGACCATTCAAATCGACGGTGCCGTCTGGAAGCTGGGGCGTGGGCCTCGTGTCCACCGGCGGACGCTTGACCATCTGGCCGAGGCCACCGACGGGGCCGAGGGGCGGCTGGGCGCCACCGCGTCCACCGCTGCCCTGGTCGCCGGCGGGGGCCTGCGCAAGAAGCGGGACGGCGATCCCGATGATCCCGACAACAACGAACAGCTTTCGCACCAGCGATCCTCCGAGCTTATTGATTGCCGGCCGGCCCATTGTCGTCGGCAGCGCCGCCGAAGAGCGCGCGGCCGTCAGCCGTGATGACCGAGCGCGCGTTGCCACGGTTCGGCGCGACCTTCGCCGCGTATCCCTGGACGGTCAACGTGTCGCCCACCTTGAGGGTGCGGCTCGTCCAGCCGTTGCGCGCCAGCGCGCTCGGGCTCGCGAGCTCCATGTTCCACGTGTTGGTCTTGCCGCCCTCGACGACGTCGAGATAGAAGCGCACGTGAGGGTTGGTCCATTCGACCTTCGAGACGGTGCCCTTGAACGTGAACGTCTTGCTCCCGTCGTACTCCGTCGAGAACGAGTGATGGGCAAGCAGGCCGGCCCCCGAGCCGATCAGGCTGAACAGAGCCGCGAGGATCCCGAATTTCGTTCTCATTGCACTAACCTCCGACTTGTGTGGCCTGGCGCACCGACGTCGCACACGTCCACCGAGGCAACATCTTGGGGGCAATATTGTCGTTCAGGATCCCCCCCTATTTCAACGCGCCTTATTTCCCGTTCGTCGTGTCGGGTGCCTTCAATCCAGACGAGGCCAAGCGCGGCTACGAACACCGTGAGGTTCTTTCTCATTGCGCTTCCTCCCAGTCGCCGGAATAGAGGTGGTCTCAAGCAGGATACCGCACAAAGGCCGGTTCGGCCTTCATTTCTGCGGCGCGGCTCGACATGATTCGACGTGTCACTCAGTCGCGCAGCGCAAATACGAACATGCCGTTGCCGCCGGCAACCGCGACGTACTGCTTGCCATCAACCTGGTATGACATCGGTCCGGAGGCGACCTCGCCTCCGAGCTGGACCTTCCAGAGGGGTGCCCCCGTCCGCGCGTCCAGGGCGTGGAAATACCCCTCGCGTCCCCCGGCAAACACCAGGTCGGAGGCGGTGCTGAGCACGCCGCTCATCGTGACGTCGTACATGCCGAACGTCCACTTCCGGGAGCCGGTCATCGGATCGATGGCGACGATGGCGCCGTGAGCGGTCTTGTCGGTGTAGTTATTGACGGGACTGCGACGAAAAAGTCCTGGCTGCTCGCCACCTTCAACGATGCTGACTGACACCCCACCGCCGAAGCGCTGCCCCTCCTTGTACTCCGAGTGCTCCGGTATGAAGATGGCACCGAACTCTTCCCACGCGGCCACATAGAAGAGGCCGGTGCGCGGACTGTAGGATGGCGAGTACCAGTTGGTTCCACCGGTCACGCCGGGGTAGGTGGCCGAGCCGGGGGGCTGCGGTGTCTGGATCGGCCGGCCTTTCGCGTCGAGGCCGCTCGCCCAATTCACCTTGACGTAAGGACGCCCCAGGAGAAACTCGCCGTTGGTGCGGTCCAGGACGTAGAAGAAGCCGTTACGGTTGGCCCACATCATCAGCTTGCGTGGACGTCCGTTCCAGGTGGTGTCGACCAGCACGGGGATCTGCACCGCGTCGTAGTCGTAGGGATCGCCCGGCGTGAACTGGAAATGCCATGTGAGCTTTCCGGTATCGGCATCGAGCGCGATCGCGGAATCCGAGTAGAGATTGTCGCCGGGCCGCTGAGCCGCGTTGAAGTCGGGACCAGGATTGCCGGTGCCGAAGTACGCCAGGTTGAGATCGGGATCGTACGAACCGGTCAGCCAGACGGGGGCGCCGCCGGTCTTCCAGTCGTCGCCCTGCCACGTGTCGTGGCCGGGCTCTCCCGGTCCGGGGATGGTATAGGTGCGCCACAGCTCCTTCCCCGTCTTCGCGTCGTAGGCCGCGACGAATCCCCGAATGCCGAACTCGCCGCCCGCGACGCCGACCAAGACCTTGTCCTTGACCACCAGCGGCGCCATGGTCATGGCGTAGCCCAGATTCGCATCCGCAACCGTCGTATTCCACACACGTCCGCCGCTTCGGGCGTCGACCGCGATCAGGTGTGCATCAAGGGTCGCCATGAACAGGGTGTCATCCAGGATGGCGACACCGCGATTCACCGACCCGCAGCACGGACGGGCCGCGGGAGAAACCGGGTGGTTGTAGATCCAGAACACCCTGCCGGTCTTCGCATCGAGCGCCACGACGTCGTTGGGCGCCTGCGTGAGGTACATAATCCCGTTGACGACCAGCGGCGTCGCTTCGAATTTCTGGAACGACTGCGCCTGGAACACCCATTTCAATTCGATGTTCTTGACGTTTGCGGGATCGATCTGACGGAGCAGGCTGTGGCGATGGCTCGAGTAGCCGCCCGAGTAGGTGAGCCAGTTGTGCGGTTCGTCGGACGCGCGAAGCAGGCGATCCGCCGACACCTGCGCGCGCGGCGATGACGATGCCACCGACACGAGCAGCAGCAGAAGCAGCGCGCCTCGCCCGAGAGTCCTTGTTGTCATATACCCTTCAACGAAAGCAGATAGGCGACGACGTCAGCGGTCTGACTCAGGCTGAACGTCTCTTTGTACGAAGGCATGGTCGACGTCGCGCTGACGGCGTATTCGCGCAGGTCGGCCTTCGTCAGCGACACGAGCTGCTCCTGCGCATTCATGAGCAGCACCGTGTAGGTGTCCTCGTTGAGACGCCGGCCGGTAATGATCTTTCCGTCACGCGTCACCGCGCGCACCGAACGATTCGCGAATCGCAGGGAGCCATTCGGGTCGAGAAGGGAGCGCTGCAGGGCGCCGGCCGTTCGCACCGCCCCGATACCGCTCAAATCCGACGCGAGGCGCGCGCCTTCTCCATTGACGCGATGACAGCTCGTGCAGTGGCTGTCGAACAACACCCGGCCGCGGCCGGCATCGCCGACCGCTACGGCGGCCGAATCGAAATCGCGCATCGTGCGGACATACGCGACGATACCTGCGAGCTCCGAGGAGTTGAACTTGAAGGGGGGCATCGCCGTGCCCGCCACGCCGGTCGTGACGGTGTTGCGCAGATCGGTGTCCGTGACTACGCGCGTGAAACGGTTGGCGCGCAGGTCGACGCCGGCAATAGCGTCGCCGGCCGGACCGTGACAGGCCGAACACTGCGCCGTATAGATCCGGGAGCCATACGCAATGTCGGCCGGCGCATACGCGCCGGTGGGGTTCTGAGCCTGCCCGCTGGCGACCGCTAGCATGAATAGAAACGAGACGGCCGCACCGGCGATTGTGAGTTTCATCTCCTGAGCGCGCAAGAAGATAGCACACACGTCGGCGGCGGCGGCCCGGCGCTATAATCCAGCCGTGAACAGGTTCCTCGTGACCGTTGCGGCAGTGTGCATGATGGCCGCCGGGCTGTTCTGGCCGCACGACGCGTCCCCCCACAATCCGATCACCACAACGGTCCTGTTCAACCGGGAAGTGTCGAAGATCCTCAACCAGAAGTGCCTGCAGTGCCATGCGGCCGACGGCCTGGCCATGCCGCTGACGACCTACGCGGAGGCGCGTCCCTGGGCCGTGGCCATCAAGGAAGAGATTCTCGATCGGCGCATGCCCCCATGGCCGGCCGAACGCGGTTATGGCGAGTTCGCAAACGATCTCGGGCTCACGACCCGCGAACGCGATTTCCTCATCTCGTGGATCGATGGCGGGGTGCCGGCGGGCGACGGTGAGCCGCCGCCCTATGCGGACCACAGCGCGCACTGGATGCTCGGCGATCCCGAATTAGTACTGACTGCCAGCCGTGGGGTGACGATTGAACCTGGTCGCCCGGTAGGATTCACGCGCATCGTCGTGGAGACGGGGCTGACGCAGGAGAAATGGCTTCGCGGCTTCGACTACAAGCCGGCGGATAAACGGGTGGTTCGCGCGGCCTTCCTCACCGTGGTCGGTACCGGGCAGTATCTGGGCGCCTGGACGCCGTGGCACGCCACGATGCAGACCCCGAAGGATGTCGCGATCAGGATTCCCGCGCGCTCGCGGATCGCGATCGACGTGTTGTATCAGCCGGCCTCCGCCCCCGTCGTTGACACGCCGCGCATCGGCCTCTATTTCGCCGCGACTCGCCCGGCTCGCGAGATGACGACGACCGTGATCGAGCCGCCGTTGACATCGGCGGCTGGCGCGACCGCGCCACGGATGACGGCCACGTTCGTGCTGCCGAAGGACACGTCGATTTTTGAATTGCGGCCGGAGCTTGGCGCGGGAGGACGATCCATCGAGGTGAAGGCGAAGCGGCCGGACGGCTCGTCGCAGGTGCTGCTGTGGATCAAGAAATTCCGCCCGGAGTGGCAGACGTCCTACGTCCTCGGCACGCCGGTCACGCTGCCGAAGGGATCCAGCATCCAGGCCACCGCCTACTTCGACACGGCCCCCGGCAGGACGCCTTCGCCATTCAAGGTGACGATCGGCAGTTACGACGCGGCCCCCGTCGTGCTCAGGGCCGCGTTCGGACCGCGTCCTCCAGCGTCAGGACGCTGAAGGTGAACGACACGGTCGTGAGCTGATCCTTCCGCAGGAACTGGGTCCACGCGCGGTATCGTCCCGGCCGCGGCATATAGCCCTCGAAGGTGACACGCGGCCCGCCGAGTCCGCTCGAGATGTCGTTGGTGCCTTCGCTCGGATGCGAATGTACGTAGTCCAGCATGTCTTCGCTGAGAATCAGGGTGTGGCCGAAGGCACCGAGGTACGGCTGGAGGTCGGTGACCGGCTCGCCGCTCGATGCGTCCGTCAGCGTAAAGCGAAGATGACCATACTCTCCGGCCACCATCGGCGCCGGATCCAGGTCAACCGACGCGGTAATAGTGTCGGCGGTCTTCTTGAACACAAGATCGGGCTCGAGACGCGCAGCCTGCGACTCCAGGTCCCCATCGAAGTCCGCCGTCACCAGCGTCTGGCCCAGGAACTGCGGAGAGCCGCCGGTGGGAACGAAGTCCGATAGCACCCGGTAGTAGCCAGGCTTCGGCAGCGTGATCGTCAACGCCCACGAACCATCCGGCTGCAAGTCCGGATGCAGATGCTGAAAGACACTCAGATCCTGGCTGATGACGAACAGGTGGTAGCGCTTGTCGTGCACGAGCTCGTACTGCTTCACCGTCTCGCCGGTGCCCGGATGCCGCACGTTGAACCTGATCGTAAACGGCTTCCCTGACACGACCGCCGGCGGCGAGGTGGTGAGCTCGAGGGCGTAGTCGCGCGTGTCGTACGGATCCCCCGCGATCAGTGCCATCCCGCAGATCGGGCACGACCCCGCCTCGTGCCCAGTGTGATCCGGATGCATCGGGCAGAACCAGCCGGTGACCGCCGCCAGCGGGTCGGCCGCGGTCGCCTGCGCCGCCTGGGCGCGTGGCTGCGAGGCCGCGACCGCGAGCACCGACAGGACCACGACGATGAGGCGTAACCTGTGCTTCAACATCAGTGCCTGGATCTAACCCTCATCACCGCCGCCACCGATGTTGCTGTTGCCAAGCGGCTTCAACACGTCGTCCGGTTTGACGTTCCTGTCGATGACGATGCCCAGCCAGTTGCCCATCATCTCTTCCCAGGTTTGATCGCCCCAGTACACCCATTTGTTCGGGTTCAGATAGCCCCCGCGAACCGTGTTCCGGTAATGAGCGTTGAACACGACCTTCGTCCCCTTCGGGATCCTGGTCGGCTTCGCGAAGTCGTACGTCATCTGCCAGTTGAAATCGTACCGCGGTACGTTCAGCACCGTCTCGGTGCGCCCGTCCGGATACTCGAGACGAGTCGTCGCATCCTTTCCGCGGTCGTGCATGTGATAGAGCAGCGACACCAGCTCGGCGTCGACCGCGAATTCCGCGGAGGCCGTCGGCGCCGTCCAGTTCGGCTCCATCGGTGGAATCGCAAAGGTCTCCCGATCCCGCGGCGGGTTCAGCGAGAGCGAGATGAACTGGCGCCTGGGCGGCTCTTTGGCGAGGGTGAACCCGATCTTGGTGACGTCCACCGCCCCGGTCCCGTTGGGATTGTAGTGAATCGAGAAGCTCAGGTCGGCGTTGGCAGGAATCAGGGTCGCCGAGTCGTACACGCGATAGTCGACCGCTGCGACACCAGGGACGTAGCAGTGGAGCCGAACGCCGGGGATCGAAAGCGTACCTGGCCGGGCGGGAGCGGTTCTCGGGAGCTCACGTCCTTCTTCGTCGCGCGGCTTGTCCTGCCACTCAGGGGTGTAGTACTTGACGCCTGCGACGTGGGGCTTGTAACTCACGCAGACGTGATGCACGACCGCGCGGGCGCCCGGTCGAACTTCCATTGACGTGACCCACGTGTCCTTGGTGAACCCGCTCGGCACGGTCACGGTCATCCATTCGACGACGCCTTCGGCTGGCACCGTGATTTCAGCGCCGGCGACGACCACGTCGGGCTGAATTTCCCAGCCGTCAGCAGGCCATTGCACGGGAGGCGGCGCGTCCCTGCGATCCCCGGCCGCCGCGCCGCCATCTACCCAGCTGGCGATCGTCGCGATGTCGCGATCGCTCAATCGCTTATCGTTGGCGAACTGGTTGTAATGGGGATCGGCAAACCACGGTGGCATCTCGCGCGCGACCACCTTGGCCTTGATCGATCTCGCCCACGGCCGGACGCCTTCGTAGGTCAGCAACGCCATCGGGCCAATCTGCCCGGGCCGGTGGCAGCTCTGGCAGTTTTTCTGGAGAATCGGCTCGACGTCCTGGTGAAAGGTCGGCGCCGCGGCCGGCTGCGTCCCGGGACGCTGCGCGTGAAGTCCGGCAGCGCCGCCGAGGGCGGCCAATGAAACGCCGAGCCAGATGGCGAACCGCATACTCTTCATGAGCATAGCGTTTGGCACCTCACCCTCGTCTCAGATGCCGGAGACCGGTGTTCCCTAGAAGCCGTACTTTATTCCGAACTGCATGATGCGCGGCTCAGCCTGCGGTCCGGCGGCATTCGTGCTGCCTACGGCACCAGCCAGCGACCTGATCTGGCCGAAGGTGCCCGCGCTCAACGTCGTATTCGGGTTGCCCAGGTTGACGTGGTTCGTGACGTTGAACGACTCCAGGCGGAACTCCACCGTGTGCGTGCCGATCGACACCAGCCGTGAAAGGGCGAGGTCGGCACTCCAGAATGACGGACCCTTGATGCTCGCCCGCTCGTGGTTGCCGAACGTCCCCAGCGCCGGCTGCGCGAAGGCCGCCGGATTCAGGTAGCGGTTGATCGTCTTGTCGCCGTAGGGATCGTCGAGAACCTGGTTGACGCGCTGTTCCTGGAAGCGCTGTCCGTTGAGCGAGCGGTCGCTGCCGGTGGTGACGCTCAGCCAACTGCCCGAGCGCGCCGACAGGATGCCCGACACGCGCCAGTTCGACGCGACGATGTTCAGCCCGCGGTTGCCGAACGCCGGCGTCCTGTAGCCGACGGTCAGGCTGCCAAGATGGGTGCGGTCCTGCTCGCAGTGGCCGCGGTCCATGGCCGGATCGGCCGGGTTGGTATATCCCTGCGCGAGCTGGGGGAACCCGCCGGTGGTCAGGTCGCCGTAGCACCGAGACAGGGTGTAGTTGGCATTGAGGCTGACGCCGTCCGCCGAGCGGCGGCGGGCCGACAGCTTCAGCCCGTTGTAGTTCTGCTTGCCCATGCTGACGTGAAGATCCATGTTGCCGAGCAGCCGTGCCGCGCCCGGGTTCTCTCCGGACAGCGTCAACGTGCGCCGCGCGTCGACGTTGGCGGTGGTGCTGCACACCGCGAACGACACGCCGCCGAGTACGCACGGCGCCGTGCCGAGGAACACCGCGGGATTGATCTGCAACTGGTTCCACAGCCGATCGGAGTGGCTGCCCAGGTAGCTGACCGACGCGCCCCATTCCCTCCCGAGCTCGCGCTCGAGAGTGACATTCCACGACTGGATGCGCGGCGAGTTGATCTCGGGGTCGGTCGCGCCGAACGCGCCGCCCGGGATGTACAAGGTGTCACGGTTCGTCGCGATCGGATGCGGATCGCCGCCGGGCAGGTGCCCGTACGGATTGTCGAACCCACCCGGAGGATCGACGATGAGCGAGCGGTTGCCGAACGGCGGCGCCTGCGCGTTGATGTTGTGCCGTTCCGCCGTCGGGAAGTCGTACGAGATGCCGTACGACGACCGCAGCGCCGTCCTGCCGTCGCCGTTCACATCCCAGGCGAGCCCGACGCGCGGCGAGAAATTCCACCACTGCTTGTTCAGCCCCGTCTTGCCGCCGGGAAAGCCTTCGTCGCCCGGGTAGAGGAGGCCCGCCGGGGCATTCACGAACACGGTGCTCTTCACGTTGTTCGCGAAATTCTCCCTGTCGAAGTTATAGATCGCGTTGTTCTCGACGTTCTGCCCGAAGTACGGCTCCCAGCGGACGCCCGAATTGAGCGTCAGGCGGCTCGTCATGCGCCACGTGTCCTGGGCATACAGGCCCATGTACAGCATGTTCATCGGCAGCATGCCGGGTCCGCCGTGCTCGAGGCTCGAGATCCGGCCGATCAGAAGGTCGGCAAGCCCGGCCCCGGTCGCCTGCCCGTTGACGATCCAGTTGCCGCCCGAACGCGCGTGGGTCAGGAAGCTCATCTTCCAGTACGCGGCGCTCGCGCCGAGGCCCAACTGGTGGTTGCCGCGGACGAGTGTCAGGTCGTCGCCGAACTGGAACGTGTTGGTGTCGAAGATGCCCGTCGTCGCGGTGCCCGCCGAGATGTTGAACCCACCGGTGACTGCGAGCACCATCTCGCCAGGCTGGTAGCTGTGAACCCTCGAACCGAGGTCCTTCGGCTCGAAGAACGGCGGCGTGCCGCGGTGGATCGAGGTCCGGTTGAACGCGAACCGGATGGCGTTGACCATGTTGTTGCCGTAGACCGCCGTATCGCCCAATGCGAGCGACTGCGCCAGGTTATCCAGTCCGGGCGTCCCCGTCGTCAGCACGTTTCCCGACTTGCTGAAGGGCGCAGGCTCGTCATAGATGGTGGCCATATACCGGCCGAAGAGGCTGCGATTCGAGGACAGCTGATAGTCGATCCGGCCCACCGCCTGACTCTGGCTGCTGTCATTCGACGTCACGTAGGTCACTTCGCCGCACGGGTCGGTCGTGCTCGGCAGCCGATTCACAAGGTTCAAGACCGCCGGGCTGAAGAGCGCCGGGTTGACGGTGTTGTTCACAAACGGCGCGCGCAGCGTGATCTGCCGCCCGGCGTTGCACGCCGGCGACGCGAACTGCCTGAAGTCGCCCGCCATCATCGCCGCGGTCGGGACAAACGCCTTGTTGGCCGCCGGGCGCTGCGCGGTCTTGGTGCCCTGATAGGCGCCGAAGAAGAACAGCCTGTCCCTGGCGATCGGCCCGCCGACCGTTCCGCCGAACTGGTTGCGCTTCAAGCCGTCGTCCAGGCGCTTGCCGTCCGGTCCGATCGCCGCAAACGGATTCCGCGCGTTGAACTTGTGGTTCCGCAGGAACTCGAACGCGTTGCCGTGAAAGCTGTTGGTGCCCGACTTCGTCACGGCGTTGACCGACGCCGCCGAGTGCATGCCGTTCTGCGCCGACAGGCCGCTCGTGGCCACGCTGAATTCCTGCAGCGCATCAGGAAACGGCAGCGGCAGGTTGGCGTTGTTCTGCGGATTGTTGTGCATCGCGCCGTCGAGGCTGTACGCCACGCCGAAGGAAAGGCCGCCGGCCACCGAGATGCTCACGCCCCCCTGCATACTGCGGCTGTCCGACGTGCCCGTCTGAATGGCGGCGCCCGCCAGCACGATGAGGTCGGTGACATTCCGTCCCTGGAGGGGCAGCTCGACGATGCGCTCGTTTTCGACGACGTCACTGATGCCCGCGCTCTTGACGTCCACCAGCGGCGTCGCCGCCTCGACCGAGACCGTTTCGGCGAGCTGGCCCAACTGCAGGGTGACGTTGATGGTCGGCGTGCCGCCGACCTGCAGCACGAGGCCGGTCTGCGTGTAGGTGCGGAAGCCCGCGAGCGTCACTTCGAGCCGGTAGGGACCGGTCGGCAGGTTCGGCATGACGTAGCCACCGGTGGCGTCGGTGACCGCGGTTCGCGAGAAGCCCGTGTCGGTCTGCGTCGCCGTCACTGTCACGCCGGGGAGGATCGCCCCGCTTTCATCCGCCACGCGTCCGGTGAGCTGCGCCGTCGCCTGCGCGGAGGCTGCGGCGCTGGTCAGAAGTAGAACGAGCGCTCCGAAGGCGACGATCCGTACAGACAAATTCATGCGCATTCTCCGTGGTCGATCTATCGATTAACGAACGCTACTTGCGCTGGAATGGAGCCGGTTTGGCGAATCGTGCCGCCTCGATGGCGACGTTCGGCCTCACCTCGGTCAACGAGAACGTGTTCTGCCCATCGGTCCACGTCATGAGCAGGTTGAAGGGCACCTTGACACCCGCGACGTCGCGATAATCGGAGTAATCGACCTGGGTCGGCACCGTGCCGGCAGCCGTCCTGTTCCATCGGACCTGCCGCACCAGCAGCCCGGCATCGTCGAAGTAGAGGTTGACCGGGAGCTCTCCCGGGTTGGTGCCCTGAAGCACCTGGAGCCCCTTGTCATCGACGGTTGCCGTCCCGACCTCCCACGTGGCGAAGGCCTTGCGGATGTCCGCGGGGAACGCGACGATCGCATCGGCCTGCAGGCCGGTGAGGTTGCCGCCGGTGAGCGGCATGAGCGGCAACGGCCGCCACCCTTCCGCCGCCCACGCATTGCGGCCGTCGAACGTCTTGACGCTGTCGCCGTCCGGCGCGCGGACGATCTGCGTGCGCTGGTTGGGGGCCCTGGCGTAGATCTCGACCGGGAGATCGGCACCGCCCGTGTTGAAGCCGGCGTAAGTGCCCTTCGCGGTGTAGCTCGTGAGCCGCGCGACGCGGTCGGCGCCGCCGAGCGCCTGCATGTACTTGTCGAACACCTGCTCGACGGTCGTCCGCTTGTCGGCCAGGATCCTGATCGAGCTGGGATCGTCGAACAGGGTGGCGTACTGCATCTCCAGGCTGGGGATGTTCTCGGGGATGTAGTTGCCGCGGTGGCAGGTGAAGCAGGTCATGCGCGGCTGCCCGCCGAAATACATGCGATTGATGTTGTTCATCATCGCCATCATCCCGCGCGCCCGGGTGATCGCCGGGGTCTCGATCGCGAACGCCGCGCGGTCGGTGCTAATCGCGCGGGAATGGCAGCTCGCGCAGTCGTAGCCGAGCGACGAGGAGAACATCCCCATCACGTCCATGAACTCGTCTACCGGGATGCCCTTCAGTATCTGGACGTTCTTGAACACCTGCTCCGACATCGGCACGGCGGGCTCTGGCGCTGCCTGACCCGCGACGGAGACGCCCAGACCCAACCAGCATGCGATGGCTACGCCGATGGCGCTGGCTACGGTGCGACGGTACGACGGTGCGAGGGTGCGAGAGTGCGAGGTCGCACCGTCGCACCCTCCGCCGGATCTATTGGGCACCGGGTCCGCCGCCGACGAACAGCGGCTTGCTGTCGCCCACCTTCGTGATCGACTGCAGCGATCCACGGCTCTCGACCACCTTGCCGCCGAAGCCCTCGAACACCACCTTGTCGCCGGGCTTGAGGTCGTTGGGGCCCCAGCCCGCGCGCCGGATGGAGTTAGGACTGGTCAGCTCGAGGTTCCAGTTGGTCACCTTGCCGTCGGCGCCGATGACATCGACGTAGACGCGCATGTGTGGATTGGTCCAGGCGACCTGCGTGACGGTGCCGGTGAGCTTGACCTTTTTCGCTGCGTCGTACTCGGTGTCGAATCCGTGATGCGCCGACGCCGGCGCGGTCAGAGTGAACAGGCCAAGCGCGGCCACCAGGATTCCGAACGTCGTTCTCATTGCATACCTCCCACAAGTGTCCGGATAGAAACGGGTGATTACTTGTTGCCGGTGCCGGAGCCGATGCCTTGGAGCCCGGCCGCCGCACCATATTCATTGTCCTCGAGGCAGATGAACTCCATCAGGTCGCCGCCGCCGGTCTTGAGATCCGGGCGCAGGAGCCGGCCGGTGAACTTCAACTGCACCGGCTTCGAGAACGCGCCGGGATCGTCCAGCGTGAAGTCATTCTGAATCCGTCCGTAGTTCAGGCGCGTCCATTTTTCGACGGTGTGGAGCTGTTCGGTGTGGGGTGTGCCGCGGCTGTCGAACCAGAACTTGTCGTTGTAGCCGACGGTGTCGATCACCAGCGAGTCGCCCTCCCAGCGGCCGATCGAGTGTCCCCACCAGCTCGGGATCAGGTCGTCCGGGTGCTTGCGGCCGTCCATGTAGACCACGCGGTGCGCCCCGGCGTCACCGGTCTCATGCAGCACGTAAATGTGCGACAGGCCTTTTGACGTGTACGACATGGCGAACTTCCAGGGATACGGGTTCACACGCGGCACGCTCATCGGCAGGCACGCGGTGTACGGCTCGTCTTTGGAGAGCCGCTTGTCCCGGAGCGCCTTGGCCCACGGCAGCAGCGGCAGCTCGCCCGGCTTGAGTCCGCCGTCCCGCTCGATGTCGCCGTTGGATCCGCCGCCCACCCAGGGCCCTGTCAGATCCACCTTGCCATCGGGCAGGCGCGGAACCGGCTGGCTGGTCACCATGTCGTCGGGCACGGTCGGGCTGCCGGGATTGATGTAGCGCACGCCGCTGTCGGTCTGTCCCTGCGCCTGCGTCTGCAGCTGCACGAGCAGAACCGTGACCGCAAGGGCGATCGACACCACCAGTAGTTTTCTCACGTTCGTCTCCTTGAAGCGTCCGACCTGTCTCTATCGAGCGGGACCATCCGGCGCGCCCGAGTTCTCCTCATTACTTGCCCGCGTAGGGATTCGCGTGGCCGCCGGCAAGGCCGAACTGGTTGTTCTCCTCGCAGATATACTCCTTCAGCTCGTCGCCCGGCGCGCTGTGCCTGGCCGTGAAGCGCAGCGTGAACGGCTTGGTGAACGCGCCCGGATCGTCGATGGTGACTTCGTTTCGAAGGGTGCCGTAACTCACGCGCGTCCAGCGCTCGATGATGTGGAGCTGCTCGGTATGCGGCGTCCCGCGGCGGTCCCACCACCATTTGTCGTTGAAGCCGATCGAGTCGATGACCAGCGTGTCGCCTTCCCACCAGCCAATGGACTCGCCGAACCAGGTCGGCGTCGGGTCCTCGGTGTGCTTCCGGCCGTCCATGAAGATCTGCCGGTAATTGCGGAAGCCCTCCCACAGGATGAACATGTGAGTGGCCTTCTTGTGGGTGGGGTACTGCACGAAGCGCCACGGGAACGCGCCCGCCTGGCGCGGCACGCCCATCGGCAGGCAGAAGTTGTGCGGATCCTCCGGATCCTTCCGCGAGTCGCGCAGCTTGAGCGCCCACGGCTGCAGGATCTTCTCGATCTCGCCCTCCGGCAGCCCGCCGTCCTTGGCGATGTCGTTGATCGGCCCGCCGCCGACCCACGTGCCCCAGAGATCGATCGAGCCATCGGGCATGCGCGGCGCCGGGGCGGCCGCGTTGGTGGCCAGCGGCGTCGTCCCGCCGGCGCGGAACGGGACTTCAGCCGGCGGATTCTGCGTTTGCGCAAAGATCGGCAACGCCAGCGCGATGCCGAGGACGACAAGTAGTTTCTTCACCGTGTACTCCTGCCGGGTCCGCTTCGTTATGGCTGCTGGTCTGGCGCGCCCGCGAACAGCGCCTTGCCGTCCGCGAACTTGATCGAGTTCGCGATCCCGCGACTCGCGTCCGCGCGGCCCATGTAGCCTTCGACCACCACCGTGTCGTTCGCCTTGACGGCCTTCCGCGTCCAGCCGTTCCGCTCGAGAATGTTCGGGCTGGCCATCTCGAAGTTCCACGTCATCTTCGTACCGTTCTCGACGGTCTCGACGTAGAGGTGGGCGTGCGGATTGGTCCACTCGAGCCGCACCACGGTGCCGGTCACCTTGACCGGCTTCTTCACGTCGTACTCGACGGAGAACGAATGGTGGGCGATCAGCGGCGCCGCCAGGCACAACAGGCCAGCGCCAACCGCGACGACTGCGAGCTTCGCTCTCATCGAGACCTCCTCAAACACGGTATGTCTAGCAGCCATACTCTACGCCAGGCGTCACGATCCTAAACCACGAGAGGTTACCGTTCGACGCCGATCACGCTGGTGGCTTCGATGGTGCACTTGATGTTAGGAGCCGGGTTGGCCGAGCCCGACGCCACCGACAGCCAGCCGCAACAGTACCGGCCGCACTCGTGCGGCGGCCTGTAGCCGTTCCTGATCTTCTTGCGATACTCGGGATACAGCGTCTCGCCGTACCCCATCGCCGCTTCGTGCGGCAGGTTGTAGGTCTTCGACATGTAGTCCACGCCCGGGTTCCCGCCAGGCAGGTAGTGCGGCACGATGCCGGTGCCTTCCAGCCGCTCGATCTCGGTGACGGCGTCGCACGACGTCCACTTCGGTATGTCGCCGCGCGGGTCGAGCTGGAACGTGCGGCTGATCACCAGCGGCTCGGTGAGATAGATGGGGTCTTCTTCGATGGTCACGACGGTGAGCAGGTCCTCGTGCCGCGTGATGTGGATGGTGGCGGTGGCCCGATCGCTCTTCGGAACGCCGTTGGCTCGCCGCAGCACCGCGGTCTTCATGTGGGTGGTGTACGCGGTCAGCGTGTCCCCTTCCCACTGGCCCGTCGTGAAGCCGGAGAACGGATGGAACGCGTTGGGGGATGGATGCGCACGGCCGTCCATCCAGATGGTCACGACGTCTTTCTGGACGTTGCCGCTCAGCTTCCACGCGACGATCCGACCGCCCGAATCGAACTCGTTCCAGATGCGGACCCCCTGCGGTTGAAACTGCCCGGCCCAGGGCGAAAAGAACAGGCACTGCCGCTCGCGCAGCGAGTTGAGCGACGCGTCCCACGACAGCGCCTTCGCGCGCGCCTCGTCGTTGATCGGCAGGCCGGTGTAGTCGCCGAGGTCGCGGCCACAGCACCGTTCCATCCAATCTTCGTGCAGCCGGGGATTCCAGGAGCCGGTCAGATCGATCTGGGCGAACGCAGGAATGCTGATCACCAGAAGCGCCAGCGCGAGCGTGACGGCCTTTCCATCAACCTTCACTTCTATCTCCGTGTGATTTTTGCCTGTCTGGTGCCACCTTATACTACATATCGCCTTGTCAGGATTGGAGTTAACGTATGCGGTTCGTGCGCTGGAAATCGCACAACTCCCCCGGCATTCTCCTTCGGCACTTTGGTCGTCGTCACCGCTCCAACGTCCTGGAGCACTCCGCATCGTGTCGTTTCCGCGAGCGTCGCACAGCGTGCCTCGGTTAGGCTCCTTACCGAGGCTTGGCAATCTCACCAAGCATTCGCGAGGTTTTCAGATGGCCGATGTGACTACGGCAAGGCCTGTTGCGCTCGAAACCGACTTCAAACGCGAGCTGGGCCTGTTCGACTCGACCATGGTTGTCGCCGGGTCGATGATCGGCTCCGGAATCTTCATCGTCTCGGCGGGCATGGCGCGCGACCTTGGCAGTCCGGGCTGGCTGCTGGTGGCCTGGGCGATCACCGGGGTCCTGACGATCACCGCCGCGCTGTCGTACGGCGAGCTGGCCGCGATGATGCCCCACGCCGGCGGCCAGTACGTGTATCTGCGAACCGCCTATTCACCGATGTGCGGCTTCCTCTACGGCTGGACGCTCTTCACCGTCATCCAGACGGGAACCATTGCCGCCGTGGCCGTGGCGTTTGGCCGCTTCGCCGGCGTGCTCTTTCCGTGGATTTCAGAAAGTCGATATCTCGTGGCCCCGGTGCACCTGACCGCCGGCTACGCCGTCTCGCTGTCCACGGCGCAACTGGTGGCGATCGTGTTGATCGCAGCGTTGACGTGGACCAATACCAGGGGCATCAAATACGGAAAATCGATCCAGAACGTGTTCACCGTGGCGAAGGTCGGCTCACTGGTCGCGCTCGTCGTGATCGGGGTCGTGATTGGCTGGAGCACTGACGCCGTGCAGATGAATTTCGGCGACTTGTGGACGCCTCGCGGCGTCACCCCCATCACCGATGGCGTATCTGCCGTCACGGCGTACGGATTACTCGTCGCCCTCTGCGTGGCACAGACGGGATCGCTGTTTTCCGCGGATGCCTGGAACAACATCACCTTCACGGCCGGAGAGGTGAAAGACCCGCGACGAAACATTCCGCTGTCGCTCGCCTACGGCACGGCGATCGTCATCGGTCTCTACCTGCTGGCGAATGTGGCCTATCTGGTGACATTGCCGCTCGACGCGATCCAGCACGCGCCATCCGACCGGGTCGCCACGGCGACGCTCGAAGCGGCGCTGCCCGGATTGGGCGCGGCGATCATGGCGGTGGCGATCATGGTCTCGACCTTTGGCTGCAACAACGGCCTGATCCTGTCGGGCGCGCGCGCCTACTACGCCATGGCTCGCGACAAGCTGTTTTTTGCGAAGGCGGCCACCCTCAACGACGCGAAGGTTCCGGCGTGGGGATTGTTGCTGCAGGGCATCTGGGCGGCACTGCTGGTGATTCCGCGCACCTACGATTCAGCGACATCGCAGTACGGAAATCTGTACGGCAACCTGCTCGACTACGTCGTGTCCGCCGCGCTGCTGTTCTACATTCTGACCATCGCGGGCGTGTTTCGTCTTCGCGTCACCATGCGCGATACGCCACGTCCCTATCGCACCGTCGGGTACCCGATCGTTCCAGCGCTCTACATCGCGGCGGCTGCCACGATCCTCCTGGTGCTCCTGGTGTATCGCCCGTCGACCACGTGGCCCGGCTTCGTCATCGTCCTGCTGGGCATCCCCGTGTTCCTGTGGCTTCGTCGAACCGCTGACGCGACCGAGTAGCGCGCCACGCCTTCCGATCGACACGACACACTGAGGCTCCAAGGCACCGAGGACACACACATTGGGCCGACTCCCGAGAAAGAGTCCCTGAAACGAGCCGCCGCTGCCGCGATACAGCGTGACGGTGCGGCCGTTGCTCGAGAACGCGAGCAACCATCGCACCATCGCACCGTTAGTGCGTCATGGCGTGCAGCAGCACGTCGATCCCCAGGGCGTAGCCGGACGGAGAGAACTGGTAGAAGAAGCCAGGATCCTCACCCTCGCGCTCCCACGAATCGGCCACGTCCGTGTTGTGCGTCATCAGCACCATGATGCGACCGTGGCTGTCGCGAATCGCGCGCAGGTGCGCGTCGGTGCTGTCGGCGCCGCGCTCCGACGTCGAGTGGCCGCCGACCCCGCGCCAGAACTGGATGTTGGTGATCTGCGGCACGCGCGTCACCTCGAACATGCTGCGCAGCAGCGGATCGTCGGGCGGCACGTCAACGATGGGGTACTGCTCGGCCGGCAGCACCTTCGCGATCTCGGTCGACCACTGGCGCCACGCCTGCGTGCCCCAGAAGTCGTCCACCCAGAGAAAGCCGCCCTTCAGGAAGTAGGTACGCAGTCGCGCGCTCTCTTCCGCGGAGAAGCCGACGGTGCCGACGTCGGATGCCACGGTAAACGGGCAGTTGAACAGCGCATCGTCGGTGAGCCGCACCACGTAGGAATTCGGGTGTCCGCCGGCGTCGTGGCTGATGCGCGTCTTGGTGAGCTCGGAGAGGCGCGTGCTGAGATTGATCTCGGCGTAGGGATAGTCGGTGATCCAGCCGATGCCCATCGGCTCGAACCGCACGCTGCGGTATTGAAGCCGGCAGACGACGAACGCGCCGTCGGGCATGTGCGTGGGCGCGTAACGCGCGGCGAGGCTGCCCTCGCGGAACCGGACTCCCTGTCCGTACGCCACAGCCGCCGCGAGCGCCAGCACTGTCAGCGCGGCTGTCACCAACCTGAGGCGTGGGCGTCGGAGCGCCATAAAGGCAGTCTAGCCCTAACGAGGCGGGTCCGGCGATGCTATGCTGCGACTTTCCATGGTCTCCCTGCCGCGCCCGCGCCGTACCGCAATGATGTGCGTCGCCGTGATCGCCGCATCTCTGCTTGCCGCGGCGGGGGAAGCGCAGTTCAGGCGAGGCGGCCGCCAGGTCCGCCCGGCCACCCCCGAAGACTTCGACGGCGCCTTCCATTTCTGCCGCGCATTCTTCAGAAGCGACTTCCGCGGCGATGGCGGCAACTGGTCGGTGGACTATCCGAAAGCCGACGTCAATCTCTCCATCCGCCTCGGTGAGCTGACCAAGACGTCAGTCAGCCGCGACGCGCAGGGCTACCCCAATCACCTGATCGTGCGGCTCACCGACGACGAGTTGTTCGGGTGCCCGTTCATCATGATGACCGAGGTCGGGTCGGCGCTGTTCGACGAGAAGGAAGCGGCGCGGCTGCGCGACTACCTGCTCAAGGGCGGCTTCCTCTGGGTGGATGATTTCTGGGGCAGCTACGCGTGGGAGTTCTGGGTCGGCCAGTTCCGCAAGGTGCTGCCCGCCGCCGAGTACCCGATCGTCGATCTGCCGCTGGATCACCCGCTCTTCCACACGCAGTTCGAGGTGACCAAGGTACCGCAGATCCCGAACATCGGCTACTTCATCGGCTCGGGCGGCGGCACTTCGGAGCGCGGCGCCGACAGCGCCACCGCGCATGCCCGCGGCGTCGTCGACAAGAAGGGGCGGCTGATGGTACTGATGACCCACAACACCGACGTCGGCGATTCATGGGAACGCGAGGGCGACGACCCGCGCTACTTTTATGCGGTCGGGCCCAACGGATACGCACTCGGCATCAACGTCGTCCTTTACGCATTGACGCATTGAGGTCCGGCTGAAGCCGGACACTACGTACATACACCGGACACTGCGGACATACCGGCTGAAGCCGGACACTACGCACATACACCGGACACTACGGACACACCTATGGCTCTCATCGATCCGGGAAAGAAAGCGCCGGCCTTCACGCTGAACGATCAACACGGCGACACCCGCCGCCTCTCGGACTACGAGGGACGGCCGGTCATCCTCTACTTCTATCCGAAGGACGACACGCCGGGCTGCACGCAGGAGTCGTGCGAGTTCCAGGAGCGGCTGCCGACGCTCGAGTCGAGCAAGGCGGCGGTGCTCGGCATCAGCATCCTCGACGAGAAGAGCAAGGCCAAGTTCGCCAACAAGCACGGGTTGACGTTTCCGCTGCTCGCGGACGCGGACCATGCCGTGGCCGAGAAGTACGGCGTGTGGCAGCAGAAGTCGTTCATGGGCAGGAAGTTCATGGGGATCGTCCGCACCACCTACCTGATCGGCCCGGACGGCAAGGTGATCCAGCGCTGGGACAAGGTGAAGGTGGACGGCCACGTCGACGAGGTCGCCGCCGCTATCCCCTGACCCCTTACCCCCTAACCCCTAGTTGGTCGCGGGCGTGTCGCCCTTTTTCAGCCGCTCGCGCGCCTTCTCGACGTCGCGGTGGAACACGAACAGCCGATCGGCATTGCCGTCGGGATCCGTGAAGTTCAGCTGCCGTCCCTTCGGCAGCCTCACGCGCAGATTCTTCTCCAGATAGTCAACCTGGAACGCTTCGAGCGACGTCAGCGGCGAGGTGAACGCATCTTCCTTGTCCGCCGTTTCGTAGCGCAGACCCTGGGCGGTGGCAACCAGGCGTCCCTTGCACGACCCGATGCGGTGCTTGTGGATCACGTCGATCGCTGAACTGAGCCGCACCTCCCTGAACTTCACCGAGATCTCACGCGGTCCGGGCACGACGTCGATGGTGTCGACGACGCTTTCATAGCCTTCGGCCGAGACGTTCAACTGGTGGCTGCCCGGCCTGACGTTCTCGGCGGTCGTGGGCGCTGTTCCGATGAACTGGCGATCGATGAAGACCTGCGCTCCGGGCACGTCGCTCTCGATGCGGAGCGTGGCCACGTCGGGAAGTGCTTCGGGAGCGGGTTCTGGAAGCGGCGCCTCCACCACCGGTTCGGATGCCGGTCGCGACGCCCGCGGGGCGGCTGGTGCCGACGGTGCGCGCGAGGGCTCGGGAGATCGCTCGCCCGGCGGCGGCACCGCTTCGGCCACGGCGGCGGGTGCGGCAGGCTGGCGCGGTTCCGAGCGAAAGAGCGAGACGAGAAAGACAACCGCCGCGATGACCACGGCGGCGGCGGCGAGAGAGAGGACGACTCGGCGAATCACGCGACAAATCCTATCGTAGGTCCGGCTCAATCCGGACACTACGTACGTTTTTTTCGTGCGTAGCCTTCTTCGTACGTAGTGTCCGCCTTCAGGCGGACCGTGATCATTTGCGTACGCGGATTTGATAGAGCTGCGGCCACAGCTTCCCGGTCACGAACAACCGGTCGCCGGCGGCGTCGTAGGCAATCCCGTTCATCACGTCGTCGGTCTGTCCGCCGGGGGTGGGACGCAGCCCCGTGAGATCGAGCCACGCCGTCACGCGCCCTGAATCCGGCGCGATGATGGCGATGCGCTCGGTTTGCCAGACGTTGGCGTAGATCTCGCCGTTGACGAACTCGAGCTCATTGAGCTTGTCGACGAGGCGGCCGCCGTCGGTGACGTCTACGCCTCCGGTCTCGCTGAACGTCATCGGATCGAGAAACCTGAGGCGCGACGTACCGTCGCTCATGATCAGGCGCGTGTCGTCGTGGGTCAGGCCCCAGCCTTCGCCGGAGTACTTGAAGGTCTGCAGCGGCTCGAACGTAGCCAGGTCGTAGACGAAGCCGACGTTGGTCTTCCACGTCAGTTGCAGCAGGCCGCTGTCCCAGTCGGTCAGCCCTTCGGCGAAGTATTGCTGCTCGACGTCGCGCCGCTGGACGACCTTGCCCGTTTCGAGCTCCACCTTCCGCAGCGAGGACTTGCCGTTGAGGCCGGTGCTCTCGTAGAGAAACCCGTCGTGATAGATCAGGCCCTGCGTGAAGGCGTCGGGATCGTGGGGAAACGAGTTGGCGGCGAGGAAGCCGTAGAAGGGCGCCGACGGTCCCGCCTCAGCGGCAGGCTGGGAGGTCGCGCCCGGCGAACAGCCGACAACGCCGCCGATCACGATCAGCAGCCCCACCAATATGCTCTTCATCGATGCCCTTCCTGCGCACTGAAACGGTGGTTGGGAGGCGGGTGTCCCATGTGACGATCCGGGATTCTAAAGCGGATTCGGCCCTTTACGGGCCGCGGCCAGTTCCGCCAGCGCGACGCCTGCAACGACGCCGCTGGCGAGCAGGCCGATGGTATCCACGAGGCGCAGCCCGCGCGAGAACGAAAGGATTCCCGCGAGCGCGAGCACCAGGAAGACGAAGGCTCTGCGTCGGCTGTTCATCGTGGCATTATCGCCGCTGCGGCAATTCCTGCGTCACACATGGGCGACCCAGGCGTGCAGAAACTGCCATGGTCATGGTCGCCAGGAGCCCGTTTCCTCTGACGTCCGCTTGGCACCATCGTCGCATCCTCCCAGGCGTTCGGAGAGTCGACGATGCTACGATTGACCGACAGACGGCGGGCTATTCTGGCTGAGAAGTTTGGCGACCTCGCGAACCTCGCGCTGGCCGCCCTTGTGTTTGGACAGGCACTCGGTCAGGGCTCTTTTTCCTGGGGCGTTGGCGTGATGGGCATGGCGATCTGGACCGTCTGTATCACGGCGACGTTTCTGTTGTCGGGAGGAAGGCGATGACGACGGCACTATTCATGTTGAGCGGCGTCGCCCTCATCGCGCTCACGGTCGCCTTGCTCGACTGGTTCGCACGGCGCAAAGACCGCCAGGCTCGAGACCGACCGGCCGCCTGAACACCGCGGGCCGTAAAGGCCCGCGCCGCATATCAGGGTGCGGTGTACACGACCTCGCCACCGATCATCGTCATCCACACTGTCGTTGACAGGACGTCTTTCGGCGCCGCCTGCATGATGTCGGTGGACAGCATCACCAGGTCCGCGAGCTTTCCCGCCTCGAGCGAGCCGGTCAGTGCTTCGGCGTGCGCGGCGTCGAACGTGAAAGAGCGCAGCGCCTGCTCGCGCGACATCCGCTGGCCGTGTGTCCACCCGCCGGCCGGATTGCCAGACGGATCCTGCCGCGTAACCGCCGCGTAGAAACCAAGCGATCAGCCGCCGGTACGCGTCGATCGTCGCCGCGTCAGCCCCCGCGTCGCCGACCGTCGTCAGCCCGAGCCGCCGCGTCTCGCGATCGGCGAGAAGAATCTGCGCCTCGAGCTGTACGGCGGTGAGCGGGGGAATCTTCGATTCCACGAGCTCACGCGCAAGGCCGCGTCGGCGCGCTGCTCGCCCGGCCACCGGTTGCCCAGCTTCGACGCATAGGTCGGTGTATCGAGGACCGGTGCGAAGAACTGCTCGAGGATCCGGTTCTCGCGCCACGCCGTCGCGATGTCTCCCGCCGCCCACGCGGCGTTCCGCTGCCGCACGTGCGACAGCCCTTCGGCGAGATATTGATCCTCGCGCGAGATCCTGCGAACCGCGAGCGGCGGATCGCGACGCCATCGCTCGGCGCGATCGCGCTCTGCCTCCTCGAGATCAGCCTGGGAGTAGCGCGACGCGAACGATCCGATCTCCTCGTCCTGAATCTCGTGCCGCGCGCGCAGCGTTTCGACGAAGAGTCCGAGCACGAGCATGGCGACCGCGGCCGTGACGACGACCGGACGCCGCGACCGCGCGCCGATTGAGAGCGTCAACCGCGGAGGGGGCTCCATCGCCATCCCCACCAGCAGGCCGCAACCCGACGCGACGGCGTTCAGCAGCACATCGCGAGGCTCGCCCGTGCGGATGGGAATGAACCACTGGAACCATTCATCGAGTACCCCAGCCGTCACGCCGGCGAGCAGCGGCAGCGCCAGCACCGCGCCGTCGCGGAGCGGCAGGCACGCGCGGTAGAAGAGGATGGCCACAAGGCCGTATTCAACGAAGTGAAACGCCTCACCGAACCCGACGGCGCCGAGGACGATGAACGCCGCGCCCGCGGCCAGGCCAAGCGCCAGCAGGGTGTAGCGAAGCGCACGTCGATCGCGAATGCGCAGGATCGCGGCGATCAACGCTGCGGCGATGGGGACGGCTGTCGCGGCCATCGCGATCGTCTGGAACTGCGCGGGCCAGGCGCGCATGAGCGCCTCAAACAACTGCTGCGACCAGGGCGCGGAGAGGATGACGAGCAGCGCCGCGAGGCACGCGAGGGCCAGCCTCGGACGATTCATGGGAACCGCAGGTCGGCCGGCACGGGAAGGCCGAACGTCTCCTGCAGGACGCGCCTGATCTCCTCATCGTCGGCCATCACCCGCGACGTCGTCGCGCCGCCTGCGTCGATGGTCAACTCGCGATTGCGCAGTGCCGTGCGCGCCGCCGGAGTCGGGAGCTGCACCGTGAGCCCCTTGACGAACCGCGACTCCGGATGCGTCGAGGTGTAGTGGTTGGCGACCTCGTAGTCGATCTGCTGCTGCGGCTCGAGCGTGAAGGCGTACATGTCGACCCACTCCTCGCCGTGCTTCGACTGGAGGGTCCATTCGTCGCGCACGGCAGGTCCTTGCGGAGACGCCTTCACGCGATACGTCCACGCGAACTGCCGCGACGCCTCTTCGGCGCCGAACGGTACGGGTAGCAGGAGGCCTTCGGCGCCGAAGCCGACGTCCGCAAGCCACGTCCGCTCGTCCACGTGGACGAGCAGGAGCATGTGCGTCCGGGGCGCCACGTCGCTTCTGCGATGCCGGACACGCGCGGCCAGCCTGGTGACAGTAAACCCGAGCTGTTCGAGTACGGCGCTGAACAGGAGGTTGTGCTCGAAGCAGTAGCCGCCGCGGCGCGCGTCCACAAGCTTGCCCTGGAGGCTGTCGAGGTCCAGGCGGATGGGCACACCGCGAAGGACGTCGAGGTTTTCGAAGGGGATGTGGGTGGCGTGCGCGAGGTGCAGCGCGGCGAGCACGTCCGCCGACGGGCGCATGTCACCGGAGTAATCGATCCGTTGCAGATAGGCGTCAAGCCGCATGAGACATTTACTTTAGTGACCGCGGACACTATCGTACTTCTCCCGATGACCCCCAGCCGCCCCGCAATCGTCGCCGTCGATGGCACCTTCACCTACCCACAGCTCGATGACGCCAGCCACCGAGTCGCCTCGGCGTTGCTCGACGGCGCGCCTGACCTCGGTGAAGCGCGCGTCGCGTTTCACGTCCCCCCCAGCTTTGCGTGGGTGGCGGTGCGACAGGGCATCTGGCGGGCCGGCGGCGTGGCCGTGCCCCTCGCCACCTCCCATCCAGCGGCGGAGCTCGAGTACACGATTCGCGATTCGGAAGCGGCGTACGTTGTCGTGCATCCGTCGAGCGCGCCACTCCTCGCGCCAATCGCCGCGGCCGCGGGCGCGCGCCTGCTGACCACGACTGACGCGATCGCCCATCCGGAGATGGGGCCGCTGCCGAACGTGGCCTCGGCCGGCCGCGCGATGATCGTCTACACCAGCGGGACGACCGGGCGACCCAAGGGCGCGGTCATCCGGCATGCGAACGTCGGCGCGCAGGTGGCCTCGCTGGTCAATGCGTGGGGCTGGCGCTCCGACGACCGCATGCTGCTGGTGCTGCCGATGCATCACATCCACGCCATCCTCAACGGTTTGGGGTGCGCGCTGGCGGTCCACGCGACGTGCGAGATGCTCCCGGAGTTTGACGCCGATGTCGTGTGGGGTCGCCTGGCGTCGGGCGAGATCACCGTCTTCACGGCGGTGCCCACCATCTATCGACGCCTGATTGCGTCATGGGAAGCCGCCACACCGGATGTGCAGCGTGCGCGATCCGAGGGGGTGCGAAGGCTGCGCCTCATGATGTCCGGGTCGGCGGCGCTGCCGGTCGGCACCCTCGAGCGCTGGCGCGAGATCAGCGGCCACACGCTTCTCGAGCGCTACGGCATGACCGAGCTGGGCATGGTGCTGTCGAACCCGCTGCACGGCGAGCGGCGTCCGGGATGTGTCGGCGTTCCGCTTCCCGACGTGGACGTCCAGATCGTCGACGAGGAGGGCATCCAGGTATTCGAGGGCAATGCCGGCGAGCTCGAGGTGCGGGGCCGGACGGTATTCAACGAGTACTGGCGGCGCCCCGAGGAGACGAAGCAGGCATTTCGCCGCGGATGGTTTCGCACCGGCGACGTGGCGGTCATCGAAGACGGCTACTACCGACTCCTGGGCCGCACCAGCGTCGACATCATCAAGACCGGCGGCTTCAAGGTATCCGCCCTCGAGATCGAGGAGGTGCTGCGGACGCATCCGGCGATTGCCGAATGCGCGGTAGTCGGCGTCGAAGACCCTGACTGGGGTGAGCGAGTCTCGGCGGCCGTCGAACTCCGGGCCGACGCGGCACTCTCCTGCGAAGACCTGGAGGAATGGGCCAAAGAACGCCTGGCGCCCTATAAGGTGCCGCGAGCGCTCCTGGCTGTGACGTCGCTGCCGCGAAACACACTGGGAAAAGTTGTGAAGCCCGAGGTGGCAACACTGTTCACATCCCAAGCCAATAGGTCATCTTCATCATGAAGACGTGCGTGCCGGCCGATCCGAAGGCGGTGCCGAGGTCCCGGATGGGCGTGAACACACCGGGCCGTGCCAGGTCGAAGGTCGAGATATTCCACACCAGGAACAGCGTGCTGCCGCGCGCCCACTCCCAGCGCATGACGATGTTGCCGCGGAGCGACTTGCGGTTGAAGTCTGGGTCGAATGGAAGGGTGGCCGGCTCGAACTCGAATGACGACGGCCGCGCCAGGCGCCGGATGTCGGTGTAGTCGCCGGATGCCACGAACGGCTGGAGGAACACCTCCAGCGTGGTGTCTCGGGTAAAGCCATAGGTCGCCCGCGCGGTGACATCCACCACGTCCCGCCGCAGCCTGCCGTAGACGTGATCGATCCTGCCGTCCTGATTCACGTCCCGGTTGGTGATCCACTGCGCCACCGTCCGAGCCCGGCGATAGTTCGTCCCGAGTGATAGCTGGAGCCGGTCCGAGGCGTTCAGGCTTATCTCCGGCTCGATGCTCGAGTCCCATCCGCCTTCTTCGTCGTGAACATTGTTCAGTCCGAGCGTCACGCGCCAGGGGTTCCGCGAGTCGCTCGATGCGGACACGTTCAGCGAGCTCTCCGCGGGCTTGACGATCGGCGGGCCCCCTCGCGTGTCGAGGTCGTCCAGCACGCGGAAGTCCCGGCGCATGCTGACGTCCACTGTCCAGAAATTCCGGAATCGTGTATTCACGGCGGTGCTCACGAAGCGGTCGAACACCACTCGATCGCCGTTCCATCCCTGACCAACGTTGACGGTCGATTGAAGAAGGCGGAAGACTCCCCATGGATCCGGCTGGCGCACCGTAAGCGCCACGTCGGCGTCGGTCTTGTTGACGCGGCTCTGGGTCAGGAAGCCGAGATCGGTGATCCGGAAGTTGGGTGTAATGTGGGCGACGTTGCTGCCCACCTCCACGTGCTTGCCGATGTAATCGAGGTTCGTGACACCGCCGAATCCGTTGCGCGTGCCGTCGGCAAAAGGGGCGCGCGTGCCCATCCACGCGCCGTTCCAGTTGAAGAGATTGCGGGCCCAGCGAATGTTGTAGTCGATGCCGGCGGTGATCGCGTCGGCGTCGCGCTCGCGCACCACGGCGGTCGCCACCCCCCCCACATTCGAGGTGCCGCCGAGAATGTCGCGCTGCACGCGTCCGACGTTGTACGACGTCAGCGGCTCGATCATCCGCCTGGCACGGCTGACCGTCTGGATGCCGGAGGGAGCGGCCGTTACCGCGTCCACGGTCGCGTATTCACGTGCCGTGAGCGCGGTCATGGTGCCGTAGGTCCACTGCGAGGCTTTGCCCGTCACCTTGGCGGCGCCGAGGATCGTCGTCTGCTCGGGTCGGTCGATGAGACGATCGCCAGGCTGCAGCGCAAACCTGCCCGGCTGCTGTCCGATCCGGCGCGAGTGGAAGAGACGGAATTGACGGCGTGGCGGGATGAAGATCCGGCTGTCTTCCAGGAAGAAGGGGCGCTTCTCCGGGAAGAACGTCTCGAAGACCGTCAGGTTGAGGACCGCGGGATCCTGCTCCACCTGCGCGAAGTCGGGGTTGATCGTCGCCGAGAGCGTGGCCGAGGTCCCGAGCCCGAGGCGGACGTCGAGCCCGCCGCTGACCGAATGATCCGACGGTGCCGTGGCCAGGTCTTCGCGGCGGGCAAACGCGAACGGCATGAGCTCGACGCGGCGCGGCGGCACCAGCCGGTCGCTGAAGACCAGGTGGCCCCATCGCGAGACTTCCCCCTGCGCGCCGCGCGGACGTCCCGTCCACTCGCCGAACTCTCCTCGACGGTAGATCGTCCGCCGTACGGTGAACCCCCAGGCGACATCACCGGCCGGTGGCACCGTGAAGCGCATCTGGGAAAAGGGGATGCGGAACTCCGCCGTCCAGCCTTCGCTGGTGACCTGGGTTCTCACGTCCCAGACGCCGTCGTAGTCTCGATTGACCCTGGTGTCGTCGAAAAATTCGTAATCGCCCTGCACGCCGGACGGGTTGGCCTCGTACACATACGCCGTCAGGTGGTCGTGCTGGGGGTCGAAGCCGACCTCGATCCAGTCGGTTGACGGATGGGTGTCACGCCGGCCCATGCCGGCGGTGACGCCGGACGGATCCCGCTCGTAGCTCCGCACCGCGACGTAGAGGTGACGGTCGTCGTAGGCCACCTGCACCGCCGTCCGCTCGCTGAGGGGCGTCATGTTGTCGGGTTCCCATTGCACGAAATCCTCGACGCCGTCGGTGAGCCGCCAGACTTCCTCGCCCAGGGCGCCGTCGATTCGGGGTGCGTCACCCGTGATCCGGAATGCGCGCAACACCTTGCCGACCTTGGCCTCCGCCGCGGGCTCGGCCGCGACTGAGACAAGGGCTGGATTGTTTTGTGCGCCCGCGAGGCCAGGGTGAACGAACTGTCCGACGACGAGCGCAGCGAGCAGCGAACACCGTAGCGTGAAGGTGGGCATAGGCCTGTCCGGGGAGCAATGGCCCGTGGAGTGTACGTCCATTTCTGACCTGCTTGCCGGCAACTTGACATCAGGCACACCCGCTGGTAATTTGACCCGTTCTCAAATCTAGAGCTAACACAAGGTTTAGACTGAACGTCCGTTCGCTGCCGCGGGCACCGGCCGGCGCTCGAGTCCACAGCCTAGGAGTGCATTGATGAGAAGGTTTTCGTTTGTTCTGATGGCGTTGGCTGTCTTGATGATGGCCGGAAATGGACCTGCCTACGGCCAGTCGGCTGCCAACAGCGGCCAGATCGGCGGACAGGTGGTCGACCCATCGGGAGGCGCGGTGGTCGATGTCGAGGTCACCATCCGCAACGTCGACACGAACTACGCCCGGACCGTGAAAACGGACAACGCCGGACGCTACGCCGTTGGCCCGCTGCCGATCGGCACGTATGAGGTCATCGTCACCCCCACCAGCCTAGCGCCCGCCGTGCAGCAGGTGTACGTGGGCCTGGGTGCGCGGGCGCAGGCGGACTTCAACCTCGGTCTTTCCGGGGTGACCGAGTCGGTCAACGTCGTCGCGGGCGCGCGTCCCGAGCCGACCAACACGTTCTCGAAGTCGGTGCTCACCGAGGTGCAGCTTCGCAACATCCCGGCGCCCGGTCGCCGCATCAAGAACCTGTTCCTGCTGACGCCGGCGACGCAGATCGAGCCGGAGTGCGGCGGCTTCTCGGTGTCGGGCCAGAAGGGCGTGTTCACGGCCTTCAACGTGGACGGGGGCGACTACACCAGCTCGCATTTCTGCGGCCACGTCGAGATGGGACCGACCTACTCCGTGGAGGCGCTCGAGGAACTGCAGGTGCTGCGCAGCACCTTCTCCGCCGAGTTTGGCCGCTCGACGGGCGGCATCATCAACCTCGCGACGAAGTCAGGGACGAACCAGCTCCGCGGGTCGGGCTTCTACCTGTTCCGCAACGACGCGCTGACCCGTCGCGACCCGTACGACCGCGAGCAAATCAACAACGGCAACCAGTTCGGCGGATCAGTTGGCGGGCCGATCATCTCGGACCGTACGTTCTATTTCACCGCCGGCGACGTGCAGTACAACGACAAGCCGGTGGACGTGCTCTACTCCGAGCTCGATCGGCTCGGCCTCCGCAACACGGCCGGCGCCCAGGCGCTGCTCGGCGTGGCTCCGGAGGCGTCGCTCACGGCCGTCAGCCGCCTCGAGTCGATCATCAGCCGTGTCGACCACAAGCTGACGACGAACAACAACATGACCGGGCGTTTCGATTTCACGCGCAACAAGATCAACAACTCGATCGGGTCGTTCATCAACACCAACGGCCTCGGCGCCGACTCGATCACCAACCGCGACGTGACCAACGCCTCGCCGACGAGCAATCGCTACAACGCCACCGGCATGCTGCAACTGACGTCGGTCGTCGGCGCGCAGCACGTCAACGAGATGCGCCTCCAGGTGGCCAACGAGTACCGGCCGTGGGATCCGGGCCGGGGGCCTGAAGTCACCGTCCGGGACGGCGCGCCGTTCCAGACCCTCGCCATCTACGGCCCGCAGGCGACCGGTCTCAGCTACGGCAACGTGGCCTACAAGTACGACGACCGCCGCTACCAGTTCGTGGACAACTTCTCGTTCATCAACGGCGCGCACACGATGAAGGCGGGTTTCGACGCCAACATGGTGTTCAATCAGGTCCGCTTCGATCCGGGCGCCAACGGCATCTACCGCTTTGACGGTCTCGCCAACTACCTGGCGCGCCGGCCGGCGCAGTACCAGCAGTTTGCCGGCTCGGGCCGGGTGGACGCCTACAAGCACCAGATTGCCTTCTACCTTCAGGACGAGTGGCGCCTGGCGCCCGGCTTCACGCTGAGCCCGGGCTTCCGCTACGAGATGGCGCTCTTCCCTGACTACGAGCCCGCGACCGCGCCGGCAAGCCGCCATCCGCTGGCGACCCGCATTCCAGACGACAAGGGCATGTGGGGACCCCGCCTCGGGATGGCGTGGGATGTGGCGGAGGACGGCAAGACGGTCGTCCGCGGCGCTGCCGGCCTCTTCTACGCACCACCCTACATCACGCTCTGGGAACAGGCCATCGTCGCCAACGGCGGCAACCCCAACCTGAGCAGCACGATCAACCTGGCCACCACCGCGGAGATCCTGGCGGCGTTTGGCAGCGCCGGCATCGATCTCCCGAACGCTCCGCTCAACGGGCTGCCCTCGTTCACGCTGGCGCAGCTCAACGCGCTCAGCAACCCGGCGTCGCGGCTGTCGCAGGCGCAGAGCGTGGCGTTCTTCGACGAGAACTTCCGCCTGCCGCGCTCGCTGCAGTTCCGAGCCGCGCTCGAGCGGCAGTTGGGCACCGGCCTGATGGCGACCGTTGACTACACGCAGATCGGCGTCTCGCGCATGGACCGCGTGCGTGACATCAACCTGCCGACGCCGACGATCGACGCGACCGGACGACCGGTCTACACGCCGAGCCCGGCGGTGAGCATCAATTCGCTGCGTCCCGACCCGCGATTCGGCGCCGTCTACCTCACCGAATCGTCGGCGCGCTCGTTGTACCGCTCGATGACCGCGTCGCTGAACCTGCGCCGGACGCGTTTCACCGCCGACGCGTATTACACGCTCGGCTTCAGCAAGAGCCACGACGACCACGAGAACGGCTTCCTCAACAGTGCGTTCTATGCCGACGTCAACAACCTGGAGAACGAGTACGGCTGGTCGAACATCGATCAGCGTCATCAGTTCACGAGCAACGGCGTGGTGTTCCTGCCGAAGGGCTTTCAGTTGGCGACGCAGATGCGCTTCAACACGGGCCGTCCGTTCAGCCCGCGCACCGGCGTGGACTCGAACCGCGACGGGGTCGTGAACGACCGTCCGATGCAGAACGGCCAGGTCGTGCGGCGCAACGAGGGCTTCCGCAAGCAGGGCTTCTCGGACGTCAGCCTCCGGGCACAGAAGAACTTCACTCTCGCCGGCGAGAAGATGCTGGCGTTGACGGCCGAGGTCTTCAACGTGTTCAACGCCTCGAACTTCGAGACCAACCAGCTCACCTGGGGCAACGACCTCGGTGTGCCGACCACCAACGCGGTGTTCGGGCGCATCTACGACGATGCCGGCAACCCGGTGGTCGGCAACACGCTGCGGACGACGCCGTTCCAGGTGCAGTTGGGCCTCCGGCTCCAGTTCTAGCGGCCAACTCGACAAGACGGGGGGCTGGTGGCATCACCGGCCCCCCGTTGTAAGCTCAGAGGACCGCAATGGGTTCAATCGGACGATCCCTCGCCGCCTTCGCCGTGATGATGCTGGTCCTCTCCACCGGGCCGCATCTCCTCGGCGCCACCACCCTCGATCAGCTCAAAGACAGTTTCAATAAGGACGCAGGCGTCCTCAGGCTGGTCGTGCTCGTCTCGCCGACCTGTCCGCAATGCGTCAGCGGCGCCGGCTGGATTCAGGAATACGCCCTCAAGCGAAACCCGACGCTGGACGTGAAGGTCTATGCGGTCTGGTACGAGATGTATCCGGGCGATTCGCCCGATGATTTCCCCGCCGCACGCAAGTTCATGCCCGACAAGCGGGTCTCGCACTACTGGGACCCCGGCAAAGACGTCGGCCGCTGGTTCTACGGCTTCGTGCCGAGCAACGTCACAGGCGAGATCGAGTGGGACGCCTTCTATCTGTTCGACAAGACAGCCGTCTGGACCGACAAGCCGACGGCGCTCCTCACCTCCGGCCGCACGATCCTCCAGGAACGCAGGAACCTGACGTCGAAGATCGCCGAACTGCTCGGCCACGCACCGACAACCGTCGACGAGCCCGTCGACCCCATACAGCCATGATGATCACCAATATGAGATCGCTTCTTCTTGCCGCCGTTCTACTCGCCGGCGTCGGCGCTCCGGCCGCTGCCGAGATCCGGTGGTACACAGACTTCAAGGAGGCGAGCGCGGCCGCCCAGAAGGCGAACCTGCCGATGTTCGTCGACTTCTGGGCCGACTGGTGCGCGGCCTGCAAGATCATGGACGCCGAGGTGTACACCGACGCCAAGGTGATCCGAACGTTCGAAGAGAAGGCAATTGGCGTCCGCATCCATTTCGACCTGCAGCCCGACCTCGCGCGCAGGTTCAACGTCCCGGCGCTCCCCTATCTGCTCTTTACGAGCTCCTATGGCACCCCGCTGCTCCACAGCCGCGGCTTCATCGAGGCCGAGGACCTCTCGAAGATCCTCGAGGCGATGCCGCCCCTGGGCCGGATCAACGAGCTCGATCAGGCCCTGCAGGCGAACAAGAACGACGCCGTGAGCCTGGTGGCGATGGGCCACGAGCTGCGCGGCGCGGCGTTCTGGGAGGCCAGCAGCACCTTCTACGACCGTGCGCTCAAGCAGCGGGCCGTCCGCAACGATGCCGTGCTGCGCGAGGCAGTGACGCTGAACGTGGCGTTGAATTGGCTCGAGCTGCAGGACGGAGACACAGCCATGGCAATTCTGCAGCGCTGGCTGAAGGACTTTCCGAAGAGCGCGCGCCGGGCGGAGGCGCTCGCGGCCCTCGAGCGCGCCCACGCGTTCCACCACTAGAACCGTCATGGCACGCACCAAAGCCGTGTACCGGATCGGGAACGTGGCCGTGGCCGCAGGCGTCACCGTCGATACGCTGCGGTATTACGAACGTGAGGGCCTGCTCCCTCACGTGGAGCGCACGACAGGCGGGTTCCGCTGCTATTCGGAGGAAACGGCGCACCGGCTGGAGTTCATCAAGCAGGCCCGCGAGCTTGGCATGAGTCTTCGCGAGATTCGTCAGCTCATCGAGCCAAAGAACGGACGCTGCTCCGCCATGCGCCAGGTGCTGACCGAGCGCCTGGCTGATGTGGAACGGCGCCTGCACGACCTGGCGTCCTTCCGGAAGACGCTGAAGACGGCGCTCGACCAGTGCGAGGAGACGCTGGACCGTTCGAAGAACGCGCCCTGCCCTGTCGTACGGCATCTCGGCACGTAGCCCGCAACCTCCGAGCGGGTGTTACGGCGCTCTGCGCAGCCGGACGGTGTAGGACACCGGAATCGATTTCGGCAGGAAGCAGACGCGATCGTCGCACGCCTGATAGTCGAGCGTTCCCTTGATCGTCATCTTGTCGATCTTCGCCAGCGCCGCGCGATGCTCGGGCGCTGTGCTGACCGCCATGCCCTGCCTCAGCACGAACGGCTTCTGAAACACCGGCACGCGCTCCTTGAGCGGTGCGAAGAAATAGATTTCCGACGGCGGGTACTCCGCGGGCCGCGTGACCAGCCGCGGATCCGGCTCGAGGTTGACGCGGACGATCTTGTAGCCGTGCTCACCCGGCGCGTACAGATGAATCCCCTCGCGCGGCGTGATCTCGAACACGAGGGAGAACGCAGCACCCGGCGCCACGGCCTCATCGGTCACATACGTCGTGACCTGCAGATGGTCGGTGGCGATCTGTCTGAGGTTTGCCGTCGCCTTCTGCTGTGCCTCGACCTGCAGCCCCAGCAGCCCCACGACGACGACGACGACGACGACGACGACGAACGCGCAGGCAGCGGATCTCATGACGCTGAGATCAAAGTATCACGGCGCGCTCATTCCATCGCCGCTTTCGGCGCGAAGAATGGCACGAGGACGACCAGCGCCGCGGCCGTCAGGAAGGCCAGCGCGATCGGGCGCTCGACGAAAATCGCATAGCTGCCCCCGGATATCGCCACCGCCTGGCGCATCGACTGCTCCAGGAGTTTTCCGAGCACGACGCCCATGACGAGCGGCGCCGCCGGAATACCGACCTTCCGCAGCAGGTACCCCACCACGCCGAATACGACGAGCAGAACGAGGTCCGCCACGCTGCTGTTGATGCTGTACACCCCGATGAACGACAGCGCGATGACCAGCGGCAGCAGGACCTGCTGTGGAATGTCGACGATCTTCACGAAGATCTTGACCAGCGGCAGGTTCAGGATGAGCAGGATGACGTTGCCGAAATACATCGACGCCACCAGCCCCCACACCAGCTCCGGCTGATTCTGGAAGAGCAGCGGGCCCGGCTGCAGCCCGTACATGATCAGGCCGCCGAGCATCACGGCGGTCGCGTTCGAGCCGGGGATGCCGAGCGTCAGCAGCGGCACCATGCTCCCCATCGAGGCGGCGTTGTTCGCCGCTTCCGGACCTGCCACGCCCTCGATCGCGCCGTGCCCGAACTCCTCCTTACGGGTGGAGAGCCGCCTCTCGGTGGTATAGGAAATTACCGAGGCGACCGTTGCCCCGGCGCCTGGAAGGACGCCCGCACCAAACCCGATCACCGCGCCGCGGAGGATTGGCCAGTACGACCGCTTCCACTCGGCCATCGTCAACCAGACGGGACCGGTGAGCTTGACGTTCTCGCGCGTGCCGGCGGAGAGCTCCTCGAGCCCGGTGAGGCTTTCCGCGACCGCGAAGATGCCAATCACGATGACCAGGAAGTCGATACCGTCATCCAGCGTCGCAAGTCCGAACGTAAACCGGCTGACGCCGCTCTGCAACTCGATGCCGACGGTGGCGACGGCCAGTCCAAGCGTCAGCGCGATCAGGCCCTTCACCACGTCGCCACCCGACAGGCTGGAGACGGCCACCAGCGCGAAAACAATCAGCGCCGACATCTCGGCTGGCCCCATCCGGAGCGCAGCCTCGGCAATCGGCAGGGCGAGCACCGTGAGCGCCAGGATACCGAGCGTCCCGGCGATGAAGGAACCGAGCGCCGACACGGCCAGCGCGGCGCCAGGGCGTCCCTTGCGCGCCATCTGGTAGCCGTCGAGCGTGGTCATCACGGAGGCGGCTTCGCCCGGCGCGTTCAAGAGAATCGACGTCGTGGACCCGCCGTACATCGCACCGTAATAAACGCCGGCCATCATGATGAGCGCCGGCGTCGGTTCCATGCTGAACCCGAGCGGAATCAGGAGGGCAATGCCGGTTGCCGGGCCGATCCCTGGCAGCACGCCGATGAGCGTGCCGAGCAGTGCGCCGATGAACACGAAGCCAAGGTTCGCCGGCTGCGCCGCCACGGTGAAGCCATGCAGAATCGCGTCGAGCGGCATCAGCTAACCGAGCAATCCACGTGGCACGTATACGCCGAGCAGCAGATGGAAGAGTCCGTAGGAGAGCGCGGCGAACGCGATCGCCACCACACCATTCAGCAGGTGCCGGCGCGGGTTGTAAATCAGCAGCAACAGGAACAGCATCACCGTCGTCGCCACGAGATATCCGAGAGGGGTGAGCGTCACGGCGTACAGGAAAAGCAGCGCGACCACGGCCGCCAGGCGCACACCGCCACCCCAGACTGGTCCGACGCTGGTATCGCGCGGCCGTCGCACGGCAAGCAGCATCCCGCAGCCGATGAGGCCCCAGGAGACGACCAACGGCAGCACGGCCGGCCCCGCCGGATCGCCCATCATCGCGCGCGGGAGACGGCTTGCCGCGAGGAGCACGATGACGCCAAGGACCAGCACGATGACCCCGACCGCGCGATCGCGCATGCTTACTGAATCAGACCTGTGTCACGCATGATCGTCTGGAACCGCGACCGTTCCTCGCCAAGGAAGGCCGAGTAGGTCGCCGACGGCATATAGGCGTCGATCCATCCCCGGCGTTGCAGCTCCTGCTTCCAGGCATTCGATTGCACCATGCTGGCGAGCATCCGGTCCCACGTCGCGATGTCATTCGCGGCGAGGTTGCCCGGGCCCATCAGGCCACGCCAGTGCTCGAACGTGCCGGCGATGCCCATCTCCTCCCACGTCGGCACATCAGGCGCATCCTTCAGCCGATCGGGGGCGCTGATGGCGATGAGCCGGAGCTTCCCCGCTTTTGCCTGCTCGATGGCCTCGGAGAGCCCCGTCGAGACGACATCGACGTGCCCGCCGAGCACCGCCGCCATCTGATCGCCGCCGGAGTTGTAGACGATGATCTTGACGCGCCGGATATCGACGCCATGCGCCTTCGCCGCCTGCAGGAACGACATGTGATCGCTTGACGCGAGGCCGCTGCCGATGGAGACGGTGAGCTTCAGCGGATCCTGCTTCAGCGCGTCCAGCAGTTCCCGGCCGGTCTTGTACGGCGAGTCTGCCCGCACCGCGAGGACGACGTACTCAGTGGTCAGGCGCGCAAGCGGCGTGAAGTCCTCGAATCTCTGGGTCGATTGCCCCGACAGCTCACGCGGAAACAGCTGATTCGAATTCATCGCCGTGTAATGCGCGTTGCCGGGGTGCTCGTTGAGGTAGCTCCATCCGACTTCGCCGCCGGCGCCAGGGCGATTGACGACCACCATCGGCACCTTCACGATGCCCTCGCTCTGGAGCACCGACTGGACGACACGCGCGGTGGTATCCCACCCTCCGCCAGGCGAAGTAGGCGCGATGATCTCGATCGTCGTCGATGGAAACGGTGCCTGCGCGGCTTCGCGGTTGCACGACGCGATCGCAACGGCCACCAGCGTGGACGCGGCGAATAGCAGGCGGCGGAGCCAAGGGGACATAGATGAACTGGAGTATATAGAATGCTCGACAGACTCACGCAGCACGGATGAGAGGCGACCGATGACGATCGAGAGCGGGAACCGCGGAGCGATGCTACGCGCCGCGATCAATGAGCGACGCGGCATCGTCGTGCCTGGCGCGGCCAATGCGCTGGCCGCCAGGATTGCGGAAGATGTCGGGTTCACGATTCTCTACGTCACCGGAGCGGGAATCGCGAACACCAGCTACGGCGTGCCCGATCTCGGGCTGGTGACGATGACCGAGGTCGCCGACGTCGTGACTGCCATCTCCGACAGTTGCAGCGCCCCGTTGATCGTCGATGCCGACACCGGTTTCGGCAATCCGCTCAACGTCATCCGCACCGTCCGGCGCCTCGAGCGCGCCGGGGCGAACGCGATTCAGCTCGAGGATCAGATCTTTCCGAAACGATGTGGCCACTTCGCGGGCAAGGGGGTCATCCCGGCCGACTCGATGGTGATGAAGATCAAGGCCGCCGTTGATACGCGCCACTCGTCCGACCTGTTGATCATCGCCAGGACCGACGCACGCGCCGTGGAAGGTCTTCCTGCCGCAATCGATCGTGCGCATCGCTATGTGGAAGCCGGCGCCGATGTCATCTTCATCGAAGCGCCCGTCAGCGTCGAGGAGCTGCGAACCGTGGCCACGGCCGTCGATGTTCCACAAGTGGCCAACATGGTGATCGGCGGCCAGACGCCGCTGTTGCCGGCCGACGAGCTTCGCGACATGGGCTTTGCGCTGCTGCTCTATGCCAATGCGGCGCTGCAGGCATCGATCAAGGCGATGCAGGAGGTCCTCGGCGCGCTCCACCAGCACGGCTCGCTGGACGGCGTCCGGGATCGTCTCGCCTCGTTCGAGTCGAGACAGCAGACCGTCCGGAAGGCGGACTGGGATCGGCTGGATGCGAAGTACGGCGACGCCGCGGGCACTAAGCCCGTATGACCTGTTGAAGACATCGTTGCTCACCGCACAATATAATCCCGCTCATCTCGGAAGTTTCGCAGGCAACTCAGCCCGGCGACGTTCGAAAGCGTGATCGACCGCGTGCCCCGGCAACGAACGAGATGAAACGAACCCGAACCCAGGTGGCGATTATCGGCGCCGGACCCGCCGGCCTCGTCCTCGCGCACCTCCTGCATCTCGAGGGCATCGAGACGGTGGTGATCGAATCCCGAAGCCGGGCGTATATCGAGACGCGTCTTCGCGCCGGCCTGCTGGAGCAGGAGGGCGCCGACCTGTTGATCGACACCGGTGTTGGCGACCGGCTGCTTCGCGAACGGCTCCTGCATCATGGCGTCTACATAAAGTTTCGAGACCGGCTGCATCGCATCGACTTCGCCGACCTGGTCGGCAAGTCGATCATGATCTATGCGCAGCAGGAGATCGTGAAGGATCTCGTCGCCGCGCGGCTCGGCTACGACGAACCGCTCCTGTTCGAGGTGCACGATGTGCAGCTCGACGGCTTGCAGGACGCGAGACCGTCAATACGCTTTACCGCGGCTGACGGGCAGCAGCGACTTGATTGCGATTTCATCGCCGGCTGCGACGGCTTTCACGGCGTCAGCCGGCCGAGCATCCCGCAGAGAGCGCTGACCGAGTTCGTCAAGGACTACCCATTTGGATGGCTGGGAATCCTTGCGGACGCGCCACCCACCGAAGATGAGCTCGTCTACACGCATCATCAACGGGGCTTTGCCCTGCTCACGATGCGGACGATGAGCCTCAGCCGCCTGTATCTGCAGTGCCCTCGCGAGGACGTGATCGAGAATTGGTCGGACGACCGGATATGGGAAGAACTGCGCCTGCGGACCGCCGGAGATGGCCATCCGCTGTCTGAGGGTCCGATTCTCCAGAAGGCGATCACCGACATGCGCAGCTTCGTCGTCGAGCCGATGCAGTTCGGACGGTTGTTCCTGGCCGGGGACGCCGCGCACATTGTTCCGCCCACGGGCGCCAAAGGGATGAACCTGGCGATCGCCGACGTGCGGGTGCTCGCGCGTGCGTTGACCGCGTACTATCAGGATGGGCGGCGGGACTTGCTCGACGCATACTCGCGGGTGTGCCTGCGGCGCGTGTGGATGGTGCAGCGATTCTCCTGGTGGGTGACCCAGTTGCTGCATCGATTCGACGACGACAATGCATTCGATCTTCGCCGGCAACTGGCGGAAATCGACTATGTCACCGGCTCGCGCGCCGGGGCGATGACGTGGGCTGAGAACTACGTCGGCCTGCCGATGCAGTGGGAGTAGCGTCGCGAAGTTGACCGGAGAGAGTGAGATTCCTTCACGTACTCGCGCTACGACGATGGCAACGCGCAGATGAGACGCCGGTAGCACAGGACATCCGTCGTCAACGCAAATGACACCGCCGCCCTGCAGGGAGCAGCCGCGGGTGGCGATCGTCGGGAAACAGGGACAAGACCTCGCTGGACGATGGACGCAATAAACGCCGTGGGCGTCATCCCCCGCCGTTAGTCGTGGAGGTCTAGAAACGGATCTCCATCGTCATATCGCCACGGGATGAGCGGGATCAGGATGGCTGCGAAGAGGCAGTCCCTCACCGTCTCCGACGTCCGCGCATCGAGTTGATTCGCCGACCAGAGCGGAAGCGCGACCGCGAGCAACAGGTACGCCGAGCGCAGGGCGTACAAGCGGAACAGCGATACGTCGGTCATGTGGCCAAGCCTCTTCTGGAACGGCGTCCAACGGACGTGTGAGCGGCCGGCGGGCGGCGGAAGACGCGGTCGCGTGTCGGCCGGGCAAGCGGGTCATCGTGCCTGCGAGACTTGCTTCTTCCACAGCTCCCACGCGCGGTCGTATTGCGTAGGAACGGTGGCCAGCCTGGCCTCTTCGGCATCGAGGTAGGTGGGCTGGCCTCCGAGCGTGGCGGCCTGCATCTGTATCTTCGCGTTCAGGTCGAGATACACCGCGCGTCCGACCGCGAGCGGGAGGGAGGGCGCGGCGACCACGGCCCCGTGGCCGCGCATGAGGGCCGAGGACCGCGTGCCGAGCGCCTGCGCCAGCGCACGGCCGGTCATCGGGTCCTTCACCAGCATGTCGGTCATGCCCGCGGAGCCGCGAATCTCGAACACGGGTACGCCCTCGCCGACAAACGAGCTCATGTGAAACACCGGCCGCAGCGGCACCTTTGAGATCGAAAACGGCACGAGCGAGGGGGTATGGCAGTGGACGATCGCCTTGACGTCCTGCCGGGCGCGATAAATTTCGCTGTGGATGAACCGCTCCTGGTAGGAATTCCGGCCGCGTGCGTCGATCGGCCGCGATTCGAGGTCGTACTCCATGATGTCGCCGTTGGCCACGAGCGCCGGCGCGACGGAGCGGGCAAGGAGAAAGCGATCGGGACGGCGGGGATGGCGAACGCTGACGTGCCCCATCGCGTCGAACACGCCCCCCTGCGCCAGGATGCGGTTGGCCGCGACCAGGTCATCGACGGTCTGGGGATCGGGCGGAACGGAGGTGGCCGCCTGCTGGGCGTGGAGCAGCGGCGCCGACAGGCACGCGGCGCATGCCGCCAGGAACGATCGCCGAACGATCGGCTCGCACGACATCCGCCACGCCCTCCAGGGAGATCGCGGCCGTCCGCGCGATGAGCGCGAGGGGCGCTCACCGAACGCGCGGACGGCGCGGATACTAGCTCACGCCTTCAGGTGCTTGGAGACCAGCTTGGTCATCTCGAACATGTTGACGACGGCCTTGCCGCCGAACACGTCCTTCAGCGCAGCGTCGGCCTTGATCATCCGCTTGTTCTTCACGTCCTGCAGCTTGTTCTTCTTGATGTACAGCCAGAGCTTCTTGGTGACTTCCGTGCGCGGGATCGGCTTGGCGCCGACCACGACCGCCAGCGTGGCGCTCGGCGTCACCGGCTTCATGAACGCGGCATTCGGTTTTCTCGCGGACTTCTTCTTCGCAGCCTTCGCAGCCTTCTTAGCCATCGACTCTCCTGTCGTAGACGCGCAGAGGACGTTCTCTCACGTAGAGAGAGAGTGAGGGTTCAGAGGCATCTTGTCAATGGCGATCGTCATGGCAGGCCCAGGAGGTGGGCTGGATTCCGCTTCGACATGAGGTCAACCTCCGCTTCCGAGAAGCCCCTCGTCCGCATCGCGGCGAGGAACGCGGCGTAGCCTTCGGCGGGCAGCGGGTTGTCCTTCTGACCCAGGTCTGACGACAGGATGCAGAACTGTGGGCCGATTTTACGGATTGCCTCGGCGAAGCGGTCCATACGGGCCGGGGTCTCGGGCGTCTCGAGCGAGCTGCCGACGAACTCGATGAAGGCCCCGAGCCTGGCCGCCTCCTGCATCTGCTGCATATCCATGAGGATCGGGGGATTCATCGCATGCGTCACGACCATGCGCCGGACCCCCTGCCGCTTGCCTTCCCGCAGCAGCATCAGCACCTCCTCCGCCGAGGAATGGCCGGTTGCGAGGACAAGATTGTGCTTTGCGACGAGCGCGATCACATCTTTGACAGCCGGGAGCGGCACCCCGCCGTTACCCGACACGCTGACGAAGGGACGGCGGTCGTCCGCGAACCTCACCGCGTTCTCGGCATCGAAGGTGGGCATCCAGACGACCCGCCCATATCCGCCGGTGACCTGGGTCATGTACTCGACCGCGGCCGGATTGATGCCCCCTACGCTCAGGTTGAGGTCGACGCCGCCAAACACCTCGATCCCAGGCACCGCCTTCCGGACGATGTACGCGAGGCTGGCCGTCGGCTCGTAATGGTTCTTCAACACGATGGCGCGCATGCCGCGGTCCCTCGCGAACCGCGCGGCTTCGATGCCGTCGAGCGACCGCGGGCGGCTGTCGGGAAGCGCGTGGACGTGGATGTCGATCGCCCCGCGGAGCGCATCCATCGCCGGGGCAGTCTGGCTCGACGCCACCGGCACGGCGACGGCGAGCGCGATCAGCAGGACGAACGGGCGCACGTCACTCCCCCGGCGCGAAGGCGAGCAGCACGTTGCCGGCAATGCCGCCCGCCCGCGTGTAGCCCGAATTCACGAGCACCATCCCATTGGCCACGATCGCGCCGGGACCGTCGATCGCGCCGCCCTTCGCCTTCACGCCGTTGACGGTCTGGTACTCGCGGACGGTATCGACGTCCCAGATGACCCGGCCGTCCTTCGCCGCATACGCCCGCAGGTGGCCGTCGAGCGATCCCGCGAAGACAACGCCGGGGATCGCCGTGACGGCGGCAGGCTGCGCCGGACTGCAGTTGGCGATCGTGGGGGCGCAGGGAGCGGGCGCCGCATACCAGGCCCTGGCACCGTCGGCGATGCGCAGGGCGGTCAGGCCGCCCCCCACCTTCCCATCGAGCGTCGTCGCCGACGCGGTTCTCGTGATGACGGTGTCGGAGACGGTCGCGTACACGTGCTCGCCGTCGCTCGCCATGCCCCACTGGACGCCGCCGTTGATGCCGCCCTGCCCCACGCGTGTCTGCCAGACGACCGCGCCTTCCTTGTCGGGGTCGAAGGCCCAGACGATTCCGGCCTTCTGGCCGGCAAGCAACAGCTCGCGTCCGGTCGACGTTCGCGCCAGGATCGCCGGAGAACCGAAGTCGAAATCGGGCCCGTTGCCCTCGGGACACGACGGCCCTTTCGTGGCCTGGACGCACGCGGAGTTGTAGACGTCCTCGGTCATCGCCTGTCGCGTCCAGACGATGCGGCCGGTGTCGAGGTCGAGCGCGATCACCGCGTCGCTCGTGTCCGTACTCGGCTTCGAATAGTTGTTGCCCGTCGTGACGTACATCCGCCGGCGCTTCACGTCGATGGTCGGCGTCGCCCAGACGCCCACGCCCGAAGGGCCCAAGGTTGGGGTGCCGACCGAGGTCTTGCCGGTAACCTCGGCACGGCGGGGAACCATGTAGGTCTTCCACGCCTGCGCGCCATCACGCAGCCGAAGCGCGGTGATGCTGCCCTGGAAGGTGCAGCACGGATAATCCGGGTTGATCGACCTCGTCTCTTCCCACGACGCGATCGGGATCATCACGAGCCCGTTGTGGACGAGCGGCGGCGCGCTGATCCTGACGGCTTCGTGCGCCTCAGGGCGCTTCTTCCACAGCTCCTTGCCGGTGGCGGCGTCGAGCGCGTAAAACCATCCCGTCAGATCGCCAAAGAGCAGCGCGTGCGAGTTGCCGAGCGGTTCGGCGACGATGGCGGCGCGAATCGGTCCGTTGGCCTGGTACACCCACTGCAGGCAGCCGCTGTCGGCTCGAAGGGCGTGCACCAGCCCGCTGGCGCTGCCGACGAAGATCTGGTTACCGATGACCGTCGGCTGGCCGAACGCGGAGATGTCGCCCTGAAATCCGAATGCCCATTTCAGCTCGAGCTTCGGCACCTGCGCCGCCGACAGCTTCGCGAGATCGGCGGGTACGAAGCGGGAGTTGTCCGGTCCGGGGCTCCATCCGTTCCACGTCGATTTCGACAGGTCGCCGAGCGTGACGCTGCGGTCGCGGCAGAACGCTTCTGGCCGCGGACCCGGCTCCGGGTCGGGCGTGCCGAGGAACGTCGCCACCGCCTCGCGCTCGTCGCGGCGCATCGGGTACGCCACGGTCATCATCGCGCCGAAGTCGAGCGTGCGAAGGATGCGCACCGACGTCATGTTCTGAATGGCGGCGCGCGGCGGCACACGGCCTGTCGCCTGCTCGTGGCACTGCGCGCACCGTTGCTGGTACACCGCCTCACCCGACACGGCTTGCCGCGCCGAAGCGCCTGGCGCGGAGGCGGGCGTCTGCGCCGAGCCGGCAGGGGGCGTCAGGAGAACGGCAGCCAGGATCACGAGCCACGTCAGATTCTTGATGTGCACCGTTCCCTCACGATTCGTTCGATCCATTTGTCGACCCGACTCTCACGATGGAGTGTGGCCAGAAACGCGGCCCGAGCTGAAAGGATGATCTTCAGCGTGCGGGCCATCATGCGCCAGTGGCCCGACGGCTGCAAGCGCTTGTTGGGCGGCGGATCGGTGTCAGGTTGGTATGAATTCCAGGATCGATTCGAGGGTCTGTTCGGGGAGCTCCTCAGGAAGATTGTGGCCGCCCGGGAGCGATCGACCCCGAACGTCAGTCGCCACCTCTCGCCAGAGTCGAATTGGGTCGTAGGACGTGCCGACGAGACTGCGTTCGCCCCAGAGCACAAGCAACGGGCTGGTCACGCGCCGGTCACGAGTCTCGACCTCATGCAATTCATCGATAGTCGCGCCCGCGCGATAGTCCTCGCACATGCCGTGGGGGGTGCCCGGCTGCTGCAAGGCACGCAGATACTCCGCGAACGCTTCGGCAGAAATGCCGGGCCGAGACAGAAACCGGCGGAGAAAGGCCTCTGGCGCCGCCTCGATCAACTGCTCCGGGAAGGACGCCGGTTGCGTCAGGAAGAACCAGTGAAAGTAGGCCGTTGCGAACTCGCGGGTCACCGGACCGTAGGCCGGGACAATGTCCAACACCACAGCGCGCGTCACGCGATCCGGCTCTTCGGTCGCAAGACGCCACGCGACGCGTCCGCCGCGATCGTGGCCAACCACCGCGAATCGTTCGAACCCGAGGACCCGCATGACCTCCACTTGGTCCCGGAGCATCGCACGTTTCGAATAGCCCGCATGATTCTCGCCGTCTGGCGGTTTGCTGCTGAAGCCGTAGCCTCGCAGGTCCGGCGCGACGACGGTGAACCGCCGTACCAGCTCAGGGGCGACTTTATGCCAGAGGACGTTCGACTGCGGGAAGCCGTGCAGCAGGAGCAACGGCGGACCCGATCCTGCGATACGAACATGAATCGTGGCACCGTCAGTGGGGATCCGACGTGTCTGGAAATCAGTCAGCAGGTCGCGCGCCTGGGCACCGAGCCCTTGCGGGGCGACCAATGCGGACATCGCAAGGACCGTCGATTTCAGCACCTGACGTCGTGAGTCGTCCATCTGATGTTGCCTTGGTTCGATCGGCCTAACGTTGCGCATCACCAGCGGCGCTTCGCGATCTGCCAGCGCCGTCTGGTGCATGCAGTGTTATGCCGCCGCTTGCCAGCACCCCGTTGCGTATGTCATATTTGACATAGGACTCGCCCGTGGCAAGAACGGCCGACAAACCGCTGGTGTGGCTCCACGGCGAAATCAAGACGCCGCCGTTCAGCGAGGCAGGGCGCCTTGAAGCTGGATTTCTCCTTCGCCGACTTCAACAAGGCGAGGTGCTCAGCCTGCCGCAGTCACGGCCGATGCCCAGCCTCGGGACCCAGTGCCACGAGCTGCGTATCAACGACGCGGGCCACGCGTGGCGCATTATGTATCACGTCGAACCGGACGCCGTTGTCGTTCTTGACGTGTTCGCCAAGAAGACCCAGGCCACGCCAGGCACCGTGTTGACCACCTGCCGGCGACGGTTGGCCGCCTACCAGGAAGCCGCTCGGAAAAAGGGGAAGACCGATGAAACATGACAAACAGCGACGACTTGAGCGCGCAGGTTGGCGTATATCGACCACCGCGGAATTCCTCGGCTTGACCGTCGCAGAGCAGCGCTTCATCGACGTGAAGCTCGCCTTGGCGGCGGGGCTCCGTCAACTCCGGGAGCGCCGCGGCTTCACCCAGGCCGCACTGGCCAAACACCTGGGCTCGAGTCAATCCCGGATTGCGAAGCTCGAAGCCGCCGATACGTCCGTCAGCGTTGATCTGATGATTCGCTCTCTGATCAGCGTGGGCGCCGGCCCTGCCGAGATCGCCAAGATGATCAGAACCGCCGCTGCTCACAAAGCGGCCTAACTTGTTATTAGGCCGTCTGTTGCGTCTGCCAGATGGCACGCTCGTCAAGGTCGATAACGATGGGGCAATGATCGCTCCGTCGCCACGCCTCTGCGGTCGCCTCGGTCCCACAGTCGAGCAGCGCGGGAACGATTGAGTCCGAGACAAACGCGTAGTCCAATTGCGTGCCTGTCCGAAACGTTCGAACGTGAGAACACGCGGCTCCATCCGGGCATTTGCAGTCCGCCGCACCGGCTTGGTCTCGCCCCATACGAGCGATACAGTCCGCCATCCGCCATGCACGGAGACGCGCAAAGACGGCCGCAGCTTCGTTGTCAGACGACCGTGCGCCTTGGCTTGTCACGTTGAAGTCGCCAGCCAGAACGACCGGATTCCGATGCGAAGACGCCAGCACACCGGTCAGGTCCGACAGCATGCGATGTAGCCTGGGGCCGGCGTACATCATCGTCTTGCTTCCAGGCATCATCTCCCACTGAGCGTAGAGGCTGACTGCAGTGAAGAGCTGTCGTCCGTCCAGAAGCACGTCCGCGACCGCGCTGGCACCGGGATGACTGTCCGGTAGCTCATCGAGCGCAACCGCAACGAAGAGAGAGTCGGCCAGCGGAACACGCCGGCGCGGCCGCAACGTCAGGTCGCGGTAGACTGAACTCATGTCGCCACGAGCGCAAGAACTTCTGCGGGAAGCACTGGCCCTGCCGGTGGATGAACGTGCCGATGTGGCCGCGCAGTTGCTCGCCAGCCTCGACGACGCGGCTGTGGATGATCCGGCGGAAGTCGAAGCCGCGTGGGCCGCGGAGATCGAGCGAAGAGCAAGGCGAGTGCTGGCGGGGGAATCCGCCGGCGTGTCATGGCAGGACGTTCGCCGTCGCGCCGAAGAGGAATTGCGCCGTCGGTGAACCCGCGCGTTTGATTTGAAGACGAAGCGGACGCCGAGTACCGCCTCGCCGGTCGATACTACGAGGAACGCCGGCAGCACCTCGGCATCGAGTTCTTCGACGCCGTCGACGCCACCCTCGATCACATCCTGGAGTCGCCTCGCGCTGGGACCCGCGTTCCCCGGATGCCAGCCGACCTGCCCGTTCGCCGTCGTGCGGTGACGCGCTTTCCGTATCACGTGATCTATCTCTAAGTCGGCACGGAAGTCCGCGTCCTCGCCATTGCGCACGACCGTCGGAAGCCAGGCTACTGGAAGGACCGTCTCAAACACTCCCGATAACCGTCGGATCATTCCGTCCGTCGTGTTCGTCAGCCGAACTTGTTAGTAGACCGCCAGCCCGCGCGGAACCCGCGGCGAGCTCGTATCTCGTTGGCGGTCGTAATCTCCACAGTCGCTGGCGATTGTCGTCAGAATCTCACAGGCCCACCCGGCGTGCTTAGGCGCGAAGGCCCTGGTCGACACCGTCGGCCACACGACGGATCTGCGTGGTTACGCGCCAACGCTGGCGCGTAACCGCCAAGACTGATGAGCGCGCGACGGCCGGGAAACGATTCATCAGCCTGCACTTCCGGCCTGGTCGCACCGGCGGTGCCTCGCCGCTCACCCGCGAGCCTCGCGCGCATCCACTCACAGCCGGTCCAGAGGACTCCTCACGCCAGCGCACCACGCTCCAACACGGGCACAGATTCGTCATCATCTTCCGCACGTCCCGGTGGCCGAGCCGCTTCCGCTGTGGCCCGTCCCGGCGAACAGCGCCGCGCGTAGTTACGCAACAGCCTGATCAGTAATCGCGAGCGCGCGGTCGATGATGGTGAACCCCTCGTGCAACTCGTCTTCAGTAATAGAGAGCGGTGGGTTCGTGAAGAAGTAGTTCCACCGCACGACCGTGTAGAGGCCTTCCTGGCGGAAGAACCTGCCAATCTCGGTCATCTCAGGCGACGTGCCGTTGAGCGGCGCCATCGGCTCGCGCGTCTGGCCGTTGCGCACCAGTTCGACGATGCCGAAGAGGCCGATCGAGCGCACCGCGCCAACCGACGGATGACGAGCGGCAAGTCCGGCAAGCAGCTCCGCCATCAACATGCCGGTGCGGCGCGCTTTTTCGACGAGGCCGTCCTCCTCGATCACCGCGATGGCGGCGAGCGCCCCCGCGCACGCCAGCGGATGGCTGTTGTAGGTCAGGCCGCTTGGAAACGGCGTGGTGGTGAAGTGGTCGGCGAGCGTGCGCCGAAGGCCGACGGCGCCAAGCTGCACATAGGCGCTGGTCAGCCCCTTGGCCATCGTGATGATGTCGGGAACGACCTTCCAGTGATCCACCGCGAACCATGCACCCGTGCGGCCGAATCCCGCCATCACCTCGTCGGCAATCATCAGGATGCCATACCGGTCGCAGAGGGCCCGCACGCCCTGCAGGTAGCCGTCCGGAGGCACAAGGATGCCGTTGGTGCCCGAGACGGTCTCGAGGATGAACGCGGCAATCGTATTCGGGCCTTCGAGCTGGATGACCTCCTCGAGATAACGCAGCGACTCCTCGGCCGTGTCCCAGCCGCGCGCGATGCCGTGATACGGATCGAGCACGTGGATGAAGCCCGGCATCGCCGGCTGGGTCCAGCGCCGCGGGTCGCCCGTCGCGTTGATCGCGGCCGCGGTGGCGCCGTGGTACGAGCGGTACCGCGCCATGATCTTCTGCCGCCCGGTCACCGCGCGCGCCACCTTGAACGCGTTCTCGTTGGCCTCGGCGCCGCCGTTGGTGAAGAAGAAGACGTCGATGTCCCCAGGACAGATCTGCGCCAGCTTGGCACCGAGCCTTGCCCGCGGCTCGGTGGCCAGAAACGGATTGGCGTACGGCAGCACGGCCACCTGATCCTGGATCGCCTTCACGACACGCGGATCGCCGTGGCCGATGTTGACGCACATCAACTGGCTGTTGAAGTCGAGGAAGCGCTTGCCCTCGGGCGTCCAGAAGTACACCCCCTTCGCGCGGGCCACTGGAATCGGATCGGCGGCGCCTTGCGCCGACCACTCGTAGATGGTGTGCTTCTTCGAGAGCGCGACGATCTCGTCGCCGGTCATCGGGCGCTCCTCTTCAGAAACGCGCCCGCGCCCGCGCGGCCGGTGAACGCGCCGCCGTCGATGACGACTCTGCCGCGTGAAATCACCGTGTCGGTCACGCCTGTGATCTCGCGGCCCTCGTAGGGGTTGTAATCCACCTTCATGTGCAGCGTCCTCGCCGACAGCAACTGCTTCTTCTCCGGATCGAAGATGACAATGTCGGCATCGCTGCCGGGGGCGATCGTCCCTTTCCTTGGGAACAGGCCGAAGATCTTCGCGGGGGATGTCGAGGTGAGCTCGACGAACCGATTGAGCGAGATCTTCCCCGTACGCACGCCCCCGTCGTACACCAGGCTCATCCTCGTCTCGATGCCGGGCGCGCCGTTCGGGATCTTCGAGAAGTCGTCTGCGCCGAGCGTCTTCTGCTCCTTCATGCAGAACGGACAGTGATCGGTGGAGATCGCCTGCAGGTCGTTGAACGCCAGCCCGCGCCACAGCCGGTCCTGCGTCTCCTTCCCGCGCAGCGGCGGGCTCATGACGTACTTCGCGCCCTCGAAGCCGGGCTCCTCGTAGTTGTCGTACGAGAGAAAGAGGTACTGCGGGCAGGTCTCCGCATACGCCGGCAGCCCGCGGTCGCGCGCCTCGGTGACCATCTCCAATGCTTCGGCCGCGGAGAGATGCACGATGTAGATCGGCACGTCGGCGATTTCGGCCAGCGCGATGGCGCGGTGGGTGGCTTCAGCCTCGGCGCGAGCCGGCCTGGTGAGCGCGTGGTACTTCGGCGCGGTCTTGCCTTCGGCGAGCGCCTTCTTCACGAGCACGTCGATCACGCCGCCGTTCTCGGCGTGCATGCAGATCGTCCCGCCGTTCTTCCCCGTCCGCAGCAGCGCCCTGAAAATACTGGCATCGTCCAGCATGAACACGCCGGGATAGGCCATGAACAGCTTGAAGGACGTGAGTCCCTGCTTGACGAGCGCGTCCATCTCGAGCTCCACCTGATCGGTGAGCTCGGTGATGATCATGTGGAAGCCGTAGTCGATGGCGGCTTTGCCCTCGGCCTTCTTCATCCACGTATCCATGGCGTGGTGAAGCGTCTGGCCGCGGTACTGGATCGCGAAATCGACGACGGTCGTCGTGCCGCCGTGCGCCGCGGCAATCGTTCCCGACTCGAAGTCGTCTGCCGAGGTCGTGCCGCCGAAGGGCATGTCGAGATGCGTGTGGACGTCGATGCCGCCAGGAAAGACGTACCTGCCGCGGGCGTCGATCACGCGGTCCGCCGGCATCGTGAGATCGGTGCCGATCGTCGAGATCTTCTCTCCCTCGATGAGGATGTCGCCGACGTACTGGTCGGTGGCGGTGACGATCGTGCCGTGCTTGACGAGGAGGCTCATGGGAGCTGTTGCGCCATCGGGCCGTACGTCTCGGGACGCCGGTCGCGATAGAACTGCCACACCCGGCGCACCTCCTCGATCAGGTCGAGGTCCATCTCCGCGACGAGGAGCTCGTCCTTGTCTTCGGAGGCAACTGCGAGGAAGTTGCCGCGCGGATCGACGAAGTAAGACGACCCGTAGAAGCGCCCGATGTTCCACGGGGCTTCGGTGCCGACGCGGTTGCTGCAGGCCATGAAGTAGCCGTTGGCCACCGCGTGCGCCGGCTGCTCCAGCTTCCAGAGGTACTGCGACAGGCCCGCGACGGTCGCTGACGGGTTGAAGACGATCTCCGCGCCGTTCAGGCCGAGCAGCCGCGCGCCTTCGGGAAAGTGCCGGTCGTAGCAGATGTAGACGCCGATGGTCGCGAAGCGCGTCTTGAACACCGGGTAGCCGAGGTTGCCCGGCTTGAAGAAATACTTCTCCCAGAATCCTGAGGTGTGCGGGATGTGGTTCTTGCGGTACTTGCCCAGGTAGCTGCCGTCGGCGTCGTAGACCGCGGCGGTGTTGTAGTAGACGCCGGCCGCCTCGCGCTCGTAGACCGGCACCACCATCGCCATCTGGTATTTCTTGGCGTAGGTCGCCATCAGCTCGGTAGTCGGCCCTGGCACCGACTCGGCGATGTCGTACCAGTGCGGATCCTGTGACGGGCAGAAGTACGGACCGTTGAAGATTTCCTCGAGGCCAAGGATCTGGACGCCTCGCTTCCCCGCCTCCTCGATCAACGGAATATGCGCGTCGATCGCCGCCTTGCGGACCTTCTCGATCGGCACCGACGGATCGGTTACCGGGGCGGCAGCCTGGATCAGGCCGCCGAGCACGCGTCTCGGCATCTGGGTTCTCCTGGAGGAGCCGCTAGGCTACTACGAACGGGCGAGGTGGTGGAGGGCGTCGCCCGTCAGCCTGCAGATCGTCCAGTCGTCCAGCGGCGTCGCGCCGATGCCCCGGTACACGCGCATCGCTGGCTCGTTCCAGTCGAGCACCGACCATTCCATCCGGCCGCAGTTGCGCTCGACGGCGATGCGCGCCAGATGCGCGAGCAGCATCCGGCCGAGACCGCGGCCTCGCCATTCCGGCAGGACGAACAGATCCTCGAGATACAGCCCACGCTGGCCGAGGAATGTCGAGAAGTTGTGGAAGAACAGCGCGAAACCCGCGGGCTGGTCACCTGCGTAGCCAACCACGACCTCCGCTGACGGGTGCGCGCCGAAGAGCGCTTCACGCAGGCCATCCTCGGTGGCGACGACCTGGTCCGACAGCTTCTCGTACTCCGCCAACCCCTTGATCATCTGAAGGATCAGCGGGACGTCCTGCTCCGACGCGTTTCTGATCTGAAAGGGGATCATTCCTCTCCGCTGTCGTCGCCGGCGGCTGCCTCGATGTCTCGCAGCGCCTCAGTGGCTCTTTCGAGATCGTCCGATCGAACGAGCACACGCGCTCCTCCGAGCGCGATCGCCAGCTCCGGCCGGATGCCGAGCAGCGACTCGTCGGGGAGAAAGCATTCGATGTCCGAACCCTCGAGCGCGGACCTGACGACCAACGCTTCATAAAGCGTCACGCAATTGCGCACCAGCACCCACTCGTCCGGTGACGGAGTCATATGCTCCTCGTCTTAGACGGGCTTCGGCGACAGCGACGCGCGGATCCGATCCAGTTGCCGGAGGTGCATCAGGTCGTGCGCCGCATACAGCCGCCGCATGTGGGCCAGGGTCTCCTCGCCCCGCTCGCTGTGGAGGCCCACGCGTGCCAGATCCGTTGGGGTCAGACCCTCCCACAGGCGCAGGTTCGAGCGGCGGAGCGTCAGAAACAGGTTCAGCGCCTCCTCGAAGTCCACTTCGCGGTACCGGAGACGACTTTCCCAGAGGTCCTGGTCGTAGCCGACCAACGGAGGACGATCCTGCGCGAGGATCATGCGGAGCCGGAAGCCGCCCACGAGATCGGAGTCGGCGAGATGCTGAACGACCTCGCGAATCGACCACTTGCCCGGCGCCTCCGGCGTGGTCACGACGTCCGGGGGCACAGTCTGGACGAATCGGTAGACGGCAACCGAGGTCTCTCGCAGCACCGAAACCGGGTCTTTGTCGCCCAACAACTCGAGAAGTGCGGCCACGTAGGCAGCGGTCTCAGCAGGGGTGGACGAGGCAGGGTTGGTGAATTGGCTCATGGAATGAGTCTCTCGCGAAGCGGCAGCGATCAGTCTGTCGCGAAACAGTAAATGCGTCCCGCACCGCCGCGCGGGGACGTATTGGCGCAGTTCTGGTTCGAGTGTGCGGAGTTCCACGACGACAGCGTGCCAGACACGTCGCGATTCGGACCGAACCCGTCGGAATGGCCGACCTGGGCTTGTGTCGCCGCCGACGCCGACGTCCAGTCGCTGCACGTGAACCCCGGCATCAGCGTGCCGTCGCCTCGTGAACCGGTCAAAATGTCGTGCTCGTTGGGTGACGGCGACCCCACCCACTGGCCGTTGATCGGCCGGCCTCTCTCATCGACGAAGACGGTCGCCTCTCCCGTGCGTGCGTGGAGGTCGGCGAGATCGCGCGCGACGAGTACACCGTTGGCGTTGACCCACGGTCCGTTGCCGATGCGACTGCGGGCATCTGTCGACCTGTTGCCGTTGTCAGCGTCCCGTTCGACACTGAGATAGGCCCGCCACGTCTTGTATCCAACTCCGTTCGCATCGGCCAGGCTTTGGCAGATACGGTCGGCGCCGGCGAGGCCACCGAGGTTGCCCGTCGTGCTCGTGGAGCTCGTCACGAAAAAGCTCGTCCTCCGGCCAGCTCGAGTCGGGCCCGTCGCGACGTCGCCGCTGCCGCACGCGGACGCGCCCACAATCAGACAGAGAATGAAGAGACGGCTCATCATTGGCCTCCGGGAGGGTCATCCCAGTGCACATGGTGCATCACGTGATGGACGGCCGGGGCCAGGAGAAGGCCTGCCACGGCGATGACGACGAGTCCTGAATAGAGCGCGTACAGACCGGTAAAGATTTTTCCCGGCTCGGACAGATCCGTGTCGACAGGTCCCATGCCACCGAGGAGCATGGCCGCATTCAGGAACGCATCCCGCCAGGGTAGATCCTCGTACCGTTCATACCCCAGGATGCCGACGCCAAGCGAGAAACCGAGGATTGCCATGGCAATCAAGAAGTGGTTGAACATGCGGCGCCAGAACAATCGGCGGTGGTTCCCGCGGGCGGCCTGTCCTTTCCTCACCGGTACCTCACAATGCCTTTGCCGTTGTGGCGAGCTGTCCCATGTGGCGCTGCGTGTGTTCCGCGGCGTGGAAGAGGAGGCCGAGCACCGTTGACGGCAACTGTGCGCGGCCGACGCCGCGGGCCTCCAGCAGCGTCGTCTCGCTCGTCATCCGAAGCTGCTCGAGCGCCCGCTCGACGGTCTGGTCGAATGCCGCCACAAGTCGGCGATCGATATCCGGCGTCGTGTCTGGGTGTTCCTCGACGGCGAGCGCCGCCTGCTGGGCCGCCGAAAGACGCTCACCCCGCGCGTACGTGAACAGCCGGTCGAGACTCCCGGCAGCGTGCCGCGCGTGAAAGCCGACCGAGGCGGCGCCACAGGGACGAGCCCAGATCTGATCCGGCGTCAGCCCCGTGACGCGCGCGGTCAGCTCCTCTCGACATTGCATCAAGCTGTGCGCGACCGGCTGCAGCAACGCGGGGATTGCGGGAACCGGCCCGCGAAGCCACGCTTCTGGCTGCGCCGTCGCCATGTCAGGACCGTCCACCCCGGACGGCGTACATCCAGGAATACGGCCGGTGGTCGAAACGGAGATCGGGATCAAACCGGTCAGGAACGAAATCACCGTCGAGATTGTCAGCGGTCGGGGTGATCTCCGGATCGATGCAATCGACGATGCCATCGCCGTCGACATCCGCGAAGCCGCCAAGGTACTCGACCAAAGGCGTCTTGCCCTCGTTCGCCCTGATCAGCGGCTCAATATCCTCGCCCGTTCGTGGATTGATAACCGGGGTCCGATCGTAGGTGACGCCCCCCACTCTGACGAGCGTGCGGTTTCCGATCTGGTACTCCTTCAGGAGCACCGGAAGGTTCCTGTGCAGCAGTTCGTGGCCGAAGAGGGCCGGGGTCAGAGCGAGCGGATCAATGTGCAGGAAGAAGCTGCCGCCTCTTCCATGAAAGAGAGGGCGCGTCAGCTGTGATGGCCAGCGCTCGACGCCGTGCGCCGAGATCGATCCCATGTCATCGAGCACGACGACGGCGTCATATCGGGCGAAGCCAAGACCTCCGTCGGTGAGGTCGAGAGCCCGTTGAGACAAGCGCGTCAACGCCACGCTGAAACTGAAGTCAACCACCTTCGCCGCGTTCGCTCGCTGCGCAAAGCCCGACATCACGGCCGTCGCCGTGTATGTCGCGAGCAATTCGGTCAGCGCATCCTGAATCCGGCCGCCAGCGATCGTGTCCTTGACCGTCGTGGGCATCGACGAGTTGTCGAACAGCTTCCGTCGATTGAATTCGGTGTCCACGAACACAAACAGGATGTCGAAGTGCCCCGACGTCCGTCCCATGATCGGAAGGGGCCTGCGGTCTCCGTCCAGGAAGTAACCTTCCTGCGGCAGATAGGCAGCGTACGTCCGAAAGCAGTCAGGCGTCGTGACCAGCGCCGACACCCTTCCGCCCTGTTCACTGACCGTTCGGACAGAAAGCGCACTATCCCTGGAAGGGTCCGGGCAAGACGACGTGACCACGCTGAGCCCTGGATTCAGCGGGGACACCGTCCACGTTCCGCCCTGTACAAAATCAGACGACTGGCCAGTGCGATCGGTGGCCCTCATGTAAATCGTCTTCGGACCAGCGAAGGACACGCCGAACGTCGCCGTCACCGTCATGGTCAGGCTGTTGCCCGACGCGGATATCGAGGATCCGGCAGCCGTGAGAGTGCACTGCGAGTTGCTCACAGCGCCAGAGCCTCCGGGCGTCATCGGGCCTACCCACGCGCTGTGAGCATCGTCCCGCAGCCACAGGCGATTCCCACTCGTGAAGAAGTAGCAGGCATTGAGGCCGTTCAGCTCCGTCCCGCCGACGATAAGACCCTCGGTTGTGGCGATGTCCGAGGCGCCATCGGGATCCGAGAACGAGAACGTGAAAGTCCGGCCTGCGCCCGCGCCCGACCCTGGGCTCACCGACACGACGCTGGGAGCGCGAGGCATCTGGGCCGAAGCCACCTCCGGTGACCAGCCGACGCTGAGGCCGAAGAGACAGACACTGAGCGAGTAGTAGCGAATCATGATCAGCGGCTGATCGTCACCGTCTTGTCGGTGTAAGACTCGCGACAGGCTATCACCGGCCCCGAGCGCTTCAGGTCGCCACGCTCACCACTGTATCCGCGGACGTTCGCCGTCATGTGACCGCGCAATCCTAGTCGAATTCGGACCGCCTCGTTTGCGAAGCCAGAAGTCCAGAACGCGCGCAGCCTAACGCGCGGTTCAGCGGCGGCGCGCAGCGCCGCTCGCTGCAACACCCGCTTGTCCGGCTGACGATCTCCAGGAGACCGCCGCCTCCACAGTTCTTCTTCGCAGCCGTTGGCGACGGCTAGACGCTCCCCGGCGGCACGTCGCACTGCTGCAGCAGTGCCGGAACCTGACCGCGAAGCCAGACCTCTGGCCGAGGGCTGTTCTGTGTCATGTGGATAATCAGCCTGCGAGGCGAGTCACCCTAAAATGACTGCGGCACACGGCCCTTTACCGCGTTCGCCCGCGCACTACAGGTAATACGGCCAGTGGCATCTGCCGGCAGGCGCGCGCGCATCCGCGCTTTGAGAAGCGCGACATCCTCGGGCGCCATCGCCGCGAGCGTTGAACCGACGCTTGGTCCCCCGAGGATGGTCGTCCAGTAGTCGTCGAAATCGGCGAAGGTCCGTTGCACCGCGATCTCCCGTGTTTCCACGGCATCCACACCTGCACCAGTCCACAGGTCGCGCATCGCCACTATGCGAGAGGCGTCAGGGCTCGGCGGCACCGGAACGGCCACACCCAGGCCACGCATTTCAGCGTGCAACGCCTCGTACGGAAAACCACCGCCACACATATCCCAGGCGTAGGCTGTGACGCTGCCACCCGGGCAGACCACTCGTGCCATTTCGGCAACGCCCCTGGCCGGGTCTGGAAGGAAGAACATCACCAGCGGCATGACCGCCGCGTCGAACGTATCGTCGGGGAAAGGCTGTGCCATCGCATCTCCCTGACGAAACTGTGCGCCACGCGACGCGGGTCGGGTGCGAGCATAGGCAAGCTGCGCCTCAGACGGATCTATCCCCTGCACGGAGACCGGCGCACAGCGCTCGACGAGCATTTCCGTGAAGGCGCCGTTGCCGCAGCCAACGTCGAGCCATCGCAAACCGGATCTCGGCGCAAGCCAATCGAGGAAAGCTTCACCTGCACGCTGGCTCCACTTCCCCATGTATCGTTCGTAGGCAGCCCCATCGTCGAAGCGGATCTGGTCGATCACCAGCGGCTGATCGTCACTTTCTTGTCGGTGTAAAACTCGAACGCGTCGCGGCCGTGCACTTTCAGGTCGCCGAAGAAGCTGTCGCGCGCGCCGCCGAACGGGAAGTAGGCCATAGGCGCGGCAACGCCGATGTTCACGCCGACCATGGACGCCGTGGCGCGGTGCGCGAACTCGCGCGCGGCCTTGCCGCTCGACGTGAAGATGGAGGTCGCGTTCGCGTTGGGATGCGCGTACATCATCTTCAAGGCGTCATCGAGATCCTTCGCCGGCGCCACGGTCGCGACGGGCCCGAAGATCTCGTCGCACGCGATCGTCATCGATGGCGACACCTGGTCGAACACCGACGGCCCTACGAAGTAACCCTCCTTCGGGAGCTTCCGCGCGCGGCCGTCGGCCACGAGCGTGGCGCCTTCGGAGAGCCCCCGGTCCAGGTATCCGAGCACCCTCTCTCGGTGCTTCGCGCTGATGACCGGCCCCATATCCACTCCAGGCTCCATGCCGTCGCCGACGACGAGCGCCTCGGCCGCCGCCACCATCCGGTCGCGAACCTCCTTGTGTGACGGCCCGACCGGCACGAGGATGCTGCCCGCCAGGCAGCGCTCCCCCGCGCATCCGTAGAACGACTCGGTGATGATCGGGATCGCGCGATCGAGATCGGCATCGGGCATGACGACGATGAAATTCTTGGCGCCGCCGAGGGCCTGCACCCGCTTGCCGGCATGAGTGGCGCGCTGATACACGAGACGCGCGACGGGCGTCGACCCGACGAACGACACCGCCCGGATCTCCGGATGGTCGCAGATCGCCTCGACCACTTCCCTGCCCCCGTGCACGAGGTTCACGACGCCCGGCGGCAGATCGCACTCCTGCAGCAGCTCGAACATCTTCTGCTGCGACAGCGGCACCTGCTCCGACGGCTTCAACACGAACGTGTTGCCGCAGACGACGGCGAAGGGAAGAAACCAGAGTGGAACCATCGCCGGAAAGTTGAACGGCGCGATCGCGGCACACACGCCGACCGCCTGCCGCATCGCGGTGCAATCGATGTTGGACGAGATGTTCTCGAGGCTGTAGCCCATGAGCATCGACGGGGCGGCGCAGGCAGCCTCGACACACTCGATGCCGCGGCGCACGCTCCCGCGCGACTCGTCCAGCGTCTTGCCGTGCTCGGTCGTCACCAGCCGCGCGAGCTCCTCGAGGTGATCCTCGAGCTTCTGCCTGAACGTGAACATCGTCCGGGCCCGCAGCACGGGCGGCGTCTCGCTCCAGCCTGGAAACGCGCGCGCCGCGGCCTTGACGGCGGCATCGACGTCTCCCGCGGTGGACATCGGCGTCTTCGCAATCACGACACCCCTGGCGGGATTGTGGACGTCGAGGTGGGAGGTGGCGGACGAGGGCGTCCAGCGGCCTCCGATGAAGTTTTCGAGAACGGCGGCCTGCGACATGCCGGTCATTATAGTGGTGCTATAGTCAGCGCTTTCCCGAGGTAGACCATGGCGCCACAGCTCGGCACGACGTTTACCGGCCTCCGGTTCGAGAACCCGTTTCTCCTGTCGTCCGCGCCTCCGACCGAGTCGGACGCCAACATCATGCGGGCGTTCGATGCCGGCTGGGGCGGCGTGGTCACCAAGACGATCGGGCTGCACCCGGTCGTGAACGTCGACGGTCCGAAGACCAAGTTCCTGCGCTCGATGGCCGACTCCCCGCATCTGTCGATGCGAAAACGGCCCGGCACGGCGCTGCACTCGTCGTGGAACTGGGAGCTCATCTCCGACAAGCCGCTCGACTGGTGGGTGCCGCGCATCGCGCGGATCAAGCAGGCGCACCCGAGCCGGATCCTGGTGGCGTCGATCATGGCGGGATCGGGCAGCGATGAAGAGCTGCGCCACTGGCAGACGCTCGCCACCGCATGCCAGGACCAGGGCGCCGACGCGCTCGAGTTGAACCTCTCCTGCCCGCACATGGACCGCAAGGACATGGGGTCGAATATCGGCAAGGACACGGAGCTCATCTCGGTCGTCACCGAAGTCGTGAAACAGGTCGCCCGCGTTCCGGTGTGGGCCAAGCTCACCCCCTCAACGACCGACATCGTGGTCGAGGCGCGCGGCGCCTTTCTCGGCGGGGCCGACGCGATCGTGTCGTCGAATACGTTTCCGTCGCTGCCGCTGATCGACCCGGAGACGCTGGAATTCGAGATCAACGTCGATGGCCTGGTCTCGAGCGGCGGACTTGGCGGCCCGGCCATCCTGCCGTTGTCGATGGCGAAGATGGCGCAGCTCACGCAGGCGTTTCCAGAACGCTCGTTCTCTGGCATCGGCGGCGTCGCCGAATTCGCGCACGCGCTGAACTACTTCCTCCTCGGCTGCGGCACGGTGCAGGTGTGCACCGCGGCGATGCTCGACCACGCGATCGGCCCGAACGTGATCAAGGACTTGATCGCGGGCATGACCGAGACGATGGATCGGCACGGGTGGAAGACGCTTGAAGACTTCCGCGGCCTGCGGCGCGACCGGGTGGTGACGCATTCGAAGATCCGCAGGCCCGGCGCCAAGAGCTATCACGGCGGGTATGAGGAGGCTGAAGGCTACGCCGCATCCGAAACAGCGAGCACGGAGCGGTAGCCGGAGGCCTTCAGTACGAATCGGTAGCCGGAGGCCTTCAGGCCTCCGGACAGCAACGATGACAACCACCACCACGAGCGACTTCGTCGAGGTCACGGAAGATCTCTCGGGCAGTCCGCTCTGGAATGCCGACCTCGCGCCGACGCCGCTCTCGCGTCGCACGTGGTCCACCTATCACATCGCCGCGCTCTGGATCGGCATGGCGGTGGTCATCACCACCTACACGCTGGCGTCCGGGCTGATGCAGCAGGGCATGACCTGGTGGCAGGCGATGCTCACGATCCTGCTCGGCAACACCATCGTGCTGGTGCCGATGATCCTCAACGCGCACGCGGGCACGAAGTACGGCGTGTCGTTTCCCGTGCTCTGCCGCGCCAGCTTCGGCGTCAAGGGCGCCAACATCCCCGCGATCCTGCGCGCGATCGTGGCCTGCGGCTGGTTCGGCATCCAGACATGGATTGGCGGGCTCGCCCTGCATACGCTGTTCGCCGCCGCCTGGCCGTCGTGGGCCGCGCTGCCTGGCAACATCTGGATCGCCTTCGGCATCTTCTGGATCGTGCAGGTCGCGATCATCATTCGAGGACTCGAGGGGATCAAGATCCTGGAAGCCTGGTCCGCTCCGCTGCTGCTCGGCGGCGGCATGCTGCTGCTCGGATGGGCGATCGTGCGCGGCGGCGGGCTCGGTCGCATTCTCGCGGAGTCAACGCGCCTGCAGACTGCGCAGACGCCGTTCTGGCAGTTGTTCCCCGCGGCGCTCACCGCCAACGTCGGCTACTGGGCGACGCTGAGCCTGAACATCCCCGACTTCACCCGCTATGCGCGCAGCCAGCGATCGCAGGCGCTCGGCCAGTTGTTCGGGTTGCCGACGACGATGACGCTCTTCGCGTTCATCGGTGTCGCCGTCACGAGCGCGACGATCGTCCTGTTCGGCGAAGCGATCTGGGATCCCATCGCGCTGATCGCCCGCATCGGCAGCCCGGCGGTGATCGTCTTCGGGGCCCTGATCGTCCTGGTGGCGCAACTGACGACGAACATGGCGGCCAACGTCGTCTCGCCGGCCAACGACTTCTCGAGCCTGTCGCCCAGGCGCATCAGCTACGTGACGGGCGGCCTGATCACCGCGGTGATCGGAATCGTGATGATGCCGTGGAAGCTCTACGCCGACGCGGCGGCGTACATCTTCACGTGGCTGATTGGATACTCGAGCCTGATGGGCGCGATTGGCGGGATCCTGATCGCGGACTACTGGGTGCTACGGGGCCGCGAGCTGTCGCTGCCGGATCTCTTCAAGGTCAACGGCCGTTACAGCTACTCCAACGGCGTCAACCCCAGGGCCGTGATCGCGCTCGTGCTGTCGATTCTCCCGGTCGTGCCCGGTTTCCTGCGGGCCGCCATGACGCCGGGGGGCCAGGTGAGCGATCCGACCTTCTTCGATACGCTGTACACCTACGCGTGGTTCGTCACCTTCGGTCTGAGCTTTGTCCTCTATCTCCTGCTCTCGCGGCGCGCCTCGGACTACTAGAAGAGCCTGCACCATGAACCATTCCGTCACCTGTCCCTACTGCGGCGAAGAGGTCGAGATCTACCTCGAGCCCGAGATCCAGGGCACGATGGTGCAGGACTGCGAGGTCTGCTGCAACCCCTGGGAGGTCACCGTCTACTGGGACGACGGAGAGCAGTCCGTGGACGTCAGGCGCGGCGACGGATCTGAGTAAGTTGTCGGTTGTCGGTTGTCAGTACGTAGTGTCCGCCTTCAGGCGGACCGAGGATCAGAAGTTGAACAGGTTGGTCACCTTGACGATGACGGCGCGCTCGAGGAGCTCGCCGCTCACGGTGTCGCGGCGGTCGTTGTAGACCAGATAGAGGTCGCTCAGCGGACGGTGGGTGAAGTTGAACCGCAGGTTCGAGCTCACCTGGTGCGTGTCGGCGTTGTACTGCAGGAATGCGTTGAAGAACGCCCGGGGGCTGAATCCATAGAACACGCGCGCGCCAACCAGGCCGGTCGTGAACGCCCCGGTCGGCAGCGTGACCTCGTTGCGGCTGTAGCTCAGATCGAGATTGAGATGGTAGTTCGGCCGATAGTCGACGCCGGCGGCGTACGACCTGTTGTCGCCATGCCAGAACTCGCCCCAGTTGGTGTTGCCCGTGAGACCCAGCTTCCGGTTGTTACCGGTGTTGAAGCTCACCGTATACCGGCGATAGTCGTAGTCGCCGGCCGGGATGGCCGTGTCCGAGCGGATCGCAAACGGCCTCACCAGCCGGTCGAACGTCTGGTTGACGACGAAGTTGATGTTGCCGTTGTTCTCGAACTGGATGCCGGTCGTCGCTTCCTGGGTGCGCGTCTCGAGCTGCCCGGTGGCGTTGTTGTTGAAATAATCGACGGTTGCGCCGAACTTCAGGTTGCGAATGGCGTCGCTGCCGCGCAGCAGCGGGTTCCAGGCGACGTCTCCGCTGTACTGCGACATGTTGCCGCGCCGCACGAAGCCGACCTCCGGATTGAAGTTCTCCTCAACCGCGCTGTACTCCGCCCCCAGGGTGACCTCGTCGGCTTTCCAGGTGGTCAGGAGGTTCTTTGCCATGTTGTTGCCTGACCGGCCGGGCGTGTCGCTGCGCAGCGCGTACGAATCGATCTCCAGCTTCTGCCAGAACTGGAAGTGCACGTCCGGTCCGTACACACGGTTGTAATCGCCGGCCACGCCGGACTCGCGGTCGGTAACGATGGCACCGATCCAGGAGGTCCTCAGGAGGTTTCGTTTGTAGCGCCCGACGAGATGGTTATTGGAGGGTGTCGATCCCAGCGCCTCCGTCTTCATCACCAGGGCGCCCACGTCGTTGTTGCCAAGCCTCCCGGAGACGCGCGTGCCGCCGACGATCGGAATCGGCGTACCGGCGGCGCTCAACCCGATGCGCCGGCTGAAAAACGGGACCAGGTTGCTCGCGGCCTGGTTGAAGTTGCGGGGGCCGGCGCCGAACAGGAAGATGCCCGAGTTCTCGAGGAAGAAGTCGCGCTTTTCGGGAAAGAACAGGTTGAAGCGGGTCAAATTCACCTGCTGCTGATCGACTTCGACCTGCGCGAAGTCGGTGCGATACGTGGCATCGAGCGTCATCGACGGCGTCAGGCTGTACTTGACGTCGAAGCCCCCGTCGACATCCCGCGTCGTCCGCCGCTGAGCCCCGCTGCGGAACTGCGTGCCACCGCCCACCGCGAACGGCTTGAACTTCAGGTTGCGACCCTGGCGGATGTTCTCGAGGCCCCGGAGCGTGCCCGCCATGTCCCCCTGGTTGCCGCTGAACCTGATCGGCACGGGGGCCCAGTTGCTTTCCTCGTTCAGGTGCATGATCCGCCGGGTCACGTTGACGCCCCACTCCTGCGAAGGCGCATTGGAAAACCGGAGGGTTTTGAAGGGAATGACGAACTCGGCGGTCCAGACGCGATCGCCCAGGCTCACCACGGCATCCCAGACGCCATCCCAGTCCTGGTTGCCCCCGCCGTTGGTGGACACCTGCGTATCGCGTCTCGCGCCGGCCGGATTCACGACGAACGTAAACCCCGAGCGCCTGTCATGCAGGCTGTCGATGAAGATCTGCAGGAGGTCGGTACCGATGTAATCAAAGTCCTCCCGGAGGTCCTTGATCAGGCGCTTCTCCGGCTGAGACTCGAAGCAGATCGCGCCGATGTAGAGGTTGTCCTCGTCGTAGGCAAAGCGCACCTCGGTGCGCTCTGACGCGGGCGAGCCGTTGCGAGGAACCTTCTGAAAAAAATCCCCTGCCGCCGGCGCCTCGGCCCACACCCGTTCATCGAGGCGCCCGTCGAGCGTGATCTTCTCGCTGATTTTGACCGCCGTGACGATTCGCGTCGCGCGGATCGCGTCGTGATCGATCTGCACCGCCTGCGCCTGCGCCGAGCCCGCCGACATGATCAGCATCGGGCAGAGCAGAAGGGTATAAATGGCCTTGTTCATTGGAGTTGCGGGATGCTATCACACGACCGGAGCGTGGGAATCCGAGGGCCGGAGAGCCCTGGCGCCCTTCATGATCGGATGGCCGCGCGCTAGACTGTGGCGAGATGATTGGCCGACGTCGCTGGACGCTTGTCGCCGCTGCGATCGCGATAGCCGCGACGGCGACCGTCCACGCCCAGTTCCGTCGCGGCGGCTTCAACGCCCGCGTGGCGACGCCGGCGGATTTCGACGGACTCTTCCACTACTGCCGCGTGGTCTATCGGCCGTCGATGAACGGCAGCGGCGGAAGCTGGCGCACCGATTATCCGCGCGCCGATCAGAACCTGTCGATCAGGCTCGGGGAGCTCACCAAGATCACCGTGAGCAAGCGCCCAGGCGGACAGCCGAACACGCTGCTCGTGCGCCTCGGCAGCGACGAGATGTTCCAGTGCCCGCTCACGATCATGTCCGCCCCAGGCGATGCCTCGATCGACACGACGGAGGGCGCCAAGCTCCGCCAATATCTGCTCAAGGGAGGATTCCTCTGGGTGGATGACTTCTGGGGCACCTATCAGTGGGAGCACTGGGTCTCGCAGCTTCGTAACGCACTGCCCGCGGGCGAGTACCCGATCTTCGACATCCCGCTCGACCACGCGTTGTTCAAGACGCAGTTCGAGGTGCCAGCGATCCCGCAGATCCCGAACATCGGCTTCTTCATCCGTTCCGGGGGAGGCACCTCCGAGCAGGGCGCCGACAGCGCGGTGCCGCACGTCCGCGGCATCACCGATGCCGAGGGCCGGCTCATCGTCCTGATGACGCACAACACCGACATCGCCGACGCATGGGAGCGCGAAGGCGACGACCCGGCCTACTTCTACAACTTCAGCCCGCGCGGGTACGCCTTCGGCATCAACGCGGTCTTATACGCACTCACTCACTAATAGCATCTCTTCCTGTGGCGAGCCCAACAAGGCTCGCCCCACGATCGGAACGTCTGCTCAGCGAGCGAATGGAGCTGGCGTCGCGCCAGGTGGCGCGGGGGTACGGAACGTATTGAGCGTCATCGCCAGCATCGTGTAGTAGCCGACGATGCCGACGGTGTCGACGACGCCGCGCTCGCCGAACCTGGCAAGCGCGCGGGCATAGGTGGCGTCGCTGACGGCGTGCGTGCGCTGCAGTTCGACGCAGAAGTCGTACAACGCCTCCTCGTCGTCGCTCATCCGCGCCGGCCGGCGGCCTTCGGCAATCGCCGTCGCCGTCTCCGGGCTGACCCCTTCCTTCAGCGCGATCGGATGGTGAATCGCCCATTCGTACTGCTGCGCCCACTGGCTGGCCGTAAGCAGAATCACGAACTCGCTCAGCCGCGGCGGAAGCGCGCTGTTGTACCGCAGGTAGTCGCCCATCGCCCGCGCGCGCGTCATCACCTCTGGGCTGCGCAGCAGGGGATAGAACGGTCCGCTCAACTCGGCCCCGCGCGCGGCCTTGAAGTCGGCGACGGCCTTCTTCTGCTCCGCCGTCATCGTCTCGGCGGGAATCGGCGGCAGGCGATCCTGCGCGGGGGCTACCACCGCCAACCCCAGGACACAGACCACAACGGACGCGAGGACAGATGCATTTCTACGCACATTCGCCATGCTAACATCGCGCCTCCGCACGGTGAGCTGAAAGGATGATTGGATGAGCAGGGCAACATGTGGTCCAGCGCTGGTCTCGATGATCGTGGCGTCGATCCTCTCCTACGGGCCGCCGGTCCTGGGCCAGGGGGAAGCGCCGGCCATCGGGTTTTTCGGAGGTTATAAGGTCGCCGGCGACAAGAAGGATCCATCGAAGCTGCCGCATATCGGCGCCTGGCGGATGAACTTCGAGAGGTCGGATCCGTCGATGAAAGCGGCAGGGCGCTTCAAGCCGACGGCGACGACGATCTTCGCGGTCGAGGGCGACGGCATCAGGCACTCCATCTTCAATGCCTATCCGCCGACGATGAACGACTACACCACGGTGTTCACGCCTGAAGCGCGCACCTACTGGGCCAAGCTCGATGGCAAGGGCATCTACAAGGATCCCCAGGGTCCGAACGGCCTGGGCCAGACCGCCGGTCTGTGGCTGATCGATCGCAACACGATCTTCCGTGAGCGGTGGGTCAAGGGCGAGGTCGACGAGCGGACCTTGTACCGCGTCTCCCCGGATGGCCAGACGCTCACGTGGACCAACTTCCCCGCAGAGGGGAACAGCAGCCACGTCGTCTGGGACCGCATCACCCTGCCGTAACGGCGACCTCAGCGGGCAGCGCGCTCGAGCGACGTGCGATCCCAGGCCGCCAGTGGCAGGCTGGGCCAGGCCGCACTCAGCCCGCCGGAGACCCGGGCGTCACTGGGCAAAGGTTTCAAATGCGCCCCTCGGCGCCAGCTCTGACGGCTTCGGCATCCCCTTCATCTTCTCAATATAGTCGGGATACATCGTGTCGGCGCCGCCGAGCCGGGGTTGGTATGGCGTGCCGAAACGGTCGGTGAACTTCGGGTTGAGACCCGGGAGCGGGTTCGTGCCGGGAAGGAAGTGCGGCACCACGCCCCGCGGAACCGCGGTCTCGGTCGCCTCTTCGCAGGGATACGGATGGATCGGCAACGCCGGGTCGTAGGCCCACATCATCGAGCTGCGAATGTACGGCTCGGACATGGTCAGCGGATCGTAGACGATCACCGTGGCCTGCAGATAGTTGCCGATGCGCCGCCACCGCGTGCGCACCGTCGCCTGGTCGCTGCGCATCAGGCCGGTGCGCCGCAGGTAGGCTTCCTTGAGATGCGTCGTCGTCACGACGAGCGTGTTGCCGTCCCACTCGCCGGTCGAGAATCCGCTCCATGTGTGCAGCGCATGGGCGGACGGACGCTCGCGCCCGTCCATCCAGATGGTCGTTTCCTGCTCTTCCTGGTTGATGTGTCCGCGGATGGCGATCACCTGCTGCGTGGGCTGGTCGACCTCGGCCCAGATGCGCATCTGCGTGAGGATGGTCTCGAGCGTGTAGTCCCAGGTGTGCGGGCGGCACACCCACTCGGCGACGTCGAAGTCTTCAGGCGACCAACTGTCGGCGCGCCATCGCGCGCTCGGCGCGATCGGCAGGCCGGCCGCGTCGCCCGTCATCCCGCTGCCGTCCTCGTTGCGGGGCATCGGACGCCATTGTCCGCTGAGATCCACCTGCGCAGACACCGGCCGGCTCGCCAATGCCAGCACCAGAAGAAGAACTGCGCGTGAGGGAGTCAAACGCCGTGTTCAGCGAACCTGATCGGCCCGACAGGGGGTGGGATCCCAGCCCTGGCGGTCGGGAATCTTCTTGAAGTGATTGGTCGTGGCGTAGGGCCCCGTCAGATACATCGGATCGGTCACGATCGTCGTCACGATCAGCCACGTTGTGTTGTCGGGCTCCGTGAAGTGATCGTAGTGTTCTTCGAGCACGGCGTTCCCGCTGTACGGCACGCCGTTCTTCCGCAGGTAGCCCGGCTTCATCTTCGTGGTCACCACCTTGAGGTGCCCCACCGTGCTGTCGCCTGGCCCGCCGCGCCCGCCGCGGCCGCCGACGCCTTCCCACGTCGCCACCGAGGAGCCCTGCCACGAGGGCATCACCGTCGCGGGAGGTGGCGCGTTGAACCGCAGCAGCCGCGACTGCGTGCCCGAGTCGATGTCCATCTTCAGCGTGTTGTCATCCGCCCACCGGATGTCGATCCGGCTCGGGACGCGCATGATCGCCGCCGCACCGTAGCCCTTGCACTGCTCGTCGCCCGCCGGCTCCTTCGCCGGATCCCACAGGCTCGCGACCCGCCGCGCCTCCGGATTGAGCGGCAGCATCGCAAACTCGCCCTGCGGCGGCACCAGCATCCGCAGGTGCCAGTGCTCGGTCACGACCGCCACGTAGGTACCCGTGAGGTCTTCAGGCGCGATCGTTTTCGCAGCGCCGCGACCCTGCGCCGAAACCGGGCTCGACAGCGCGAGCGCCATCAGCGCGATCAGCACACCGAAAGAGAGCCGCCGCACTTACTCGACCTTGCCGTTCCAGGTCCAGCCGTCGCTGGGCCGCTTCACGCTCTGGATCAACAGTCGCAACGACGAGGGGTCACGGCCCTGCTCGCCGCTCACCACGATCCTGTCCCCCACCTTCAGCGTCGTCCGCGTCATCTTCGCCTGCGACAACTGGCTGATCGACCCCCACTCCAGCGCCCACGTCTTCAGCGTCCCGTCCTTGTCCGGCACGTCAATGCGCAGGAAGGAGTGAGGATTCCGCCACACGAACTCCTTCACCACGCCCTCGATCTCGATCTTCTCGCCCGTATACGTCGCCGAGAACGAGTGATGCGCAGTGAGCGTCGCGCCGCCGAGAATCGCCACACCGGCCACCAGCGCCAGCATTCGAGGTGTCATGGGTATCTCTCCTTGTCCTGCGTGCCTACCGCCTACCGCCTACTTCTTGATCAGGCTGGCGTATGCCGCCTCGACGAACATATCGGTCGTCCAGGGGCCGGTCGTCCTGCCATACCGCGCGTCGTAGTCTCGCGTCGGCCGCGCCGCCTTGATCTGCGCCAGCGTCAGCTTTTTCGCAATCCCGTCCTGGAGCCGATCGCGGATGATCGTGATCATATCGCGGTAGTACGCCACCTCAGCGTGGTCCGCGATTCGCCCGCGCCCCGGCACCACCAGCGTTCCGCCGCCCGCGTTGGCTTCCGGCACCGTCAGCTCGATCAACCGGTTCAGCCCCTCGACCATCGCCGAGATGCTGCCCCCGGCCTTCACATCGATTCGCGGATACGACTCCAGGTCCAGCATCGGCCCGGCGCTGATCACGTCCGACTTCCGGAAGTGCACCAGCGTGTTGCCGTCCGTGTTGGCCACCTGGTGCAGCATCACCACCGGCTCGTCGTTGAACGACAGCCGCTTCTGCGGCGTCGAGTAGGTGTTGTCGGGCCACGCGTTCTCCGCCCCGCCCAGTTCCGACATCCGGTGAAACACCGTCAGGTAGGAGATCACCGACGCCTTCTTGACGTCGAGCGCCCCCTGCGGCCCCGCCGTGTAGTTCGGTTCACGGAACGGGATGATCTCCCCCGCCGCCGCCACCTTCTCGTTGCCGCCGCTGTACTCCGGCCACTCGACGGTGTTGACGATGTAGCGCAGCGGCCTCTTCGAGATCGAGCGGATCGCCGCGATCACCTTCTCGCTCATCGCTGCCGTGCCCGTATCCACCACCATCACGCCGGCGTCGCCCGCCTGCACCGTGATGTTCGCACCGGCTCCCACGAGCATGTAGGTCTGCCCCTGCACCGGCAGCACCGCCACCGTTCCCGGCGCCGGTGCCTCCAGCTTCGGGGGCCACGGCGCGGCCGCCCGCGCGCCGCCCTGTCGTCCCTGCGTGAAGACGGCAGGCCCCCCCAGCGCGCCGAGGGCCAGCGCGCCGAGGGTCCACATCGTGATGAGCCGCCAGCCCGCGAGCGGCCTGGCCTGTCGTGAGGTCATCGATCCCGAACTCCTTCGACTAGAACTGGTACTTCACCGCGAACTGCATGATGCGCGGATCCGCCGACGTCAGGATCTGCCCGAACGTCGCGCTGCTGAAAGCCGTGACCGGGTCGAGCGGCCGCAGCCAGTTGAGCGCGTTGAATGCCTCGACGCGCGCCTCGATCCGCTGCGAGCTCCGGAACCGGAACGACCGCACGAGCGAAACGTCGATCGTTTTGCTACCCGGGCCCTCGTAGGCGTTGTAGCCCGAATTGCCATGGGTGCCGACGGCCGGCTGCGCGAACGCCGCGGGATTGAACCAGTTGGTCAACGACTTGTCGCCGTACACATTGTCCATCAGCTGGTTTACCCGCTGGGCGGTCGGCTGGAGGCCGTCGAGCGACCGGTCGATGCCGGTGGTGACGCGCAACGCGTTGCCGGACGAGGCGCGGAAGATCCCCGAGAGCCTCCACCCCGACGCAAGGAGGCGCGCCGCCGTGCTGCTGAACTGCGGCGTCTCGGCGCTCGCGATCAGGTTGAAGATGTGCGTCGGCGAGTAGCTGCACGGTCCCTTGTCGAGCTCGAACAACTCCTCCGAGTTCGCGGGCGGATTCATCAACGACTGCGGCCGCGAGTAGCCGGTGCCGACGTTGAGCGGGTTGCCGCCCGTGTTGCTCTGCGCCGTGCCCTCGCACGTCGACCAGGTGTAGTTGGCGTTGGCGCTCAGGCCGTTGGCGGCTCGCTTCTGCCCCGACAGCAGCACGCCGTGATACCGCTGCCACCCCGCATCGGTAACCCAGTCGAGATACCCGATGTACTGTCCCGCAACCGGATTCGCCTGCGAGATCTCGCGGCGAAGGTTGATGGGCGCGGTGGAGCAATTGGGGAATGTCTGCGTGCCGGTCAACGTGCGCAGGGTGCAGGGACCGGTCGGGTTTGCTGGAAGGAGGGCCGGGTTGCCGGCCACGTCGCCCCAGATGTGCATCATGCGGTTGCCGAGATAGGTGGCCGATACCGCGGTCGTGTCGCTCAGTTGACGCTGGACAGCGATGTTCCAGGTATGGACGCGCGTGCCCTTGAGATCCTGGGGCACCTCGATGAACAGCCCGCCCGGCACCTTCGGCAGCCCCGTGCCCAGCGTCGCCGGGAACGGGTTGGTGCGGCCGACGCCGCCCCACGGATCGTTGAGCGGTCCGACGGACGTCCCCGTCAACCGCTCCTCGTACCCGAACGGCCACGCCTGCGAGGCGTCGAAGAAGAACTGCCCGGAGATGAAGTCGCCGCTCAGCCCATACCCCGCGCGCACCGACGTCCGGCCGTCGCCGTTCGGATCCCACGACACACCCAGCCGCGGCTGGAAGTTCATCCAGTTCGGCTTGAGCCCCGCCTTGCCCGCAAAGCCGGGATCGCCGGGATACGTGAACCCGGGGAGCGCGTCGGGGAACACCGTGCTGCGCTGGTTGGCGAGGAAGGCCGAGGTCGAGAAGTTGTAGATCGCCTCGTTCTGGTGCTCCTGCGGGAACCATGGCTCCCACCGCATCCCGTAGTTCATGGTGATCTTGTTCGAGACGCGCCACGTGTCCTGCGCATAGACGCCGAAGTTCTTCTGGGTGGCGTCGAGCAGAAACGGGGTCGCCTGCCGGAATTCGAAGACACGCCCGGCCATGAAGTCGGCCAGGGCCAGTCCCGTCACGCCACCGTTGATCGTGAAGCCGCCGGCCGCGCGCACGTTCGACCGCGTCTTCCAGTCGTTCAAGGCGAGCGTGCCGCCGAAGCCGAACTGGTGGCTTCCGCGGATCATCGTCAGGTCGTCGGAGAACGCGTAGGTATGTGGGCGATAGAACGCGTCGAATTCCGTCCCCAACCCAAGGTTGAACGCGTTGCTGACCGCGATCAGCGTGACGTCCTCGAGGTAGCTGAAACTCCTGATCCCCACGTCTTCGGGACCGAAGTACGGCTCGTGGGTGCGGTGGACGTTCGTATAGTGATAGGTGAACCTCAGGTTGTTCACCATGGTGTTGCTCAGCACCATGGTGTCGCCAATTGCCAGCGACTTGGCGTCGCTGTCGCGGCCACCAAGGGAGGCCGACAGGATGTTGCCGTTGTTGGCGAACGGCGGATCGTAGAACGTCGTCGTCAGCATGTAGCGGCCGAACAGCGAGTGGTTCTGGGTGATCTGCCAGTCGACCTTGCCGATCGACTGCGTCTCGACCGGCTTGGTCGGACTCGAATAGGTGGTGCGGCCGCACGGGTCGGTGGTCGCCGGCAGACGTCTGGCAATCGCCAGGGCCGCCGGGTTGATCTGCGCGGGCGCCAGGCTGTTGTTGACGAAGGGCGCGCGCAGGGTGATCTGCGTGCCACGGTTGCACGCAGGCGAGGCGAAGGCCGTGAAGTCACCCGCCATCATCGCGGCGGTCGGCACGAAGGCAATAAGGTCCGCCGGCGTCTGGGTGGAGCGCGACGCCTGGTAGGCACCGAAGAAGAACAGCTTGTCCTGCACGATCTTGCCGCCCAGGGTGCCGCCGAACTGGTTGCGCACCAGGCCGTCACTGCGCCGCTTACCTGTCGCGGGGTTGACGCCCGCGAACGGCGCCGTCGCGTTGAAGCGGTGGTGGCGCGCGAACTCGAACGCGTCACCGTGCAGCAGGTTGGTGCCGGACTTGGTGACCAGGCTCACCGTCCCGCCGGCGTGCACGCCGTTCTGCGCGTTCTGCGCGCTCGTCTCGACCTTGAACTCCTGCAGCGCGTCCGGGAACGGCAGCGGCATGTTGAAGCCGTCGAACGCGTTGTTGTGCAGGGCGCCGTCGAGCAGGTAGGCCACGCCGAAGGGCTGTCCCCCGGAGATGGCGATGCCGCGGCTCGAGGTCATGCTGCGGCTTGTCGTAGGGGTATCAGCCGCGGCGCCGGCCAGCGTGATGAGCGACACGGCGTTGCGGCCCTCGAGCGGCAGCGCCTCGACCTGTTCGTTGTCGATCGTCGCGCTCACCGAAGGATTGCGTGTCTCGACCAGCGGCGCCGCCGCTTCGACCGAGACCGTCTCCTCGAGGCTGCCGAGCTCCATCTTCACCGGGATGACCGGGTTGCTGTTGACCTGCAGGACGACGCCGGTCTGGGAGAACGTCCGGAACCCCGCCAGCGTGGCCTCGAGACGATACGGGCCCGTCGGGAGATTCAGCAGCACGAACGACCCCCTGTCGTCGGTTACGACTTCCCTGCGGAAACCTGTCTCAGTCTGAATAGCGACGACCGTGACGCCCGGCAGGACGGCGCCGCTTGAATCCGCGACGGTCCCGTTGATTTGCGCCGTAGCCTGAGCCCACGCACTGGTGGCGCCCAGGAGAAGAATCAAGCAGCCGAGCAACACGCGTGAGACGCGATTCATTCGAAGCCTCCTCGTTGACGAGCGCCTCCGGGGTAGCTCTGGAAAGAGCTCTTCATGACGACTTACCGTTCGGGTGGCGTGAGTATACCCGCCGCCTACCTGTTGTCAATGCGGCGTGGAACCGGAAGAAGGTTGAAAAAATCAGTCGACTTTTTCAGTCGGCAGCAGGCCCCAGGACCAGCCGTCCTTCGGACGCTTGAACTGGAGGAGGCGAATACGCTTGTCCGCCGGATCGCGGCCGGGATTGCCGCTGATGACCAGATAGTCGCCGGGCTTCAGGGTGTCGCGGTTAACGCCCTGGCCACCGAGCTGCGCGGGAGAGCCCCACTCGACGACGTAGCGAACCGTCGCGCCGTCCTTTTCCTTCACCATCACATGGACGAAGGAGTGCGGATTGCGGAGCAGAAACTGCACCAGTTGGCCTTCGATCGTCACCGACCGGTCTTCCAGGTAGGTCGCGGCGAACGAATGATGGGCCCAGGCCTGTGCACTGAACGCGAGCGCGATCGAGGCAGTCAGCACAATGAGGTAACGCTTCATAACAGGGCCTCCTGGTTCACCGGTACCAAACGACGCGGGCCGTCAAGGCCCGCGCCTGAGAAAGTATCGTCTGTTGCCAGCTATTGCGGCAACCGCTCGAGCACCGCGTAGTACGTGCTGGTGCCGATGATATGTCCGTCGACCGCCTTTGCCACGTCCGCCCGGGTGGCGGTCGGCGGAAGGGTCAGCATCGTGTCGAGCGCGAGGAGCTGAAACTGGTAGTGCAGCGAGCCCGCGCCAGCCGGCGCGCACGGCCCGCGGTAGCCGGTGATGCCGCGGCCGCCCACCAGTTGATGGCTGCCGTCCGGGAGGTCAGCGCCAAGCGGCACCTCCTGCGGAATCTGGGTCGTGGCGGGCGGAATGTTCCAGCGGACCCAGAAGAACTCTTCAGCCACTCCCTTGTTGGGGTGGTTGTCGGGACCGTTCACGATCAGGGTAAAGCTGACGGTCTCCTTTGGCGTGTTGCTCCACTGCAGCGGCGGCGACATCGTCCTGCCGCCCTCGGCGTAGCAGGTGAACTGCAGCGGCAGCGAACCGGCATCGGTGAAGGCCGGGCTCCTGAGCTTCAGACGCGCCGCTTCGGGCGCGCGATTGGCGGGAGGCGCCTGCGTCTGCTGTGCAGCGGCGCCGGCCGCCAGGGTTGTGGCGCCGGCGAACACGACAATCAGGCCGAACGATCGCACGCGCATGACCTCTCCTTTTGAGCCTGCCTGGACGGGAGCGGAATATAGCACGTTGGGATATTCTCTTGCGATGATGCGCGCTGTCATCTTTCTCAGCTTGCTGGCGATGAGCGCCCCCGCGTTCGCGCAGTTCGAACTCACCGGCTCGTATGCGCCGCGATTGTACGAGGACTACATCGAGCGCGGTCCCGGGTCGGACCTGGGCGACTACAGCGGCGTGCCGCTCACCGACGAGGGGCGCGCGAAGGCGCTGCTGTACACCTCGAACCTCCCCTCGATCCTCGAGCGCCAGTGCCTCGCGCAATCATCGATGGTCTTTCAGTACCGCCCCCGCGGACTCAAGATCTGGCCTGAGACCGACGAGCTCGGTCACGTCATCGCCTGGATCCTGGGCGGTGACAATCTCCGCGGCGAAACCAAGATCTGGATGGACGGCCGCCCGCATCCGTCTCCCAATGCCGGGCACGTCACCGGCGGCTTCACCACCGGCAGGTGGATGGGCGACACGCTGGTGGCGAAGCAGACCCACGTGAAGACCGCGTGGATTCGGCGCGGCGTGGGTATCCCCGGCAGCGATCGATCGACGTTCACGATCTACCTCACCCGGCACGACGATATGTTGACGGTGATGACGATCCAGCACGACCCGATCTACCTCACCGAGCCGCACGTCGTGACGCGGGTGTGGCAGTACGATCCGCGCGGCGACCAGAGCGAAGAGGGCATCTGCGTCACCGCCAACGAGATCCCGCGGCTCGAAGACAGCGGCACCGTGCCTCACTACCTTCCCGGCCAGAACCCGGAAGCCGACCACATGATCCGCACCTACAACCTGCCGCGTGAGGCGGCGATGGGATACGCGGAGTCGCTGTACCCCGAGTACCGAAAGAGGATCAAGAGCGCGTACACGCCGCCGGCGGCGTGCGACCGCTACTGCTGTGGATGGATTGAGCGTCAGGGCCGCCCGGGCGGCGCCCCGAACCTGACCTGCAACGACGGCGGGTTCAAGCAACTGATTCCCGTACGCAGGCCGAATCCCGCGAGTAACTAGTTGTCAGTTGTCAGCATCAGCCTCCGGCAACTGGCTACTGGCAACTGGCAACCGAAGTGGGTATCCTCTTCCGACCATGACCTTATCTTCAATGCGTTTCACGACGGCGGCGTCGTGGCTGCTCGCGCTCGCATGCGGAGCGCAGTCGGGGAACGGCCTGCTCGCGCAGCAGCGCGCCGCCGACGGCGGTGCGCTCGAGACGATTCAGATCCGGCCGAACGTCTACGTGATCTTCGCCAACGGCAGCAACGTCACCGCGCACGTCGGCGAAGACGGCGTGATCCTGGTCGACAGCGGACCGGCGGAGACAGCCGACAAGGTCGTCCAGGCGGTCAAGGCGATTACCAGCGCGCCGATTCGCCTGATCCTCAACACCAGCGCGCACCCCGAACATGTGGGCGGCAACGAAACGGTGGCCGCCGCCGGCCAGCAGCTCAACCCCGACGCCTTCAGCGACGAGCCGCAAGCGACCATCCTCGCGCATGAAAACGTGATGCTGCGCATGAGCGGCGCCGATCCCGCTCCGCCGACGGGAGCGCTCCCCACTGAAACTTTCACCGCACGGCACCGCTCGATGTATCTCAATGACGATGCGGTGCAGATGCTGCGTCAGGTCGGCGCCATCACCGACGGCGACAGCATGGTGCACTTCCGCCGCGCCGACGTGATCGCGGTCGGCGACATCATCGACCTTCGGCACTTTCCGGTGGTCGACCCCGCGAGGGGCGGCAGCATCCAGGGCGAGCTCGAAGCGCTCAACCGCCTGCTCGAGCTGACCGTGCCGGCGATGCCGCTCGTGCTCAAGCCTGGACGCACGCTGCTCGTGCCCGGACACGGACCGGTGGCCGACTACGCGGAGCTGGTGGAGTACCGCGACATGATCACCACCATCAAGGACATCATCGAGGATCAGGTGAAGAAGGGAATGACGCTTCAGCAGGTCAAGGCGTCCAATCCGACGGCCGGCTACCGCAAGCGGTGGGGCGCCGAGTCGGGGCCGTGGACGACCGACATGTTCGTCGAGGCTATCTATAACGGCCTGAAGAACCCCGCAGGGAAGTCCTAGTCATGGCGTGCAGGAGATTGCTGGTGGCCGTGGTGGTGGCGCTGCCGTTGGTCGTGGCGAGCAGCATGTTCGCGCAGGAACGCGGGGCCGGGCCCGCCGCGACCCAGACTGCGCGCGCCGCCGCGCCAATCGACCTCACCGGTTACTGGGTGGCGATCATTTCCGAAGACTGGCGCTGGCGGATGATCACGCCGGCCAAGGGCGACTTCCCCAGCATCCCGATGAGCCTCGAAGGACAGAAGGTTGCCGAGGCATGGGATCCGGCGAAGGACGAGGCCGCGGGCGAGGCCTGCCGCGCGTACGGCGCACCGGGCCTCATGCGCGGACCGACGCGGCTGCGCATATCGTGGCACGACGACACCACGCTGAAACTCGAGAGCGATTACGGGATGCAGACGCGCCTGTTCGCGTTCGGCAACGCGGCGCCGGCGCGGGCCAACGCCCCGCGCACCTGGCAGGGCGTCTCGGCCGCGCAGTGGATCATCGCCGGCGGCGGCCGCGGACGCGGCGCCGCGGATCAGCGCTTTGGATCGATGAAAAGCGTGACGACGCAGCTGCGCCCGGGATACCTGCGCAAGAACGGCGTGCCTTATAGCGCCAGCACCGTGTTCACGGAGTACTGGGACGTCAACACCGAAGAGAACGGCGACAAGTACCTCGTCGTCACCAACGTGGTCAACGACCCGGTCTACCTGCAGGTGCCGTGGATGACGGCGATCCACTTCAAGAAGGAAGCTGACGGCAGCAAGTTCGACCCCACGCCCTGCGACGCAAAATTCTAGTAGCGGAGGCCTTAAGGCCTCCGGCTACCCGGAGCCAGATGATGACATTCGCTCGTGCCGTGACGTTTTCCTGCGCCATGTTCGCCGTCGCGTCCCCGGCGTCCGCGCAGATCAACCTGAGCGGCTCGTACACGAACATGATGTACGAGGACTACATCGAGCGCGGGCCGGGATCCGACCTGGGCGACTACACGGGGATGGCGCTCACCGATGAGGGGCGCGCCAAGGCCCTGCTCTACACGCCGAACCTGCCGTCGACCTTCGAGCGCCAGTGCCTCGCGCAGTCACCCTGGGTCATCCAGTATCGTCCGCTGGGGCTCAGGATCTGGAGCGAGGAAGACGCGGACGGGCGCCTGATCGCGTGGATCATCGGCGGCGACTACCTGCGGGACAACATCACGATCTGGATGGATGGGCGTCCCCGGCCGTCGGCGAACGCGCTGCACATGCCCGCGGGCTTTACCACCGGCAAGTGGGAGGGCAACACGCTCACCGCGAAGACCACCCACGTCAAGACGCAGTGGATCCGGCGCGGCGTCGGCATTCCCGGCAGCGACCAGTCGACCTTCACGGTGCACGTCACGCTGCACGACGACATGCTGACGGTGACGACGATCCAGGAAGATCCCGTCTACCTCACGGAGCCGCATGTCGTCAGCCGGGTGTATCAGAGGCAGCCTGGCGTCGCCGGCGGTGGACGGGTCATCTGCAACACCGCCAACGAGGTGCCGCGGCTGGAAGATTCCGGCATCGTGCCGCATTACCTGCCCGGCCAGAATCCGGAAGCGGACCACATGATCCGCACCTACAAGGTCCCGAGAGAAGCGGCGATGGGCTACGCGGAATCGCTGTATCCGGAGTACAGGAAGAAGATCAGGGGCACCTACACGCCCCCGGCCGCATGCGACCGCTACTGCTGCGGGTGGATCGAGCGGCAGGGACTCCCCGGCGCCGCCCCCGGGCTCACGTGCAATGACGGCGGACTGAAAGATCTCCTCACGCGTCCGCAGGCAATCGAGAAATAGTTATCGGTTGTCAGTTGTCAGTTGTCAGAGGCGGATCGTCGGGTCCGCCTTTTTGACGTACGTAGTGTCCGCCTTCAGGCGGACCGTCATCGTCCGGCTGCTGTGTTCGTGGCGGGACGCACACTCCGCTCCGCCACGAACGTCCCTGGAATACTCCCCTTTGAAGTCCAGCAGGGCCCGCGCAGGAGCTCGAAGAAATGGACGTAGAGGGTATGCCTGCCGGCTCGTCTGAGGGGGCATCCTCTTCATCGGCGCGGCGGTCGATCGGACGCTTCACGCCGTCGATGTGGAGACTGGACGCGAGTCGCGGCGAGGCGCGCTTCCCCCGAGCGCCAAAGCAACGCCGATGGGCTATATCCTCTCGTCTGGCGAACAGTTCGTCGCCGTCGCGGTCGGGGGCGGTGGAGTCTGGGGCGCCGGCGACGATCTTGTAGCCTTCAGGCTCCCTCGATGGCAATTCCAGATTCATCGCGGCATGGTCCGCTCTACTAGCCGTCCATGCCGCTTGTGACGTGCCGGCCGGCCTCGCGCCGTTCGGAGCACGCCGTGCGCTGCGGAGCAGGAACGCGAGTGGAGCGATTCCTCGCCGCGAGTTCGTTCCGCGTGATCCAAGGCGATGGAATCAGCTCGAAAGGTGCATGCCACGACGGATGTCGGTGGGATCGCCCCTACTCGCGGCGGCAACGGAAGGGTACGAGCGCAAGGAGCGTTCCCGGCGTGCGGAGCCGGCGCGAGGATGGCCGACACGTCACGAGCGGCGTACACGAAAAAGACGGACCCTCCGACTTCGCTCTTCGAGCTACGTCGGACAAGGAAGGTCCGCCTCTCCGTCATCGTTCTCCGGTCCGGCTAAAGCCGGACACCACGTACTACGTACTATTTTACGGGCCCGACCGGGTTCACCGTCGGATCGGCGATGTGCCTCGAGCCGTACTGTTCGTTCTCGACGCAGAAGTACTCCATGATCTCGCTGCCGGGCTGCGACAGGTGCGCCTCGTACGTTCCCGTGATCGGCCTGGTCAAGGAGCCCGGATCGTCGAGCGTCACGACGCGGCGCATGGTCGTGTAGTTGTACCGCGTCCACCGCTCGATCATGTGCAGACGCTCGGTCGTCGGCACGCCCTGCCGGTCGATCCAGAACTTGTCGTTGAGGCCGACCGTGTCGATGACGAGCGTGTCGCCTTCCCAGTGTCCGATGGAATGGCCGTACCACGTGGGCGTCGGATCCTCGGGATGCTTGCGGCCATCCATGAAGATCTGACGGTAGCTGTGCGAGTTGCCTTCCTGCAGCATGAAGATGTACTTCGCGTTCACGGTCGGTGTCTGGACGAACCGCCAGGCGAAGCCACCTGAGAGCCGGAACGGACCTCCGGGCATGCAGAGGTAGTAGGGATTGTCCGCGTCGTTGCGTTTGGCGAGCTTCTCCTTCGCCCACGGCTGCAGCGCGCTGTCGATATCGGCCAGCGTCAAGCCCGTGCCGGGCGCCGCGAGCCTGTCGCCGCCGTCGGTCCACACGCCCGACAGGTCGACCGTGCCGTCAGGGAGCTTCGGCACCGGGCGGCTCGCGAGCGCCTTGTCGGCGTCGGGCGGACCGTTGGCGCCTCCCAGCCGGCGAGGAAGCTCCTGCGCAAAGAGCGTGGACGACAATCCGATCAGCGCGACTGCGATGACAAGAACTCTTCTCACGTGATCCTCCGAGGGTAGTGATCCTCCGTGGTAGCCGGAGGCCTGAAGGCCTCCTCTACCTTGAGCTATCGACCGATCGGGTTTGCCGTCGGGTCCGGCAGGTGGCGCACGCCGAACTGCTCGTTCTCGATGCAGAAGTACTCCATGATCTCGCTCTCGGCGGTGCCCAGCTTCGCGGTGTACGTCACCTCGATCGGCTTGGTGAACATCTCCGGATCTTCGAGCCGGACGACGCGGCGGAGCGTGGTGTAGTCGGGGCGCGTCCACCGTTCGACCATGTGCAGCTTCTCGCTGTGCGGGGTGCCGGCCGCATCGAGCCAGAACTTGTCGTTGACGCCGATCGTGTCGATGACCAGGGTGTCGCCTTCCCAGCGTCCGATCGAGTGGCCGTACCACGTCGGCGTCGGATCCTCCGGATGCTTGCCGTTCATGAAAATCTGGCGGTAGCTGTGGGCGTTCCCTTCCTGCAGCATGAAGATATGCGTGGCGTTGACCGTCGGGTGCTGGACCAGCCGCCACGCGAACCCGCCTGTAATCCGGAGCGGGCCGCCGGGCATGCAGGCGAAATACGGGTCGTCGCCGGGGTTGGCGGTGCGGGAGGCCACCACCGCCTTTCCGGCGGGTGTCAGCAGGCCGCTGAGCTCGACCGGCTTCAGCCGCTCGCCGACCGGCTCGTTGCCTCCGCCCGTCCAGACGCCAGAGAGGTCGACGGTGCCGTCGGCCAGTTTCGGCACGGGACGGCTGGCGAGCGCCTCGGCCGCCCTGGTCGGGCCATTAGAGCCCCCGAGACGCTGCGGCAGCCGTGGCTCCGGCTCCTGCGCCAGGACCGGCATGCTCAGGCCGATGACCGTGATTGAAAGGATAAGAGCTCGTCTCACGCTATACCTCCTCGAATTCGTCGCCGCGCACCTGACGGCCCGGCCCGCGCACCCTCAAGGGTGCGCGCTACAGGTGGCAGACCAGTCGCCTGTAGCGCGTGGCCTTCAGGCCACGCGATCATCAGAACCCGTACTTGAACCCGAACTGCATGATCCGCGGATTATCGGACACCAGCGCTGCGGTGGTAATGCGCCCGAAGGTGCCGGCGTCGAGGTTGGTGTTCGGGACTCCCCAGTTGAAGTTGTTGAACACGTTGAACACTTCCACCCGGAATTCCAGCGACTGCTGCGTTCCGAATGGGGCCAGCCGCGACAGCGCGAGATCAACCGTCCAGAATCCCGGGCCTTCGATGCTGAAGGCCTTGTGATTGCCCAGTGTGCCGGGTGCGGGATAGGCGAACGCCGCGGGGTTCAGGTAATTTGTCAGCGACGACTTGTCGCCGTAGGGATTATCCAACACCTGATTGACGCGTTGCGCCGCGATGCCGGTGCCCGCGATGTCGCGGCCGGTCGTCACTGTCAGCCAGTTGCCGGAGCGGGCGTTCAGGATGCCCGACAGCCTCCAGTCCGAGACGACGAGGCCGAGCGCGTTGTTGAAATGCGGGCTCTGTGCGCCAAGCGAGACGTTGGCGATCTGCCGGCGATTCTGCGAGCAGTTGCCGCGATCGAAGGACGGGTTGCCCGGGTCCTGGTAGCCGTTGGCAAACTGCCCGAAGCTGCCCGTGACCTCCGTGTCCGCCTCGCAGTGCGACAGCGTGTAGTTGCCGGCCAGGCTCAGGCCGGTGGCCGCGCGGCGGCGGAACGACAGCTTGAGACCCCGGTACGCCTGCTCGCCGACGTCTGAGAATCGGACGACCGGACCGAGCGCCTGTCCGAGGGTCGGATTCTCCAGATAGAGCGGCCGGCGCCGATCGACGTTGCCGTTGACCGTGCATGTCGGGTACGACACCCCCGCGATCGTGCAAGGACCAAGCCCCATGAACGTGCCCGGGTTAAGGTGCACCTGGCCCCACAGCCGATCGGCGTAACTACCAAGATAGCTCGCCGATGCCTGCCACGCCTCGCCAAGCTGGCGCTCAACGGTCACGTTCCACGACTGAACGCGCGCGGAATTGATCTCCGGATCCATGGCGCCGTAGGCCCCGAACGCCGGGTACTGCGCATCGAAGGGAGGCACCGGAGACAGCGGATGCGTGTCGCCGCCTGGCACGTTGCGATACGGATCCTCGAACGGCACCGCGCTCAGCTCGACGCGGTTGCCGAACGGCGATGAGGAGGCGGCGATATAGAGGAATACCGCGCTCGGGAGGTCGTAGTTCATCGCATACGAGGAGCGCACCGCGGTGCGGCCGTCGCCCGACACGTCCCACGCCAGGCCAACGCGGGGCGACAGGTTCCGCCACTGCTTGTTGATGCCGGAGTTGCCGCCCGGGACGCCCGGGTCGCCGGGATACATCATGCCGGCTGGCGCGTTGAGGAACCGCTTGCTCTTAATCCCCTGCCGGAAGTTCTCCACCGAAAAATTCGTGACGGCGCCGTTCTTCATGTTCTGGCCGAGATACGGCTCCCAGCGAAGTCCCGCGTTGAGCGTCACGCGGTCGGTCGTCCTCCAGGTGTCCTGTGCGTACAGTCCGAGGTACCACTGTTCCATCTGGAGCAGGCCGGGCGCGCCGTGGCGCACCAGCGACGCCTGCCCGATGAGGAAATCGGCCAGTCCGATGCCGGTGGCCTGGCCGTTGAAGTTGAAGTCGCCGGCCGCGCGGGCGTTGTCTTCACTGTCGACCATCCAGTACGAGGCGTTGCCGCCGAACGACATCTGGTGCCGTCCGCGGACGACGGAAAGATCGTTGGCCACCTGATACGCTTTGCTCAGGATCCGGACCTTGACCGAGTTGCCACCCGAGATGGTGAAGCCGTTGGTCACGTTGAGTCCGATGACGTCCGGCACGTAGCTGTGAAGCTTGACGCCCAGGTCGGCGGCGTCGAAGAACGGATCGGGCGGATCGTTCAGGCGATTGGTCGTGCGATTCACCGTCAGGCGGAACGCATTCACCGTATTGGCGCCGAACACCATCGTATCGCCCAGCGCGAGCGACTGCGCGCGCGCGTGCTTGTTGGCGCCGAACTCGCGCCTGACGGTGAGGATATTGCCGGTGCGCGAGAGCGTCGGCAGGCGATTCTCGAACGCGTCGATGTAGCGGCCGAAGATCCCGTGATTGCCGCTCATCTGGTAGTCGCCGCGGGCGACGTACTGCGAGTCGTTGTTGTCGAGCGGCACGCTGTACCTGATCTCGCCGCAAGGATCGGCGGCGGTCGGGAGACGCCGGGACACGGCCAGCGCCGCCCGGCTGAAGAGTGCCGGATCGATCCGGTTGCTGACGAACGGCGCGCGCAGGGCGACCTGCCGGCCGGCATTGCAGGCGGGCGAGGCGATCGCCGTGAAGTCGCCCGCCAGCATCGCCGCCGTCGGCACGAAGCCCACAAACGATGCCGGTGTCTGGCGCACGCGGGTTCCCTGGTAGCCGCCGAAGAAAAACAGCTTGTCCCTGAGCACGGGCCCTCCGAGCGTGCCGCCGTACTGGTTTCGCACCAGGCCGTCGTTCACCTTCCTGCCGTTGGGACCAATCGGCGCAAACGCGTCCGACGCGTTGAACCGCTTGTCACGAAGGAATTCGAAGGCGTTGCCGTGAAAGCTGTTGGTGCCCGAGCGCGTGACCGCGCTGACCGCGGCAGCCGAGTGCATGCCGCTCTGCGCGGCCAGTCCGCCGGTGGCGACGCTGAATTCCTGCAGCGCATCCGGAAACGGAAACGGCATATTGGTGTTGTCGTACGGATCGTTGTGCATCGCGCCGTCGAGGATGTACGCGACGCCCGTTCGCAGCCCGCCGGCCACCGAAATCGCGACCGAGTCGGAGCGGTTGCGCTGGCCGCTGACGTCGCCGGTGTTCACCGCCGCGCCGGCCAGCACGATCAGGTTCGTCACCTGGCGCCCCTGCAGCGGCAGCTCGACGATACGCTCGTTCTCGACCACCTCGGAAATGCCGGCGCTGCGCACGTCGACGAGCGGCGCCGCGGCGTCGACCGACACGGTCTCTTCCAGGCTGCCGACGCCGAGCACCGCGTTAATCGTCGGCGTGGCCCCGACCTGCAGGACGATGCCGGTCTGTTCGTAGCTGCGAAAGCCCTGAAGCGACACCTCGAGCTTGTACGGGCCGATCGGGAGGTTCGGGATCACGTAGGATCCGCTGCCCTCGGTCACCACCGAGCGCGTCAATCCGGTATCGGTCTGGGTCACGGTCACGGTGACCCCGGGCAGCACCGCGCCGCTCTCGTCCCTCACCGTGCCTGTCAGTTGCGCCGTCGCCTGCGCCCAGGCGGAAACGCCGATCAAGACGATCAGCGCGGTGATAGCCCATACGCGCAGCAAACGCTTCATGGAACGCCTCTCCGTCTGGTAGCCGGAGGCCTTAAGGCCTCCTCTACCGGAAGTCATATATTTCGCGCCGAGCTGCATGAGGCGCGGAGGAGGAGGAACGTCCTTTTCACGGAGGCGCCCTCCCCGAAGGTGGGCGAATTGTAGCCGATCCGCAAGGGCGCAGGCAGCGCCCGCGCGCGTCAGGCAGGAACAGGGTCTTCGAGCACGACGGCGATCGGGGAGCCGGCTTTGAGGGTGTTGGCGACGATGCAGCCGCGCTCGGCGATCGTCACCAGTTTTTCCATCTCGGACGGATCGTCGTAGCGCGCAGCGACCCTGACGGTATACGCGGTCATCCGCTCGGGCGCGCCGTCGATCGTCGCATCGACGGTGACGCGGACGTCGGAGACCGTCGACTCGCGGGAGCGAATCGCGGCCAGCAGGTTGCTCATGAAACAGCCCCCGAGGGCCAGCAGCAGGAGCTCTCCGCCCATGGGTCCGCGATCGGCGCCTCCCTTGTCAGTCGGCCGATCGATCAGCACGCTGTGCGTGCGAACCGTACCCCGGCCCGACGAGGGCCCGATCTGATGAACTCCGCCGCTGATGGTCCTGCTCATGTTCTCTGTGTCCGGCGGGTCCGCGTCGCGGCACCCGCGCTACTTCTTGGATTCAATCTCGCTCAGCTTGATCAGTTGCTCGACATTCTCGTTGTTGGTGCAGAAGTTCTCGATCAACGGCTCGTCGCCCAGTGAGTAGATGCGCCATGCCGATGTCCACGGCTTGGTGAGCGCCTTCGGATCCTCGAGCGTGTACTGATACTCGAGGTAGTTCTTCGACGGACGCCGGAAACGCTCGATGACGTGCAAGGAATCGGTATGCCAGTTGCGCTCGTCGAGCGAGACGGTGTCGATGACGAGCGTGTCACCCTCCCACCGCACGGTGGAGTCGCCCATGTAGAGCGGCTCGCGCTCCTCCGGTTTCACGTGCTCCTTGCGGTCGGTGTACACGACCCGCCAGTTGTTGTTGCTCTCGATCAGGTGCACCAGGATGCCTGGCTTCATGACGATCTGATGCGGGTACGGATTGGTCGTCCACATGCCAGGGACACCCAGCGGCCTGCAGGTGACCTGCGCGCTGGTCAACTGAAGCTCCGCGCGGCTCAAGCCGTCGAGCTTTTGTTTCAGCCACGGCTGGTACGGCATCGGCTCCTGCTTGAGAGGCTCGTCGGGCACGACGCTCCAGGCATTGGCTTTGCCCGTCGGACCGGAGAACCAGACACCCGAGAGATCGACCTTCCCATCAGACATGCGTGGCGCCGGGCCGCCCGGCGCCAGCGGCACCGGCTTGACGTTGCCCCGGGCCTCGACGAAGGGCCTGTTCCCTGCCCCGCCCGCGGGGTCCTGGGCGCTGGCGGCCACCGGCAACACCACGGCCGCGGCCAGCATCAAGCCGATACAGGCTTTCACGGCTATCTCCAGATCTTGGTGCCGAAGATGCCTTCGACGTCCTGTCCCAGCCGCTGGACGGTGCCGTCGGCGAGCTTGATGAAGGACGCGGCGTAGCGGTTGTCCTCGCCATTCCTCGACGCGCAACCCCTGATGACCACTTCCTTGCCGAGGCTGGCGTTCAGGACGGGCAACGTCGCGCCGCCCCGCTTCAGGTTGGAGGTCGACGAGAGCTGGAACGTCTTCGCCACCACCGGGCCGCTGCCACCCTCTTTCGCGTCAAGGAAGAGGTAGGCGTGGGGGTTCTCGTAGTTCACCTTGGTGAGAACCCCGGAGATGTCGGAGCAGTTCTTTGCGTCGAATTCGACGGCGAACGCGTGATGCGCCGAAGCCGGCGCCGACGCCAGCAGCAGAGCGAACAAAAAGCCAAGTGTCATCTTCATATGCAAATCCCTCCAACCGGAGACCTGAAGGTCTCCGGCTACCGGTAGCCGGAAGCCTTCAGGCTTCCGGTCTTAGAAATCGTACTTGATTCCGAACTGCATGATGCGCGGAGTCCCCGCCTGGGTCGTGATGCGCCCGAACGTCCCCGCATTGAAGTTCCGGTTCGTGGCCACGGGATCGCCCCAGTTGAACTGATTGAACAGGTTGAACGCCTCCAGCCGAAGCTCCACACGCTGCGTCCCGCCGATCTGGACGAGTTTTGAAAGCGCCAGATCGGTCGCCCAGTAGCTCGGGCCGACCGCGGCGTTGCGCTCGAGGCTGCCGAGCGTGCCGGGAGCGGGGTTGGCGAAGGCCGCCGGGTTGAACCAGTTGGTCAGCGTCTTCCGGTAGAAATCATCGCTGACCTTGTTCGGACGCTGGTTGGCAAGGCCGGTGAACGCGTTGTCCTGGCCGGTGATGATGTTGAGGCGGCTACCGGAGCGCGCGGACACGATTCCCGAGACCCGCCAGTGTGACGCAATCGCCCGCAACGCGGCGGGGCCGACCTCTGGCGTCTCGTATCCCATCGTCAACGTCGCCAGGTGCGTCCGGTCCTGGTTGCAATAGCCCGCGTCGAACGATGGGTCGTCCGGCTTCAGGTAGCCGGCGCTCTGCTGGTTGAACGTCTCAGCGGTCGGCGTGCCCTTGCAGACGGACCATGTGTAGTTGCCGTTCAAGCTCAAGCCGCCTGCGGATCGCCGCTGCGCCGACAGCTTCAGGCCGCTGTAGTTCTGATAGCCGACGTCAGTATTGAGATCCAGGGCACCGATGAAGGCGGCGTCCCGCGGGTTTACCTCGTTGAGCAGGCGCCGCTGGTTCAGGTTCGCGTTGGTCGAGCATACGGGATACGACACTCCGCGGATCGTGCAGGGACCGGGCCCCATGTAGATGCCGGGGTTGAGCGCCACCTGCGCCCACAGCCGGTCCGAGTGGCTCCCGAGGTAGCTGGCCGCGACGCCCCACTGCAAGCCGATCTGCTGTTCCACCGTGACGTTCCACGATTGAATGCGCGGCGAGTTGATGCCAGGGTCCATCGTCCCGAATGTGCCGAAGGGCACGTAGGCCGTGGTCGGGCCTGTGACGATCGGGTGGGGGTCGCCGCCGAGGTGCCCGTACGGGTCATCCATGCGTCCGGGCGGATCCGTGATCAGGGAGCGGTTGCCGAACGGCGGCGCGTTGGCGTTGATGTTGTGGTACTCCCCCGACATGAAGTCATAGGCCATTGCATAGGACGAGCGGACCGCCAGGCGGCCATCGCCGCGCACGTCCCAGGCGACGCCGCCACGCGGCGAGATGTTCCACCACTGCTTGTCCAGGCCCGTCTTCCCGTTCTTGGGGAATCCCTCGTCGCCGGCGTAGAGAAGGCCGGCCGGCGCGTTGAGGAACACCTTGCTCCTGATGCCCTGCTGGAAGTTCTCCATATTGAAGACGGAGATCACGCCGTTCTCGACGTTCTGCCCGAAGAACGGCTCCCAGCGAAGCCCGGCATTCACCGTGAGTCGGCTGGTCACGCGCCAGGCGTCCTGCGCGTACACCCCCACATACGTGCTGTTGACGGGGAGCTTGCCCAGTCCGCCGTGCTCGACGGTGGTCACGCGGCCCGTGAGCAAATCGGCGAGCCCCAGGCCGGTCGCCGAACCGTTGAAAATCCAGTTTCCGCTGGCTCGCGAGGTGGACGTGTAGTCGCCCTTCCAGTACTGCACATTCGCGCCGACGCCGAACTGGTGACGGCCCTTCACCACGGTGAGATCGTCGGCGACCTGGTAGGTATCGTTGAAGAACAGGGCGTTGGTATTCGTCCCGGAATAGAGGATGAACCCGCCGGTGACATTCACCGGCATGAAGCCCGGCAGGTAGCTGTACATCTTGACGCCGAGGTCCGAGGGCGAGAAGAACGGCGTCTGGTAGTTGTCGACCTTGGTCTTGTTGACCGCGAACCGCAACGCGTTGACGACCGACGAACTGAAGATCGTGGTCTCGCCCGCCGTCATCGAGTGCACCATGTCGTCCGCGCCAGGCACGTCGGTCTTCAGGATGCTGTCGGAACCCCCGGCGTAGCCGGGCGGCTGCGAGTACTTGCTGCCCATGTACCGTCCGAAGATCGAGTGCGACGCGCCCATCTGGTAGTCGACCCTGACGATCGGTTGCGCTTCGTCGCGGTCGGACTTGACGTCGAACGTGATCAGACCGCAGGGGTCGGTCGTGCTCGGGAGCCGCCTGGCGAGATTCATCGCGGCGGGGCTGTAGAGCGCCGGATTGATCTGGTTGTTCACAAAGGGCGCCCGCAGGGTGATCTGGCGGCCGCCGTTGCACTGCGGAGATGCAAAGGTGGTGAAATCGCCCGCCAGCATCGCGGCGGTGGGCACGTTGGCCACGTTCGACGCCGGTCGCTGGCGCAGCGCGGTGCCCTGGTACGCGACGAAGAAGAACATCCTGTCCTTCAGCACCGGTCCGCCGAACGTGCCGCCGAATTGGTTGCGCTTGAGGCCGTCGTCAAACCGCTTGCCGTCGGGCCCGATCCGGGCAAACGGGCTGGTCGCGTTGAACCGGTGGTGGCGCAGGAACTCGAACGCGTTGCCCGAGAAACGGTTGGTGCCCGACTTTGTCACGGCGCTGACCGCAGCGCCTGAGTGAACTCCGTTCTGCGCGGTCAGGCCGCTGGTCGAGACGCGGAACTCCTGCAGCGCGTCCGGAAACGGCAGCGGGAGGTTCGCGTTCTGTTGCGGGTTGCTGTGCACCGCGCCATCGAGGCTGTAACCGACGCCCGTCGACAGGCCGCCGGCGACCGAGATGTTCACGCCACCCGGCGTGCCCCGGCTGCTGACGGCTCCCGTATTGACGGCCGCACCGGAAATGACCAGCAGGTCGGTGACCTGGCGTCCCTGCAGGGGCAGCTCGACGATCCGTTCGTTCTCGACCACCTCGCTGATGCCGGCGCTGCGGACATCCACGATCGGCGCGGCGGCTTCAACCGTGACCGACTCTTCGAGCGAGCCAAGCTCCAGCGCCGCGTTGACCGTCGGCGTCGCGCCAACCTGCAGCACCAGCCCCGTCTGCACGTAGCTCTTGAATCCCTGAAGCGAGACTTCGAGGCGATACGGGCCCGTCGGCAGATTCGAGATGATGTAGTTGCCCTCGCCGTCGGTCGTGACCGTGCGCACCAGGCCGGTAGCGGTTTGCGTCGCGGTGACAGTGACACCTGGAAGCACGGCACCACTTGAATCGGTGACCCGACCGTTCAATTCGGCCGTCGCCATCTGCGCGGAAGCGGCCGCAATCGTGAGGAAGAAAATCAGGGCAACACAGCAAAGAACCCCTGCAGCACGCGTCATCTCGACAATCTCCCTTGTAAAGAGCAGCGTGACCTTAGCATCCGCCCTATGGGCTGTCAATTTCAGGTGATGCGCTAGGATTCGTCGAACTCACTCGAATTGACCGACGACACCTGGACACCGAGGTCGAACCGGGGCTCCTGGGCCACCGCCTCTGACGATGCCCAGGCACACAGGGCGACCGCGATGACGAACGCGCGCACAATCACCAATCCAACTATAGGCGCCGCTATCGCGGCGCGGTAGGCGCCGTGTACACGACCTTGCCACCAAGCATCGTCAGCACCGACGCGATGCCGCCGATTTGGTCCACGGGAACGGTCATGTAGTCGCTGGACAACACGGCGAGATCGGCCTGCTTCCCGACTTCCAGCGATCCACGGATGTCTTCGTCTCCGGACGCCCACGCGCTGCCGATGGTGTAGAAGCGAAGCGCGTCGGCGCGGCTTGGCGTTTCCGCTGGCCCGCGGAGCGGGGTTCCGCCGGCGGTCTTGCCGTCGAGAAACCACTGCAGCACGGTGAAGGGGTTGTAGGTGGAGACACGGTGCGCATCGGTGCCGGCGCCGATCATCACGCCGATCTTGTTCCCGGTCACGACCGGAGGCATGCGCACCGCCCCAGCGGGTTGCTGGCCGCCATCGCCTGCGTTGTACATGGCACCCTGCACGTTCCAGCCGATGCCGAGCCTCTTCATCCGCTCCAGGGTCTTGGGCGACGCATCGTTGAGATGCGCGATCGTCCAGCGGAGCGGGCGAATCGGGAACTCGCTGTTGACGCGCTCCCAGATGCCCAGCAGTTCGTCGACGTTCTCGTCGCCGTCCCAGTGCATCGTGACTGCCAATCCGCGGCTCGCAGCCCAGCGAACGACCTGGTAATACTTCTCCTTGTCCTGCTCCGGCCGCTGCCCACGGACGCCGTTCATCGCCCAGGTGACCCGTTCACCAGAATCGTATCGGCATCCTGGCCGGACGCCGGCGCGACACCAGCGCCGAAGAGCACGACGAGCGCGACGGCAGCAGCGAAACCCGCGCGCCCTAAAGGCGCGCGCCGCATCATGCGCATGACACTACCTCCGACTATTTTGATGCCGACGGCCATCGAATCCGGTCCGATCACGTTTGGTCATCTGGCTGGGCGAATCCTGATCATCGGCTCGTAGAGCCGCGTGGCCTTGCATGCCGGGCATCGGCTCGGCTTCTGCAGCCGCTCCTCATCAAACACAAACTCACACGTCTTGCAGCGGGCCGGCACGATCTCGATGTCGTGGCCCGCGGCCCGTGCGGAACGCAGGAGGTGACGGAGGTCTTCTTCGACGTCGCCACGCTTGATGCCGAGCTCCCGCGCCAGCCACGATGCCGACCGCGGCGTGTCCGACAGAAACTCCATGAGCTGCCTGCGAAACGCCACGTGAATCCTGCTACGAGCTGAATCGCCTGTTCAGGTCGGGATGCGGGACCGCGGCTGCAAACCCGGTGAAAGTGCCGCGCTCGGCGATCTCGCTGGCCGACTGCAGGAAGCCCGCCCAAGCCACACGAGCGAGCGCGCTGCCGACGCTGACCCGCCGCACACCCGCGTCGGCCAATTGAGGCACCGTCGTAAAGTCGCTCGCGACGAGCACGTTGACGGGCGTGGGGGCCACCGCTTTCACGACCGCCCTGATGTCGTCGAGGCTCCGCAGGCCTGGCGCATACAGGCAATCCGCTCCCGCTTCGGCGTAGGCAATGAGCCGCCTGACCGTCTCGGCGAGATCGGGACGCCCGACGAGAAACCCCTCCGATCGGCCTGTCAGCAGGACGCCGGTTCCGCTGTTGTCGATGGCTCGCCGCGCCGCCCGCATCCGCTCGACGGACAGCGCGAAATCGAACAGCGGCGTTGCGGCATCGTGGCTCGAGTCCTCGATCGAGAGGCCGGCGATTCCGGTGGCCGTTGCCGCGGTCACACTGGCGGCGACGGCCTCGGGATCGGTCGCAAAACCGCCTTCGAAATCCGCGTTGACAGGGACGTTCACTGCTGCGCTCATCGCTCGCAGATGCGCGAGCTTGTCCTCGAGCGTGATGCCATGGTCGGCGCGGCCAAGCGCCCACGCACACCCGGCGCTCGTCGTCGCCAGCGCCTTGAATCCGAACTGCACGAGCACCTTCGCGCTGCCCACATCCCAGGGATTGGGAATGACGAAGCAGCCCGACTCGTGGAGCTGACGAAAGACGCGGCAGCAATCCGCGGGAGTGGTCATCTGGTGGAGGCCTCGGCGAGCGCGTGGAGTTTGGTCATGGTAGTCCAGTTGCGGCTCGTCATTCGATCGCCGAGCGCCTTGCTCACAGCGGCGAAGAGAGGACTCTTGATGATTCCGTCCGGGCACCAGAGATATGCGGCGCGGCTGCCGACGGCCAGCGCCTCCGGAGCCCACTTCTGCCGCGACAAAGGCACGAGCTTCGGCCGGTCAGCGGAATCGGTCATGACGGTGACCATCAGACGGCTCGGGTCGCGTGCCACCGCGCCCAGGGAATGTTCGCGGACGATGGCCGCGACGTCGGCGGCGGAGAGCACCACGACGCGTGCGGCAATGGCGAGGCGGGCCAGGAGCGCGCGCTCGATGCGCCCGGCGGCACCCGTGCCGGATCCGCGAGGAATGGTGAAGAGGATGTTGCCACTGTTGAGCAGCGTGGAGACGTCCACGTAACCCAGCATCTCGACCAGATCCCTGAGATCGGCCATCGCGACGCGCTTGGCTCGCCCGACGTTGATGCCGCGAATCAGCGCGACGTGGCGGCCCCTCGACTCCGCTCGGGACAAGCCGGCCATGGATCGCTCGTTCTACGCCTGGGCGCGGAGCCTTGCCCGCGGAAGCAGCGCGAGTGCGTTTTCGAACCCGATCGCGCGCTGCTCCGCCGCCGAGAGGCCCACCTTCGTGATCCCCTCCGCTGTCGAGCGGATCGGCACGAAAGGATAGTCGGTGCCGAACATGATCTGGGAGATCGGCGCGACCTCCTTGAGGGCGGCGATGGCGGGGCGATGCGCCGTGTTCGCGATCTCGAAGTAAAGCCGCTTCAGCTCGGCTTCGACGCCGTTCGGGATCTTCTCGATGTCGCGCGGCGTGGCGAGCTGCGCGATGCGCCCGGCGAGCATCGGCAGCGTGCCGCCGCCGTGCGAAAAGATGAAGCGGATATCGCGCAGGCGATTGAGCGCGCCCGTGAAGAGCAGGTTCGTGATCGCTCGCGTCGTGTCATGCGGGTACTCGACCAGGTTCGGCGACACCGCCGGCATGAGCGTCCGGCAGCAGTCGGCCGCGTTCGGATGGACGTAGACGACGGCGCGCCGGCGATTCAGCTCCTCGAGCACCGGCATGAACACCGGGTCGCCAAGCCACTTGTCCTCATAGCTGGTCAGCAGGCCGATGCCGTCGGCCTTGAGCGTGTCGAGCGCGTATTCGAGCTCGCGCAGGCTGCCTTCCTGATCCGGCAGCGGCAGCACGGCAAAGGCACCGAACCGCCCGGGGTGATCCTGGACCACACGCGCCTGGTACTCGTTGCATTCGCGCGACAGCGTGCGTGCCGCCTCGCGGCCGCCACCAAGCCAGACGCCGGGCTGCGTCACGGAGGCAAATGCCATCGCCACGCCGTTGGCATCCATCTCCGCCATGGCTTTCTCGAGCGACCACGCGGCGATCTGCGCCGGGTTGACGAAACGGCCTTTCGTCGCCGTGATGAATGTGGGCGGCAGCAGATGGTGGTGGACGTCGATCAGTCCGCGGTTGCCCGCCGGCGCCTGCGACAGCAGCGTTGTCGCCGGCAGCAACGCGCCGGCCCCCGCGGCCGCCATCGTGCCGATGAAACGGCGTCGTGAGTAGGCGTGGTGGTCGTGTCCGCACATCATCGGGGTGAATCCTAGCAGAACGTCAGGCCGTGCCGCTCACCCTGGTGCTCTGGCTCGCCACACACTGCCACCGGCCGTAGCGGAAGACGAAGACGTCCATGTAGCGGAACGTGAGCTCCAGCTTCTGCCCCTCGCGCATGCCGACCAGGTGCTGGGTAAACCACACCACCGCGGTGTCGCGATACACCTTCACCGTGAACTCATCCAGCCGGGACGATTCGATCGGCTGGTTGACGGTGGCGAGTTCCAGCTCCTTCGCCTTGTCGCCACGCGTGCCGTCGGGGTAGGTGACCATGAATTCGTCGGCGAGGATCGACTCGATGAACCGCGCATCATTCCGGTGAAACGCCTCATCCCAGTCCCGTTCGAGCTGGATGAGAACGTCCTGCTCCGATCGCACCCGTTGTGACG